>NZ_JAKFWS010000063.1 GCF_021731785.1 Methylocystis sp.
CCGCGTCAAAGTCTTCCCGCAGTCCAATCGCAGCCGCCATGGCGAACCCCCTGGAGTTCGCCAACTAGAATCAGACGAAAGCCGATTCGTGAAGACCCAATGAGTCTGCTTCAATGGGGATCGGTATTAGATATAGTCAAAAACGAAGCGGAGTGTATCGAAAGGGCTTTTGTTAGTTGCGCTGCAATAGTATCGAACGCGCACCAGCAAATTTCTGATTTAAAATTTACTTTTTGAAATCGCGAGCAACCAACCAGAAGGCTTCGTATACAACGCGCTTCTCCACGACCTAGGCTTAGCCCTTTATCAAGGCGTAACAGGTTTATATCGACAATCTTACGCGTCTCAGCGAACAGTTCTTGAGAATGCAGTTGCTGCCCTTTACTACTCGGCGCATCTCCTTGACCTACGAAAATGGGCTAATGGCATGATCGATGTCAGCTGGAGCCGCGTATCTTCAGATGATAACGGAGTTTTCAGCGTTCGATACGCCGAGGCCTTCATGCCTGAATCTGTTAATGACTGCACTTTTTACGCAGATCGAGCCAACAGTCTTTATTCTCGCCTTTCCGATTTCGTGCATAAGAATGTCAAGGTGCACAACCTTGATGACGTATCGTTCCTCTTCGATGAAGTACGTCTAGCCGAGGTCCTAAAACCGTTTGACGAAGTTGTCCGCGTAGTCACCTTCCCTTTTTGCGTTCGCTATTTGGGAACGCTAAACAGGGATCAAATAGAGCAGCTTAGCCCAGCAATTGACGCCCTGGCAGGCGACGTAAAAGCATTCCAAAAACTCATCGGGGGACAGGCAGAATAATGGCAGTTTTTTCGTATAGAACCGAAGAACTCCGATTGGATGCAATTGCTGAATTGTTTGTCGAAACCAGCGCCGATCGGAAGACAATAGAAGAAATCAAGGGGCAGTCACCTACCATCATCGAAGGCAGTCGTGGGACTGGAAAGTCATTCCTGCTCCGCATCGCAGAAGCGGAAATGAACTCGCGTTTTGAGACTGATCGTGTGCTGCCTGTATATGTTTCATTCAAAGAAAGCTCATTGGTTCAAGCGCGCAACAAGAACAGATTTCTCTACTGGATGATGGCGAAACTGTGCGGACAAACGACGCGCGCTCTTCGCTCATGGAACTTAGTCGAGCCGGAGGCGGCTTCTCTAACTTTGCATGTAGGCCGCGACGCGTCAGCGAAAAAAATTCAACTCGAAAGCATTGCGGCACAGTTTGAGGATTCTTGGAGAAATCCAGAACAAGATATCGATACATCTACGATACCGGACGTAGACGACTATGTCAGAGCAGTTGAAGATGTTTGCGAGTCGAGCGGCGTAGAGCGCCTATGCATCTTATTCGATGAGGCCGCACACGTTTTTCGCATGGAACAGCAGCACGCTTTTTTCTCTTTTTCGAGATTTAAGATCACCCTTCATCACTTGCAACGCTGCTGTATATCCGGGGATAACATCGTATGGGCCGGCGTTCGAGATGACGCACGACGCGACTCTCATACGCCTGGAACGGGATATTTTGGACTCAAACTACGTTGAGTCGATGAGAGAAATGGTTGTCAAACAGGCACAGCGGAAAGCGAGCCAAGGAATTGGAGAGGATAGGGATAACGCCGAGAGATTGCTCAAGCAAGCTCGCCCCGGCGGAAACTTTGATAAGAATTTTGCGTTACTCGCATACAGCGCGCACGGGAATCCGCGCCATCTCTTAAAAACCGTCGGCGGCCTGCGTGATTTTAAGTCACAGGACGTAGAAAGCTTGGTTAAAGAATATTATCGAGAAGACATATGGAAGGAACACACCGCGTTAGGTGACAAATTTCCTTCTTTTAAATCGATCGTCGATTGGGGACGGGACTTCGTCGAAAACCATATTTTACCAGAATTGGCACGGCGAAACCTCAACCCGGAAACACGCGGCACTATCGAAACGACGTCATTTTTCTGGGTCAGCAGAGACGTTCCTCAAGAGGTTGTCAAAGCGCTTTCTCTATTGTCCTACGTCGGATTGGTCCAAGAACTTGATAGGGCTATCCGGGGCACCAGAAGTCAATTAGGCGGCCGCTTTACCGTCCACCTAGGTACGCTTTTATCCCAGGCGGCGAGTCCGTTGCAGGAACTCAACCGAATTATCCCGACGCTTTCTAAAAAGCGGATGATTGAATTTGGACGCAACATCCCTCTGGGAAATCTCAGCATCAGCAAAGTTATGGACGACGACATGATGTCTATGGCTGTTGTATCCAGACAACTGAGCAATAGCGTCGACGCCTTGGACCTTTCCGATTGGCAAATCAGTGTTCTCAAGTCGAATGGATTTGGCGAAGTCCGAGACGTTTTGATGGCGGGCGAAGATACTCTGCGGAGGAAGATATTTGGAGTGGGGGAGATACGGTCCCGGCAGATGGTGAACGCCGCGAAATCCGCCATCCTAGAATACCTTCTCGGATGACGGCATCAACTGCGCTCTTTGTAGTGAATTCGTTGCTCACCCAAACCTATTATTCCTCGGGAACCCTCTCGGCGGCAATCGTCCCGCCTCGGCGCGATGGCCGATCCAATCCTTGAGTTCCGTCTTCTCGATCGTAAAGACGCGGCTAGATGCGTCGGTCCATGTCAGGCCGTCCTTCAGCGCAAAGACCTTCGCGTCCGACACGCCGCCGTCCTTATAGCGCTGCAGGCGCACGCCCTTGCCGCGCGCCATGCGCGGCGCTTCGCTCAACGGAAACACCAGCAGCTTCCGGTTCTCCCCGATGATGGCGACATGATCGCCATCCGCCTGCGTCACAATCTTCAATCTCGACGGCGGATCGACGTTCAGCGCGGCGCGCCCCTTGCGCGTCGACGACAGTAGATCGTCTTGCGCCACGACAAAGCCGCGCCCGTCATTGGTGACAAGCAGCAGCGACGCCTCCGCGACATGCGGCAGCACGGCGACGACATCGGCGCCTTCCTCGATATCGGCGAACATGCGGATCGGCTCACCATGGCCGCGTCCGCCGGGAAGTTTCGAGGCCTCTAACGTATAGGCCTTGCCGCTCGAGGCGAGCGCGATGATTTTCGACGTGGTCTGCGCAAAGAATGACGCGGCGAGCGCATCGTCGCCCTTGAACTGCAGGGTCGAGAGATCCTGCACATGGCCCTTGAGCGCGCGAATCCAACCCTTCTGCGAGACGACGACGGTCACCGGCTCGCGCTCGATCATCGCCTCGGCGAGATCAAGATCGATCGCCTCAGGCGCGTCTTCGAAACTCGTTCGCCTTTTGCCGATCAGCGTCTGCGGGCCATAGGCTTTTTTCAGCTCGCGTACCTGCCAGGCGATGGTCTTCCACTGCTTGTCGTCATCGGCGAGCAGCGCCTCGATGTCCTTGCGCTCGGCCGAGAGCTCGCCCAGCTCCTTCTTCAGCGCCATTTCTTCGAGCTTGCGCAAGGCGCGCAGCCGCGTATCGAGGATATATTCGACCTGCAAATCGGTGAGCTTGAACGCCTTTTTCAATTCGCCCTTGGCGTCGTCCTCTTCGCGGATGATGCGGATCACCTCGTCGAGATTGAGGAAGACGATGACCATGCCTTCCAATTGCTCGATGCGCCGGACGATCGCGGCGAGGCGATGGCGCGAGCGGCGTTGCAGCACGGTCCGGCGATGGTCGAGCCATTGCCGCAGCGCCTCGTCGAGCGAAACGACGCGCGGCGTCACGCCGTCGACGAGCACATTCATGTTCATCGCGAAACGCGTTTCGAGCTCGGAGAGCTTGAACAGAGTCTCCATCATCAGCGCCGGATCGACCGTGCGCGCGCGCGGCTCGAAGACGATGCGCACGTCTTCCGCCGATTCGTCGCGCACGTCGGCGACGAGCGGCAGTTTGCGCTCAGAGATGAGTTCGGCGAGCCGTTCGATGAGGCGCGACTTCTGCACCCCGTAAGGAATTTCGGTCACGACCGCGACCCAGCCGCCGCGCGGCAGCTCTTCTTTCACCCAGCGCGCGCGGACGCGAAACGAGCCGCGTCCCGTGCGATAGGTCTCGATGATTTCCTCGCGCCTGTCGACGACGATGCCGCCGGTGGGAAAATCCGGCCCCTGCACGAAAGTGAGAAGCTGTTCGGCGGTCGGCTTGCGATGGGAGATGAGATAAAGCGCGGCGTCGCAAAGCTCGGCGAGATTATGTGGCGGGATCGAGGTCGCCATGCCGACGGCGATGCCCTGCGCGCCATTGGCGAGCAGATTGGGCAGAGCCGAGGGCAGCACCACCGGCTCCTTTTCCTCTCCGGAATAATTCGGGATGAAGTCGATCGCGTCTTCGTCGATGCCTTCGAGCAGCAGACGGGCGACCGCTGTCATGCGCGCTTCGGTGTAGCGATAGGCGGCCGCCGAATCGCCATCGACATTGCCGAAATTTCCCTGCCCGTCGACGAGCGGATAGCGCGAGGAGAAGTCCTGGGCGAGGCGCACCAGCGCGTCATAGATCGCCTGATCGCCATGCGGATGGAAGGAGCCCATCACGTCGCCGACGATTTTCGCGCATTTCTTGAACGGCGCGCCGGGATCGAGCCGCAGAATATGCATGCCGTAAAGGATGCGACGGTGCACGGGTTTGAGCCCGTCGCGGGCGTCCGGCAGCGCGCGGCCGGTGATCGTCGACAGCGCGTAGCGCAGATAGCGCTCCTCGAGCGCTTCGCGCAGCGCGACGGGCGCGATCACGCTAACGTCGCTTGCGCTCTTGCCTTTTCCGCTCCCGCCGCCTTTTTGCGTCATCTCAAAAACCCGAATCTTGCTTCAAGCTCGGTACTATGGCCGCCGCGGCGTCGGCGCAAGCGGACTATTTTGCGGGCCTTTCCCGATCGGGGGACGGCCGGCGAGGCATGAGTGTTTTGTGCGAAATGATGCAAATAAGTTCTTGCAGTCGCCGCGTCCCGTCCTTTAGAAGCTTGGCGGCGATGGCGCGGATCGGCGCGGTCGAGTTTTTGGCCGGTTTTCTGCGGCTTTCAAGACAGGCGTCCATGAAGAAACTGCTTTTGCTGCTCGTCGCCGGCCTGCTCGTCACCACCGCCTCGCTTGCATTGGACAGGTCGCAGCTATCGGTCTCCGGCCCGACGGTCGCCGCGCGGGGCGGTGCGCCGCGCGCGCCGGACGCTGACGCCGACATGCAGGCGCTTTGCCGCGAAGTGCTTGTCGACATCGACCAGGGCTATGGCGTCAGCAGCCATGAGTCCCGCTATATTTGCGGCGACAAGGACCACTAGATCACGCTGAGTTCAGGTGGACTCGCCGAAGGCAGATAACGTGGTCAATTCTAATAATTTAGAGCGCGCTCTACGCGAAAAACCGGTTCCCACTTTTTCGCCGCGCGCTCTAGCCGGCGCCGCGGCGCGATTGCGCCCGCCCCACATTGCTCACGCCGCGCGCAGAAGCGCCCCAATATAGAGATCGCGCGACGCCGGCAGCGCCACGCCGCGCGGGTTCAGCACGTCGCGCGTGAGGAAATATCCGGTCAATCGGAACGCGGCGATGAGATCGGCCTGCGCCGCCCCAGTGTTTTCGCGCTGAAGAAAGTCGGGATAGGGCAGCAGTCTGTCGCGCCATGGCGCGCCGGCGACGCGACTCACCGCGCGTCCTGATTTCGGCGACACATAAGCGAGATCGTCCCGCGCGCCGGTCAGCGCGCAGGCGTTGAGGTCTAGTCCGAAGCCGAGCGCGCCGAGCAGCGCGAGTTCAAACCGCGCCATCATGACGGCGCCGACGTCAAGACCGTGAATATCGCACAGCCGCGCTGCAATGGCGTCGGCCATGTCGAACAGTTCCGCATGAGGATCGCGCTCCGGCAGCAGGCGCAAGAGCGCGCATAGCGAAGCGACTCCGTTGAGCGCCGCGGCGCGATCGAGGAAATGAGCGGCGCGCGCGGCGCGCGGCTCGATTGTCAGAGCCCCGAGATGGTCCTCAAGACGCGCGCGCCACAGAGCGTCGACGAGATTGCCGGGCTGCAGAATCGGACGAAGCCGGCGCGAGCGGCCGCCGCGCACCAGACCGAGATGGCGCCCGTGTCCCCGGGTCATCAACTCCAGGATGACGGAAGTTTCGCCATGCCGACGCGCGCCGATGATGAGAGCGTCGTCGCGCCATTCCATGTCAGGCTCACACTTCGGAAAGCTTCATGTCCGACTTGTATTCTAAACCCTCGACATCCTTGATCAAAGCCTGGCCGCAAATCACCCGGTTCTGCGCCGAGTCGAATGTGAGGGACGGCGAGCCATAAAGCCGCCAGCCGAGGCTCAACGCTTCCGTCACGCGATGGCAGAACGCCGCGTCGTCCGGCCCGGTGAGAAAGCGATAGGCGGTCATCGCCTTGCGTTCGTCAGACATCCGACTCTCCAGCGCCCTGCGAATCGCCGGGCTTGACCGATATTATTCGCCCTTGGGAAAATCCAGGCGCATTTCGCGATAGCGTTCGGGGTCGTCGGCCCAGTTCTCGCGCACCTTCACGAAAAGAAAGAGATGCACCGGCTGTTCAGCGGCTTCGGCGATCTCGCGGCGCGCCGCCTGGCCGATGGCCTTGATGGTGCGCCCGCCCTCGCCGATGACGATCTTCTTCTGACTGTCGCGCGCGACATAGATCGTCTGTTCAATGCGCGCCGAGCCGTCCTTCTGATTGGTCCATGACTCGGTCTCGACCGTCGACTGATAGGGCAACTCGTCGTGCAGGCGCTCGTAGAGCTTCTCTCGCGTAATCTCGGCGGCGAGCAGCCGCAGCGGCGCGTCGGAGAGCTGATCTTCGGGATAGAGCCAGGGCGACGGCGCCATGCGCCGCGCCAGCGCCTTGCGCAGAGCGTCAACGCCGTCGCCTTTCAGCGCCGAGATCATGAAGGTTTCGTCGAAGGTCTGCCCTGCGTTGAGCGTCTGCGCGAGCGAAAGCAGCTTCTCGCGGGGAATGAGGTCGATCTTGTTCAGGACGAGAAGCTTCGGCGCCTTGGCGTGCTGAAGCTGCGTGAGTATCGCCTCCACTTCTTCGTCGACGCCCTTGCGCGAATCGACAAGCAACGCGATCACGTCGGCGTCGGCTGCGCCCGAGAGCGCGCTCGCCACCATGGCGCGATCAAGCCGCCGCTTGGGCTTGAAGATGCCCGGCGTGTCGACAAGGATGATCTGCGCCGCGCCGTCGATGGCGATGCCGCGCACGAGCGCCCGCGTCGTTTGCGCCTTGCGCGATACGATCGAGACCTTGGCGCCGACAAGCTGATTGAGCAGCGTCGACTTGCCGGCGTTGGGCGCGCCGACGAGCGCCGCAAAGCCGCAACGCGTTTGTTCTTGCGCCGGTTCGTCGCTGTCGCTCACGTCTCGTCCTTTCCTGCGGCTGCGTCTTCGCGCGCCAGAAAGGCCGCCGCCGCAGCCTGTTCGGCGGCGCGCTTCGAGGCGCCCGAGCCCGGCGTCACGTCGAATCCCTTGACGTCCACGGCGACTTCGAAAAAGGGCGCATGGTCCGGCCCGCTGCGACCGACGATCTGGTAGCGGGGCGTTGCGAGCCCCCTCGCCTGCGCCCATTCCTGCAAGGCCGTCTTGGCGTCGCGCAGATCCTGGCCGCTCGCCCCCATACGCTCGCTGAACGCCTTGCGGACGATGCGTTCGGCCGCAATCGCGCCGCCATCGAGAAAGGTCGCGCCGATGATCGCCTCGCAAATGTCGCCGAGCAGGGCGCGTTTGCCGCGCCCGCCGGTCTGGGCCTCGCCTTCCCCGAGCCGCATCGCCGGGCCGACGCCCCATGCTTCGGCAACTTCGGCGCAAGTCTCCTTGCGCACCAGCGCGGCGAGGCGGCGGGACAGCTCGCCCTCGGTCTCGTTCGGAAAGGCGTCGTAAAGCATGTGGGCGACCGCGACGCCGAGCACCCGGTCGCCGAGAAATTCGAGACGCTCGTATGAATCGCGCCGGGAGGACGAGGCGCTGACATGGGTCAGCGCTCGGGCGAGCAGCGCCAGGTCGGCGAACTCATATCCGATACGCGCTTCGAGCGCAGCGAGCGCCTCATCGCGGCCGCGCGTCATGTCGCGCCCAAGCGTCTGGTCAATGAACGGGTCGAAGCAGCCGGTCCCAACGCACCGACCACGGCCAGCGCCAGAAGGCGAGCGCCGATTCGTCCTTCCTGACCGAGAAGAAGATGATCTCGGCGCGGCCCACGAGATTGACGAAAGGCACGTAACCGACGCCGCCAACCTCCGGCGCGATGCGCGAATCCGTCGAGTTGTCGCGGTTATCGCCCATCATGAAATAGTGATCGGGCGGAACGACGAACAGCTCGGTGCTGTCGTTGATGCCGTGATCGCCCTCGATTTCGATGATCGTATGTTCGACCGCCGGATGATCGCCGTTCCCAGGCAGCGTCTCCTTATAGGTCGTCACAGGGATATCGCGCCCCTCGCGATTTTCCGTCACCGCCTTTTCGATCGGCTCGCGCTGAACGATCACGCCATTGATGTAGAGCCGGCCGTCGATGACCTGGATGCGGTCGCCGGGAAGGCCAATGACGCGCTTGATATAGTCGGTCTCATTGTCCCGCGGCAGCTTGAAGACGACGACGTCGCCCCGGTTCGGCGGCGACGCCAGAATGCGGCCTGAAAAAATGTCGGGGCCGAACGGCATCGAGTAATTCGAATAGCCGTAGGAATATTTCGACACGAACACATAGTCGCCGATGAGCAAGGTCGGGATCATCGAGCCGGAGGGAATATTGAACGGCTGAAAGAGCAGGGTGCGGATGACGAGCGCGATCGCCAGCGCCTCGACGATGACCTTTACGGTCTCTAGAAAACCGCCCTCTTCGCGTTTTCGCGCCACCGGAACGTTCCTGCTCAAGCCGACTTACTCCTCATGCGTTTGGGCGGCGTCGGGTCCCGCCCGGGCCGCCCGGCTTACCACGCTACAGCTTCGATGAGAACCAGCGCCAGCGGATAAGACCGTGACGGGTCCGCGCCAAAGGATGGCCGCGCGCCAGCTTAGCTACGTTCGCCCGGCGCTTGGCCGCATTCGGGGATTAACGCTAACGCCCGCGGCGCATGTGACGCTTCCGCGCTGGGCTTAGAGCGCTTGCGCCCGCCCCTCCTCCATCGCCCGGCGCATGCGGGCGATCGCCTCCGCAAGACCGACGAAAATCGCCTCGCCGATGACGAAATGGCCGATGTTGAGTTCGACGATCTGCGGCAGCGTCGAGACGCGGCGCGCCGTCTCATAATCGAGGCCATGCCCGGCGTGAATCTCGAGGCCGCGGGCGGCGCCGTAGGCGGCGGCTTCCGCGATCCGGGCGAATTCGGCTTCGGCCCGGCCCGTATCGCCGACCTCGAGCGCGTGACACCAGGCGCCGGTATGGAGCTCGACCACCGGCGCCTTGATCGAGACTGCGGCGTCGAGCGCCTCCCGCGATGGCTCGATGAACAGCGACACGCGCACGCCTTCGCGGGTGAGCTGATCGACGTAGGGCATCAGGTAGTCGTGCTGGCTGACGACATCGAGGCCGCCCTCGGTCGTGCGCTCGGTGCGCTTTTCCGGCACCAGACAGACGGCGTGCGGCGACGTCGCGACGGCGATGTCGAGCATCTGCTCGGTCGCCGCCATTTCGAAATTGAGCGGCTTCGAGATCGCCGCCTTCAGCCGCGCCATGTCGGCGTCGTTGATGTGACGGCGATCTTCTCGCAGATGCGCGGTGATCCCGTCGGCGCCGGCGTCGATGGCGAGGAGCGCGGCGCGCACGGGGTCGGGCCGCGGACCGCCGCGCGCATTGCGGACGGTCGCGACGTGATCGACGTTGACGCCGAGGCGAAGGGGCGGCGAGGTCATCACGCTCCTATAGCGCGCGGGTAGACGGTTTGTCATTGGGCGCGCGGCCGGCGCGGCGGCGCAAAGAGCAATTTCAGTCAAGAAGCCGGTCCTCGCGCTTGCTACGATGCGAGGATGGAGATCAGGACAAGATCAAAGGAACCCGTTTACGCGCGACGCATCAACCGCGTGCTGGATTACATCGACAGGCATCTCGACGAAGAGCTGACCGTCGACGCGTTGAGCGAAGTGGCGAACTTTTCAAAATTCCACTTTCATCGGCAATTCTCCCAGCACTGCGGGATCAGCCTCGCACGCTACATTCAATTCATGAGGCTCAAGCGAGCCTCCTATCGACTGGCGTTCAATCCGACCGCGCCGATCATCGACATCGCCTTGGATTCGGGGTTCGAAAATCCTGAATCCTTCTCTCGCGCCTTCAAGGCCGCATTCGGCCAGACGCCCAGCGCGTTCCGCAAGACGCCGGACTGGGCGTCATGGAGCGCGCGATCTCGCAGCCTTCCAGCCAGCGAAAGGACGAATGACATGGACGTAAAGATCATCGACGTCGAACCCGTATTGGTCGCGGCGCTCGAACATCGCGGCGCGCCGGCGCTGCTCAACGTCTCAGTGCAGCGCTTCATCGCCTGGCGAAAGTCGTCCGGGCTTTCTCCGGTCAGCCAATGCGAGACCTATGGCGTGCCCTATAACGACCCAACACGACGCCGCCGGAGGAGTTCCGCTTCGATATTTGCGGCTCGGCGCCGGCGCCGGTTCCCGCCAATGAGCACGGCGTCGTCACCAAGACGATCCCCGGTGGCCGCTGCGCCATGACGATCCACGCCGGTTCTCGCGACCGGATCGACGAGAGCGTTTATGCGCTCTATCGCGACTGGCTGCCGGGTTCGGGAGAAGAACTGCGGGATTTCCCGGTCTATTTCCACTATCTGAACCTCGATCACGATACGCCGGAGCACCGCCATCTGACCGAGATTTATTTGCCGCTGAAATAGGGTCCGCACGGGGCGTTGCAGGCGTTACGCTCCTTGCAATGACGATCATCAACGATTGCACTAAAACACTATCGGCCGATCGCGCACGAGACGCGCCTTGGGAGTGACGTGCGAGCGATTCAAACTGAATTGGCATGGCTTGGAAATTTTCTGATGAGCCACGAACTTGCTGAAGTGCAGAGCCCAGATGACTGGAAGGATTATCATTTCCTTCGCCGAACGGTTTTGTGGGAAGCAAAGGGAAGACACAACTATAACGAAAATCATCCGGACGAACGCCTCGATGCCAATCACCCATTGTTGTTGAGGCTGCATGGGCGTCCGATTGGCGCCGTTCGTCTTGACGAAGCTGGCTCCTGCTCGGGAGTTGTGAGGCTGGTGTCGATTGCGCTAGCCGCGCAGCGGTCGGGGCACGGAAGTATGCTTTCATCGCTGACCGAAGCCTATGCACGGCGTCTCGGGATAACGACCTTGTTGGTCAACTCAGCCCCCGACGCTGTGGGCTTCTATGAAAAAATGGGATGGAAAAAAGATATCTGGGACGAGTCGGAACTGAGAGGATTGGCCTCCGACTGCATTCAGATGACCAAGGAAATTGGCGCTGAAACCATCAAATGATAGTTCAAGCGAACTGTCTGAAACTCTAACGCCGTAACCGCCTCACCCAATCATCCGCTCCACCTTGCTCACCAGCGGGCTCGCGCGCAGGCGCGTCACGATGCTGTTGAGGTGTTTCAAGTCCGCGACTTCGAGATCGAAGGTCATTTCGCGGAAATCCGGCGAATGCGCCTTGAAGCTGATGTTGTCGATATTGGCGCCGGTTTCGCCGATCAGCGTCGCCAGCGCGCCGAGCGTGCCCGGCTCGTTGATCGCGGTCGCGACGATGCGGACGGGAAACAGCGCCGAGGAGCCGGCTTCGATATCCCAGCGCACATCGAGCCAGCGCTCGGGCTGATCATCAAAAGCGGTGAGCGACGGCGACTGGATCGGATAGATGGTGATGCCTTCGCCGGGCGTGAAAATCCCGACGATGCGGTCGCCCGGCACGGCGCCGCCATCCGGCGCAAAACGCACCGGGGCGTCGCCCTGCAGGCCGCGGATCGGAATCGCGCCGCCGCCATCGTCTTTCGCGCCCGGCGCCTTGAAGACGACATTGGCGTTCGCCTTGACGCCGAACCATCCCGGTTCGCCCGGACCGATGGCGGTGGGCGCCGCCTTGCGCTCTTCGCTGAAGTCCGGATAGACCGCCTTGACGACGTCGCCCGAATAGATTTCGCCACGGCCAACTGCCGCAAGCGCGTCTTCGACCGACGGATGCGCCAGCCGCCGCAGCACCCCTTTCAGCTTGTCCTCGCTCCAGACCCGGCCGGCGCGCTCAAAAGCCCGCTCGACGATCTGCCGGCCTAGTCCGGCATATTGCTGGCGCACGGCGTCGCGCGTCGCGCGCCGGATCGCGGCCCGCGCTTTGCCGGTCGCGACCGCCGCCTCCCAGGCGGCCGGCGGCACATGGCCCTCGGCGCGGATGATCTCGACCTCGTCGCCGTTCTTGAGCTGCGACAGCACCGGGGCGACGCGTCCGTTGATTTTGGCGCCGACGGCTGAATCGCCGAGTTTGGTGTGCACGGCATAGGCGAAATCGATCGGCGTCGCGCCGCGCGGGAGCGCGATCAATCCGCCCTTCGGCGTGAAGCAGAACACCTGATCCTGAAACAGTTCGAGGCGGGTATGTTCGAGGAATTCCTCGGGACTGTCGCCATGCGCGAGCAGATCGAGGGTTTCCTGCAGCCAGCGGAAGGCGCGGCTTTCCTTGGCGAGCTCCTCACGGCCCTGCGCGCCGATCGCGTCCTTATAAAGCGCGTGGGCGGCGATGCCGAAGCGAGCGATCTCATGCATTTCGGCGGTGCGAATCTGCAGTTCGACGCGCTGATGGCCGGGACCGATCACAGTCGTGTGGATCGAACGATAGTCGTTCTGTTTCGGCGTCGAGATATAGTCCTTGAAGCGGCCGGGGACATTGGGCCATTTCGTATGCACGACGCCGAGCGCGCGATAGCAGTCCTCGACGGTCCCGACGATGATTCGAAAGCCGAAAATGTCGGATAGCTGCTCGAAAGAGATCGACTTGCGCTCCATCTTTCGCCACACCGAATAAGGCGTCTTCTGCCGCCCGGTGACCGCCGCGGTGATGCCGCGCGCCGCAAACTCCTTGGTCAGTTCGTCCTCGATGCGCTTGATGATGCGGCCGTTCTTCGCGCGCAGATCATGCAGCCGCTGTTCGATGGTCTGATGCGCTTCCGGCATCAGGTGGCGGAAGGCGAGGCCTTCAAGTTCCTCGCGCAGACGCTGCATGCCCATGCGGCCGGCGAGCGGCGCATAAATGTCGAGCGTCTCCTGAGCGATGCGCGCGCGCTTGTCCTGCGGCACGAAGTGCAGCGTGCGCATATTGTGCAGCCGGTCGGCGAGCTTGACGAGGAGCACGCGCACGTCTTCGGCGACGGCGAGCAGCAATTTGCGGAAATTCTCGCCCTGCCGCGCCTGCTTGGTGACCAGATCGAGCTTTTCGATCTTGGTCAGGCCCTCGACGAGTTTGCCGATCTGTTCTCCAAACAGCCGGTCGATCTCCTCGCGCGTCGCATTGGTGTCTTCGAGCGTGTCGTGGAGCACGGCCGCGACGATCGTCGCGTCGTCGAGCTTCAGATCGGTCAGGATGGCGGCGACTTCGAGCGGATGCGAGAAATAGGGGTCGCCGGAGGCGCGGGTCTGCGCCCCATGCGCCTTCATCGCGTAGACATAGGCTCGGTTCAACAAATCCTCGTCGACGCGCGGGTTATACTTCCGCACGCGTTCGACAAGCTCGTACTGACGCATCATGCGCGTGGCGCCAAAGACTGGTTGTGCGCCGACGCGTCGGCCGGACCCCGTGCGCAAATTCACGCAAGAGGCAAGGCAGGCTGCGCCGGAGCGGCGGGTGTAGCGCGCCGAGGATAGCGCAGCCTAGCCGCCGTGACCAACAGCGGCGTGGCGCGCACGTGAGTTTCGGCAGCGACTTATCGGGCGAACCGGCTCTCGAAAGGCTTTGTCAGGCCGATCGCGTCACCTACTCCGCTTCGTCTTCGACCTCGGCGGGCGGCACAAGACCTTCGAGACCGCGCAGCAGGTCTTCTTCGGTCATCCGGTCGAACTGCTGCTCGCCCTCGAGGTCGACGCCGACCGCCGGCGTCAAGGCAGGCGCCGTCTCGGCTTCCGGTTCGTCGACTTCGACGTGACGCTGCAGCGAGTGGATGAAGTCCTCGGATAGATCTTCCGGCGCAAGCGCCGCTTCGGCGATTTCGCGAAGGGCGACAACCGGGTTTTTGTCGCGGTCGCGATCAACCAGGATTGGCTGCCCCGACGAGATGTTCCGCGCCCGATGCGCCGCGAGAAGAACGAGGTCGAAGCGGTTTTCGATTTTGTCGATGCAATCTTCGACAGTAACGCGCGCCATCTGCTGCCAAGCTCCATTCGGTTCAGGAGTAGCGCTGATACGCCAATCATGAAAATTAGGCAATAATTTCTTGAGCCTAGACGCACCTTCAATTTGTTTTGACGCTGCTTTTCGGATTCATTCCAGAAAATGCCTGATGATCCGCCCGTAAAATGACGCAGTTCCTCTTGACGCTGTGACGTTGAGGGGCGATGTATTTGGAAGAGACGCGCGCAGCGCTTTTTCAAAATGGCTGTCTGAACAGCCTCGGCGGACGCAGCGAAAACGGCGCAATCGCCGTGGCGGTTTTTGAGGCCGGCCATCGAGACGATTAAGCTAAACGCAGAAGTTGCGGGTTGACGGCATATTCTGTACCCGCGTGAACACACTAACCCGACCGCGAGACTCATATGGCAGATGTCGAACGAACTGCGTTATTCATTGACGGCGCGAACCTGTACGCGACCGCAAAATCGCTGGGATTCGATATTGATTATAAACGGCTGCTCCGCGAATTCCAGGGCAAAGGCCGTCTGATCCGAGCCTTTTACTATACTGCGCTGATCGAGGACCAGGAATACTCCTCGATCCGGCCGCTGATCGACTGGCTGGACTACAACGGCTACGCGGTTGTGACCAAGCCGACGAAGGAATTCGTCGATTCTCTCGGTCGCCGCAAGGTCAAGGGCAATATGGACATTGAGCTTGCGGTCGACGCCATGGAAATGGCCGGGCATATCGACCACATGGTTCTGTTCTCGGGCGACGGCGACTTCCGATCGCTGGTCGAAGCCGTGCAGCGGCGCGGCGTTCGCGTCTCGGTGATCTCGACGATCACCACCCAGCCGCCGATGATCGCCGACGAATTGCGTCGCCAGGCCGATGAATTCATCGACCTCATCCATCTTGTCGCCAAGATTGGCCGCGATCCGGGCGAGCGCGCCGAGCGCATGCAGCGCTATCAGGAGCGACCCCGTCCCACGCCTCAGGCGGCCCACGCCGAAGATGAGGGCGAATGAGGTTAGGCGATTAAGCTACCCAAAATTCGGCGTCTCCAATTGCAGAGGCCGAATTTTGGGCGCGTTCGATCATCCACGGGCGCGCAACAGGCGCCCTTTTTCGCGGCTCCAGTCGCGCTTCTTCTCAACTTCGCGCTTATCGTGCAGCTTCTTGCCTTTTGCCAGCGCAAGCTGCAGTTTGGCGCGTCCCTTTTCGTTGAAATAGAGCTTGAGCGGCACGATCGTCATGCCTTCGCGCTCGATGGCCTGCGACAGCTTGGCGAGTTCGCGTGACTTGAGCAGCAGCTTGCGCGGCCGTTTCGGCGGATGATTGAACCGGTTGCCGGCGAGATATTCGGGAATATTGGCGTTGACCAGCCACGCCTCGCCCTGACGATCGACATGCGCGTAGCTTTCGGCGATCGTCGCCTTGCCGGTGCGCAGCGACTTCACCTCCGTGCCCGTCAGCGCCAGCCCGGCTTCGAAAGTTTCGCCGATTTCATAATTGTAGCGCGCCTTGCGGTTATCGGCGACGGTCTTGAAATTCGGCTCCGGCTTTGCGGCCACTGACTTTCCTCGAAGCGTTCCAGCGAAATAGACGAGAAACGCAGATATCGACCTTTAGAGCAGGTTCCGAAAAAGTTGACAGACTTTTTCGGAACCTGCTCTAACATTTTGATTTTGAGCGATTCCTTATCGATCACATGATTCCATCTGATCGGGAAGCGCTCTAGGCGCAAAGCGCGCCGGCGTGAACCATCGCCGCGCGGATGCGGTCCTTGGTGGCTTGCGTGCAGGGGACGAGAGGAAGCCGCACCTCTTCCTCGGCCTTGCCGAGCAACGCCAGGCCGTATTTGGCCCCGGTCACGCCGGCCTCGAGAAAAGTCGCGACATGCAGCGGCGTCAGCCGGTCCTGAATCTCCAGCGCCTTGGCGAAGTCGCCGGCGAGGCAAGCGTTCTGCAAGTCGGCGCAAAGCCGCGGCGCGATATTGGCGACGACTGAGATACAGCCGTGCGCGCCCGCCGCCATGCAGGCGAGCGCCGTGAGATCGTCGCCCGAAAGCTGGATGAAATCCGGCCCCATCGCTGCGCGTTGAAGCGAAATGCGGCCGATATTTCCTGTCGCGTCCTTTACGCCGACGACATTCCTCAACTCGGCGCAGCGCTTCATGGTATCGACGCTCATATCGATGACCGAGCGCGGCGGAATATTGTAGATGATGATGGGGATCGAGACGGCGTCGTTGATCGCCTTGAAGTGCAGATAGAGCCCTTCCTGATTGGGCTTATTGTAGTAAGGCGTCACGATGAGCAGCCCGTCGGCGCCCGCGCGCTCCGCATGGCCCGCGATGGCGATCGCCTCGCGCGTATTGTTCGAGCCTGCGCCGGCGATGACCGGCGCCCGCCCGCGCGCTGCGCGAATCGTTTCAGTGATGACGCGCCCGTGCTCCTCATGACTGAGCGTCGGGCTTTCGCCCGTCGTGCCAACCGGCACGAGGCCGTGCGTGCCATTTTCGATCTGCCAATCGATCAGCGCGCGCAGCGCGTCATAGTCGACCTCTCCATGGGAAAACGGCGTCACCAGGGCCGTCATCGACCCATGAAAAATCGGCTTTCCGGTCATTGAATCAACGCCTTCCCTACGCCCCAGAGCCGCCGTAATTGCGTCGCTAAGATTGAGGCGCCCTTCATAGCCGCTGGGCTGCGCTGAGGAAAGCCCTACGCTGGAGTCGCAGGGGGAGAGTTCGAAAAATCGTAGATGGCGCGCGAAGTTGATGCTTCGTAAACCAAGTGAGAGCAGCTTTTTCACGCCAATAAGGAAACGCGGTGATGATGTTGCCTCGACGCGTCGCGACGCGGTTCAAACTCACAATCGGCATCGCGGCCCTGGCGATCGCCGTGCCGGCCTTCACCGGCTTTGACCGTCTCGGCGACGGCGAGTCGCGACGAACGGCCTCGCGGTGGACGCCCTCGGTCCCCTTCAGTCTCGGCGCGTGGCGCTCCCGGGTCGACTCCTTCCAGGAGGCCGTCCGCGACGTCTTAGAGCGCGGCCACGCAGATCGTGAGGCGGCACACCCTCTAGAGAATTCGCTTTTCAGCCCGGAGGACGGCGACCTGCCGGCGATCGTGGCGAGCGCCCCGACGATGCGCTGGCTCAAGGGCGCCAAGACGGCGGCCGAATCCGCCGCGTCTCTGCTCGGAGAGGACGCGGACGCCTTCATCCAGGCGGTCGCGGCGTATAAAGCCGGCGACTTCGTTCATGGCGACGAAGCCGCGTCGCGCGTGCAGTCTCCCCTCGCCGCCGCCGCCGCCCGCTGGGTCGCCCTGCGTCTTCACCCACACGACGCTGGTTTCAGACGGATCGCCGCCTTCCTCGCAGTCCATCCGAATTGGCCTGCGGCGGATTGGCTTCGCCGTCGCGGCGAGCAGGCGCTCGTCGCCGAGCGTCAATCCGATAAGACCGTGCTGGCGTGGTTTGCAGAAACCAAGCCGCTTACCGCCTATGGAAAATATGCGCTGGCGCGGGCGAGCGCGCGCGACGGCGATTTCGAAACGGCGGCGGCGCTGGCGCGCGACGCCTGGCGCAACGAGGATATCGGACAGGGATTCGACGCGACCTTCAATAAGGAACTCGGCGAACTGCTGACGCCGGCCGATCACAAGTTCCGCGCCGACCGTCTGCTCTATGCGGGGAAGAATTCGCTCGCCTTGCGCAGCGCCGAACTCGCCGGCAAGGACGTCGTGCTGCTCGCCCGCGCGCGCATTTCCGGCGCCGACAAGTTGGCGGCGTCTTTGCCGCCGTCGGTGCAAAACGATCCGGGGCTGCTTTACGGGCGCGTGCACAAGCTGCGCAACGCCAACAAATTCGCCGAAGCGGGCGCTCTGCTGCGCAAGGCGCCGCGCGCCATCGAAGAAGTCGTCGACGGCGACGTATGGTGGGAAGAGCGGCGCATCGTGGCGCGCAAGCTGCTCGATCAAAACGATCCCGAAACCGCCTATATCCTTTGCGCGCAACATGCGGCGGCAAAGACCAGCAACAAGGTCGACGCGGAATTCAACGCCGGCTGGATCGCCCTGCGGTTCCTGGGCGATCCGATCAAAGCCGAGCGTCACTTCAAGAACCTTGCGGCGATCGCCGAAACGCCGCTGCAAAAGTCCCGCGCATCCTATTGGTTGGGCCGCACGGCGGAAGCGGAGAACGACCCTAGGGCGAACAATTTCTATCTCCAGGCGGCGACACACTCGACGACCTTTTACGGACAACTGGCCGGCGCCCGGCTCGGGGCCGAAGACCATCCGCTTCGCCCGGCGCCGCAGGCCACATATGGCGAAAAGCGGGACGAAGCGGTCCGGGTCGCGGAGCTGCTGTTCGCCGTCGGAGAGAAGGATGTGGCCGCGCCGCTGGCGCTCGACAGCGCCAAATATTTGCATGACGAGGCGCAGGTCGCCGCGCTCGGCCAGATCGTCGCGCGCCAGGGCGACGCCAAACTTTCGCTCATTTACGGCAAGGCGGCTTCCTATCGAGGAATCGCGCTCGACGACGTCGCCTTCCCGGCCTATGGCGTTCCTGACTTCAACGCCCTTCCAGGCTCGGCGTCGCGCTCGATCGTATTCGCCGTCGCGCGCCAGGAAAGCGCTTTCGATCCGAAGGCGGTTTCATCCGCCGGCGCCATGGGCCTGATGCAGATGATCGCCTCCACGGCGCGACACACCGCCTCGATGCGCGGGGTAAGCTTCGACATCTCGCGGATGCTCAAAGATCCGCCCTTCAACGCCCAGCTCGGCGCGGCGCATCTGGGGATTCTGCTCGGCGAGTATCGCGGCGCTTATCTCCTCACATTCGCCGCCTACAACGCCGGCGGCGGACGCGTGAAACAATGGATCGACGCCTATGGCGATCCGCGCAAGCCCCATGTCGATCCGGTTGACTGGGTCGAGCGGATTCCTATCACCGAAACGCGCAATTACGTGCAGCGGGTGATGGAGAATTTCGTCGTCTATCGCGCCAAGTTCGAAGACAATGCGACTCGGTCGCCGCAGGTCGAACTCGCGCGCGTCGGTCTCTGATCCGGCCCCATCCGGAGCTGTTCCGGAGCGCCGATCGCGCACCGGCGCGCGTCAGCAGCGACATTGGGCTATTCAATAATTTCGTCACGCGATGATTTCTTACCGTTCGATGCGCGAATTTTTCTTCGTATCCGGCATCGTCGCATAGACCACCAGCGACACAAAGATGGCGGCACTCGCATAGTAAAAGAACCAGCTCTCATGGCCATCCGCCTTGAACCAGAGCGCCACATATTCCGCCGAGCCGCCGAAGACTGACACCGTCGCCGCATAAGGCAAAGCGACGCCGGTGACGCGGATGGCGGCGGGAAAAAGCTCCGCCTTCACGACGGCGTTGATCGACGTATAAAGCGCGACGATCAGCCAGGCGCAGCAGATGAGCGCGAAGGCGATCCATGCGTCGCGCGCGTTTTGAATGGCGGTCAACAGCGGGGCCGTGAAGATCGTGCCGAGCGCGCCGAAGGCGATGAGCATCGGCCGGCGGCCGACGCGGTCCGACACCGCGCCATAAAGCGGCTGAAGGCAGAGTGCGAAAAGGAGCGAGCCGGCGGCGATCCACGTCGTCTGCCGGTCGCTCAAGCCCGCCGACAGTTTGAGAAACTTCTGCATGTAGGTCGTATAGACATAGAAGGCGATCGTGCCGCCAAGCGTCAGTCCGACGACTGTCGCCGTCTCCCGCTTATGGGCGAGGAGCGCGCCAAGCGACCCGCGCCGCGCTTCGGCGCGCGACTCCTCGAATGCGGGCGTCTCGGCAAGATCGCGGCGCATGAACAGCGCCACGATGGCGAGGAGCGCGCCGAGGGCGAATGGAACGCGCCAGCCCCAGTCGCGCAACGCCTGCCTGTCGAGCGCGATATCTTGCAGGACCAGCAGCACGCAAAGCGCAAGCAATTGTCCGGCGATCATCGTCACATATTGGAAGCTCGAATAGAACCCGCGCCGCTCGGGATGCGCCATCTCAGCGAGATAGGTCGCGCTCGACCCATATTCGCCGCCAAGACTGACGCCTTGAACGAGGCGCGCAAATAGCAGTATCGCCGGCGCGCCCACGCCAATCATCGCATAGGTCGGCGCGAGCGCGATGAGGAGCGAGCCGAGACACATCAGCAGCACCGAGAGCATCAGCGCGAGACGCCGCCCGCGGCCATCGCCGATACGACCGAAAATATAGGCGCCGATCGGCCGCATGAAGAAACCGAGCGCGAAAACGCCGGAGGCCGACATCATTTGCGCGACAGCGTCTTGCCCGGGAAAGAATGAGTCGGCGAAATAGAGCGAAAAGGCCGAATAGACGTAAAAGTCGTACCATTCGACGAGATTGCCGACGGAGCCGATCAGTATCGCGCGCAGCCGCGCCGTTTCGGTCTTGAGGTCCATCCCTACGGCGTCGGCGCGCATCTGTGCCTCACACCAATTGACTGGCGATATTCACCATGAGCGCGAGGATGGTCGTGTTGTAGAAAAAGGCTACGATGCCATGCGTCGCCACCAGCAGTCGCATCGGCGACGAGCAGGTCTCGATATCCGCGGTCTGAAAGGCGACGCCGATGACGAATGAAAAATAGAGGAAGTCAATGTATTGCGGCATCCTGGTGTTGGGGAAATGCAGCCCGCCTCTTGCCGCCGGCGGCTCTTGCGAGTCGATCTCTTCCTCGAAATAAAATTCATGCGCATAGTGGAAGGCGAAGGTCAGGTGCAGGAACAGCCATGAATTCAGCACCGTGATGATCGTGAGCCAAATGGTTGCGCTCTTTTCGAAGCCTGTCATTGACTTCACGGAACCAAGCTCGATAACCACCGCGCCGAATGACGCCGTCGCAATCGCTGTCGTGAGCAACAGCATGACGAAGCGGCCCTCGTCCAGACGCTGCGCGCGTTCGCGAATGGTATCGTGAGTAGCGCCGGCGATGAGCAGATAGACCAAAGCGAAATAACACAGAGAGACTGCGTTCCATGCGACAAGCGCGCGTGCGACCGGCTGCAACGCCTGTGGCAGAAGCACTCCGACGACAAGACCAAACGCGATGCTCAAAAAAAGCTGCGGCCGCGCGTGGATAATTCGAAAGGGCGCCAGGATCGCCGAGGCGCGCCGCGGAATGTTCGACAGTCCTTGCCGGCGCAATGGCGCGATCCCTCAATTACGCCGCGCCGCGACAAAACGAGCGGCCTCGGCGAGAATGTCGGTCCGCTCGCCCAGTCCGGTTTCGCGCAGCGCCGCCGTCGCTTCTGCGACGAGCGAATCTCGTCTGGCGCGCGCCGCGTCGAGACCGAGAAGACCAACGAGGGTCGCCTTGCCGCGTTCGGCGTCCTTGCCGGCTCGCTTTCCGAGCGCGGCGCTGTCGCCTTCCGCGTCGAGAATATCGTCGGCGATTTGAAACGCGGCGCCGAGAGCCTCGCCATAGCGGGTCAGCGCCCGCGCCTGCGACGCCGACGCCGCGCCGAGGATCGCGCCGGCGTCGACCGCGAAGCGCAATAAAGCGCCGGTCTTCATCGCCTGCATCCGCAAGGTCTCCTCGAGCGAGAGCGGCGTCGCCGCGGTTTCGGCGGCAAGGTCGAGCGCCTGTCCGCCGACCATGCCGCCAATTCCGGCTGCGCGCGCCAGAGCAAGCACGAGATCGGCGCGCACGCCGGAGTCTTGATGCGTCGTCGCATCAGCGACGACGTCGAATGCGTAGGTCAATAGTCCGTCGCCAGCGAGGATCGCCGTCGCTTCATCGAAGGCTCGATGAGTCGTCGGGCGGCCGCGGCGCAGATCGTCATCGTCCATCGCCGGCAGGTCGTCATGGGCGAGGGAATAACAATGAATCATTTCGAGCGCGCAGGCGGTCCGCAACGCCGCTTCGCCGACGACGCCGAAGAGTCGCGCAGATTCGATGACCAGGAAGGGCCGCAGCCGCTTGCCGCCGCCAAGCGACGAATAGCGCATCGCGTCGAGAAGTCGCGCCGGACGGGCGATCTCTCCCGGAAGCGTCGCCGGCGCAAGCAGCGCATCGAGCGCAGCCTCGGTCGCCTCGGCGGCGGCGTCAAGACGGCGGCGAAACTCCTCAGCGCGTGCGGCTGCATCCATGAGACGACGTTCCTTAAAATAAGCGATAATGGCTGCTAGCAAATTTGCGGTCCGATCCCAAGGGCGCCGGGCGCGCCATCGATGGCGAAAACTAGCCGAATTTTGGTCTTTTCCTGAGTTGTGGACGCTCGAACGTCGAAGGCTGTTGTATATTTGCGACAGCCATTGCAGACGGCTTTCATTAAGCTTTGCGCGACGCCAACGCGGCTTGCGGCTTACCCAAGCGGCCGAGGGCCGCGGCGTCATACGGAATTCGCGGCGCACGATTGAGCGGACTGGTCAGGCGCAGCCTCGCCTGGATACGAACCATGCAGCGTCGCGCTTGCAAGGAGAAACGCATGAAGAAAGTTCTGCTGCTGACGACCGCCCTCATGGCGGCCGCGCCGCTTGCGGCGTGCAACACTCCCGGCGAACGCGCGGCAGGCGGCGCCGTGATCGGCGGACTCGGCGGCGCGGGCATCGGCGCGCTCGCTTCCGGCGGACGCGCCGGCGGCACGCTTGCCGGCGCGGCAATTGGCGCGGCGAGCGGCGCCGTCGTCGGCGCGGCGACCGCTCCGCCGCAGCGCTGCGCGAAATGGGGCTGGGATTATTACGGCAATCGCGTCTGCGTCGCCTTCTATAACTACTGAGAACGCGCGATAGTTATTCATAACCGCAGGCTTGTCGCCTGCGGTTTTTCTTTGCGTCGCCCGCTGTCTCGCCGCGCGCGCGCAGCACTGCTTGAACTTCAAGGCCGGGCCGCTAATTTGGAACGAGCGACGCCGATTGGAGAGACATCATGCCGACAGGGTTAACGAGACTGATGATTTTCGGGGCGATCGGCTTTTTCATCGGCGCGGCGATCGTCCGCTATTACTCGGGCTGACGACAAGCAATCGAGCGAAGGGTTTCCTAATCCTGAAGAGTCCTCAAAGAGGCCGTCTCGAAGGAAGAGGAAACCCGCTTTCGCGTATTTTGCTCATGAGGAACACAATTCTTCACCCGTCGCGCCGGTTCGGGCGGCGAGGCTTATTGACGTTTCCTCCGGCCATGGCCGACGCCTCGATCTGCGGCGGCTGGCGGCGCATCGAACGCCACAGAACGGCGGACGATAACCTTTGATTAACCATGTTGATGTAAGCGAATGCAGTTCGACGCGCGAACAGGAGAATCAACGATGGCGATCAGCATCAGGACCAAGCTTGGAGTCATTCTGGCGGTTGGGGTTCTCGCCGGCCTCTCGTCGGCGTTGCTTTCGCTGCTGCTTTTGGCCGTGGCGGGCCTGTTGATCGTCTGGGGCCAGAATCCGCAGGCTACGGAAGCTTTTTTCGAAAGCCTCCCCTTCGGCAATTACAGTTCGAAGGCCTTCTCTCGCTTGAACGCGATCCTTTCCCAGTGACCGCCGGGACCGCGCGGCTGCGGCCTGTCCGGCGCGCCCTGTTGAAGCGCGCTTTGCCACGAGGCGCATGAGTTCTTGGCTCTGGGGCGAAAGACGGTCGAGCTGCGTCTGACGCCGTGGATGGCGCGGCGTGCTGCGGCGCCCGCCGTGTTTCGATCGCCCGTCCGAAAAGTGGCGGCGTCAAACGCCGCCATCAAGCGCTTCACGCACCCAAGGCGTGGCGTTCACATATGGCGGAAGGGGTGGGATTCGAACCCACGGTGGAGTCGCCCCCACGCCGGTTTTCAAGACCGGTGCCTTAAACCACTCGGCCACCCTTCCCAACCGTTGAAATGATTGGGGAACATTTGTTCCTTTTGCAAGCCGCCCCGCGAAATGGTCTCCAAATGGTCACCAACGTTCACCATAGGCCCCATCAAGCTGCGCCGCAGCGTTCGCCTGCATCGTATCGCTTACGTGGGAATAAAGGTCCAGTGTGATCGTGATCGTTGAATGCCCCAAGCGTTCCTGCACGATCTTGGGATGAACGCCCGCCGTCAGCAGTTGCGTGGCGTGGCTGTGCCGAAGATCGTGGAACCGGACCCGAGGCACCCCTGCCCGCCCCACCAAATACGTGAACTCATGCGTCAGACTGTTCGGCTGTTTCGGCTCGCCATCTTCGCGGGCGCAAACCAGCGTCTCCGGGCCTTGCCGGACGCCCAGCCGCAACAGCGTCTCCGCCTGCTTCCGCTTCCATTCGCGAAGCTCCGCCTGTGCGAACTTTGGCAGCGGAACGGCGCGGGCTTTTTCTGACTTCGTAGATTTGAACCGCAGGCCGGCTTTGGTTTGTTCAAGACTTTCGACAACGCGGACCGTGCCGCTTTCTAGATCGCAGTTCTTCCACCGAAGCGCGAGGATTTCGCCTCGCCGCATTCCCGTCGCTAGGGCAATCAGCGTCGGCCAATAAGTGGTGGTATGGCGAATTGCGGCGAGCAGCTTCCGCGATTGTTCAACGGTCAGAGTGTTAACCGGCTTTGGCTCTACCTTCGGTAGCCGCTTCAACATCGCCGCCGGGTTTCGGGCGAGCCGCTGTTGTTCAACTGCGCGGGCAAGCGCCGATTTCAAAATCCGATGAATATGTCGCCGGGTCCGGGGCGAGGGATTGCGATCGAAACCGCCATACGCCTTTTGAATATCAGCCGTTGTGAGCTTTTGAAGTGGTATCGCCCCTAGCGCCGGGCTTAGATAGCATCGAACAATCTCGGCATAGCGTTCATGCGTCTTTGCCGAAACCTCAACCTTCGTCGCGGCCACCCAACTATCTAGCCAATCGCCAACTGTGATCCGGGTCGGGTCAACGTGTTCGCCGGTATCAACGGCGCTGAGCAATCGGGTCAATTCCCGCTTGGCTTCGCTGAGGGTGCCCCGGATCGTTTTCGTGCTGAACCGCCGCTTGCCCGTGATCGCGTCCCGGCCAAGGGATATCCTAATGCGATGAGAGCCCGGCGATCGGGAGGTAATGGTGCCGCGCGATCTCATGGGCGGCTCCGCGCTAAACTCTTGAACTTGTCTTTGCAATCGGGCGAGCAAAATTTCGCATCTGCGCGCCGGCCCGCGTCCGGCCCCTTGGCAAATATTTTGTCGCATTGGGGGCAGCGATTGGCCCGGCCTTTCGATCTCGCGTCGGCATATTGCAGCCATATCGCATCTAAGAGATTGTCGGGGCTGATAGTGAGGCGGCCGCTATTAATTATAGCGACGAGTTTTGATAGCGCGATTCTGTTGCAGCCGTCGCGCATTAGCTGAGCGTCGTCAAGAATGTCCTCGATTATGTCGCCCTTGCCTTGCAAGCCCTTTCGGCTGAGCGGCCCATAGTTCCGAACGAATTTGATAGCGTCCTCCCGCTTCTTGATCGCGGCGAATTGTTCCCAAAGAGCCGGGAATTCATCAAGCGGCTGATAGCGATCAAGGCATTTCAGCTTCGGGGCGATCCGGTCCGCCTGAACCGACCGTGGAGACTCATCAAGAAGTGCCATTCCCGACTTCCCGGAGCGCGGGGCTTCGATCACCTCGTAGTCACGAGGGTTTCGTTCCCGCTGCCAAGTGAATGTGATTTCGACACTGGCCAGCATTTTATGTCCCTTATAATGTCCCTCGTAAATTTTTATCCGAGACAGGCGTCCGCGTCAATGCAATCCTGACAGTGTTTAGCTCATAGCAAAGGAACGCGAAATGACCGAACCAAAAACCCTCACCGTCCCCGAAGCGGGGCGGCTCTACTTCTCCCTTGGACGCAATGCCTCTTATGACGCAGCGCGCCGTGGGGACATTCCCACAATTCGAATTGGCCGGCTTTTGCGCGTGCCAATCGCAGCGATGGAAGCGCGGCTGGCGTTAGCTGATCAAAAGACGGAGGCGCGTCGATGACCCTTCGCGAACCGCAAACCCCCGACGTTACCGAATACGTCGAAAACATCCGGCAAGAGGAAATGTTGCCGGTCGGATCGACTGCGCTTGTGCCGGTGCGAACGCTTGCGAACATAACCGGCGATATCCGACGCTCGCATAGCGAAGCCATGGCGGGGCTCAGCGCATCCGCCGCAAAAGCGATTGAGGCTGGCGAGTTTTTATTAGAGCTAAAAAAGGCTGTGCGGCACGGCCAATTTCAGGATGTTGTAACGCTTGATTGCGGGCTCAAATTGAGCACCGCGCAAGTGTATATGAAACTGGCGGATCACAAAGACGAACTAAGTCAGTTGGTTGCAGCAAATCCCCAGACCTCTAGGGCTTTGTCGCAAGCCGCCGCGCTCAAATTTCTGTCCTCGGCGCAGCAAAAGAAACGAGGATCCGCAAAGAAATAAAATCTAGTTGAAAGGGGGGAGCTTCGGCTCCCCTTTCTTTTTTATCGGCGATCGCCGATTAGTTGCATAACACATTGAATTCAAACGAAAAACATCTTGATTTCCTACCCGATCGGTGTAGGATGTAAGAATAATGGGAAAGGATGCTTTCATGCCAGAAGTAAAATGCGATTTTTGCGGTAAGCTATACTTGCCGGACCGCGCGACGCAGCGGTTTTGTTCCAAGGTTTGCAGCGACCGTTGGTGGGCGGCGGAACGTCGTCGCGGGATAGAGGCGCTTCGCGCTCAGACTTATTTCGGTCGCGAGTATGTGGCGGCGGCGGAAGCCGGAGGCCGATACGCACAAGTCGGCGCAGAGAACTTTGGCGAGCCTTTGCCCGCCGCGAACTGGTCACATGATCCGACCGGAACCGAACCGCCGCTGGGCGTCGATATCGAAACCGTTCCAGAGGAGGCGCGGCAATGAACGAACAAAACGAAAGCAAAAGGCTATTGGCGTTGTTTGTGGAGCTAGGGAAAAAATCAGGATTGGAGATGCAACAGTTAAGCGAATTTGCCCACACGATAGTCCAAAGCGAATACGACCCGCTGCCCGCGATGGAGTGGAGCATCGTGCATGACGACTGGTCACGAGAGCAAATTTTTAAGGACGATGATTTCAGCCCCAGCATTCTTGTGAACGTGCCAAAGCCCGACGCTCAAGTGATCCTCGTCAAGGCTCTGCGAGAATACGAACAAGACGGTCGAGACATGAATGCGGCGTTGGACCGGGGTGTATCCGCCGATTGGGCTTGGCGGATTTTGAACCAAGCCGCCAAGTGGCATCGCCTGTGGGCCGCCCGACATCCTAACCCAGAAGTCCGCGCCAAACATGCGCAGTCCCTTGCGGATTTTGAAGCGGACCTTGCGAGGGTGCAGGCAAAACTCTTGGCGAGCGGAAGGAGTTTGCATTGATGGCACGATACATTCTGATTTCGGCCGTCGTCGGTCAGCCGGCCAACGGCACTTACACGAAGTGGCCGCGCGGCAGCACAATCGCAGACACTGCTGGGAATGCATTGCCGGGGGATTTGATTTGGCCGGCGCTCTGCAACGCGCCATCGCCCGTCAATATGCGTCCTTTGGACAGTGCCGGGGCCGCGCAGATGGGAATGCCGATCATGACGAAGGCGGAGCTTGCCGTTTCATCGATTGGCGGAGCATGCGGCGAGAACGCGGGGATTTAGCCCGCAGGGCAGAAAGGAAATCGACATGGGTAAACAAACCAAAGTTGGAAACGGCGGAAACGGTAAGGCGGTCGCGGTTGGCGTCATCGCGGGTTCGCGAAAGGTATCGGCAATTTCGCCAGGAGCGCCGATGGCGAAGCCGGGCGCTGTGCCGTTGGGGAACGAGGTTGCGAAGAACGTCGGGGCTGGCGGTCCGGGCAAAGGGCGCACGGTCGCGCCGTGCGGATCGCAGGGCCGGCACTAAGGAGGCAGAGATGAGTTTACGCAGAGAAGCACATAAAGCCCGGCTGATGGCGCAGGGCGTGCCGGAATGGCAGGCGGATATGGTCGCGAATGAAGCTGAACTCGGGGGGATGGGAGGTGTCATCGCGGATGCTCGCATCTTCGCGAATGTGCATGGCTCGCGGAGCGTTATTCCCGAACGCGAACCTAATGCCCGCGAGCGCGCCGAAGCGGATGCGCGAGTTAGGGCGCAGGCCGCACAGGAAGCCAAGTGGGAAGCGGCGCGGGAAGCCTCGTGCGCACGCGCGGCAGAGTGGAACCAGAGACGTTAATCGGCGGCTGAGACAGGGCCTAAGCGCGCCCTGTCTTACAACCCTGGATTGAAGGAACGAGCTATGGCACCAGAGCGCAAAGAACTAACAGATGAAGAAATTGAACGGCTGCTGGACGAGGCGGCTGGGCCGATACCGAAGCCGAGGCCCAAGCTTGTTGCCGAGGAAGGCCGAGTGGTTGCGCCGGCGGAGGTGCGGGTATCACCGGCCGATCCGAACTTTCGGTTTGCCGGGGCCGGCGGTTTCGTTCGAATCAACATGGCTGAGGCTGAGCGGCAGCGGGCTTGGGCGGAGGCTGATGCGGCCCGCGAACGGGTGCGGCGGAAGGAGATTGATCCGTTCGGCTATGGCCACTGGGGCGCGTGGGAGGATTAAGGCGTGGAACAGATTGCGGAACGAAATGAGAGACTAGAAGGCATTATTGAGCAGGGGTTATCGGCCCCGGCGGTCCAAGCGCGTCTTGTCGCGGGACTGAGGGAACGCGGAGACTGGGCGGGGGCGCTACAGGTCCAAACAGCGTGGGCGAAAGCGGCGAAGGGCGTTGGAGAACAAACAGGCAACGAAGGGCTTGCAGGCGGAAGTAGTTCCGCGCCGCCTGTGGAGAAGGGCGCGGTTGCGTCCGGTGAGGTGGGGGTTTCGGCTCCCACCTCAGACCTAGGGGCGCAGGGCCGGGCCTTGGCGCAGCGGATGGCTGCGGAAGCCGCGACCGTGGCAAAGCCCAAGCCCGAGCCCGAGGCAGTTCCGGCGGTGGCCACGGCAGTTCCCGCCATTGCGCCAGAGTCGAAGGTGGTAGAGGTGGCGAAAGTGGCGCGAACGCTCGACGTTGCAGCGCCCTTTGAGGTTGCGCGCTGTTTTGTGGTGGATCGTTACAGCGTGGGAGGCGTTCCAACACTGAGGCGCTGGCGCGGCGATTGGCTTCGCTGGACCGGCACGTATTACGCGGTGGTCGGAAGGGAGACGTTGGAAGCGGAGGTTTACAGCTATCTCAATGATGTGAACGGCGGGAAATTCGATCCTTCGGAAAGAGACGTTAACCAGGTAATCCACGCCCTCAAGTCGCGCGTGTTGTTAGCGGACGAAGTCGAAGGCGGCACTTGGCTTGACGGCGATGCGCCTTGGGGCGACGGGCCGATTATCTGTTGCAAGAATGGCGTGTTGGCGCTGAGGGGGCGGCGGCTCTGGCCGCATGATCCAAGGCTATTCAATTTGAATGCGATTGAGACCGAGTATCGGGACGACGCGCAAGCGCTGAGATGGATGCAGTTCCTCGAAGAGGTTTGGGCCGAGGACTATGTGTCGTGCGACGCGCTGCAGGAGTTCTTCGGGTTGGTGCTGACGGATGAAACCAAGTTTCAAAAGGGCTTCATCATCGTCGGCCCGGCGCGAAGCGGGAAGGGCACCATCGCGCGAGTGTTGTCCGCGTTGCTCGGCCCAAAGAACTTTTGCGGGCCGAGTCTAAATCAGCTTTCGCAACAGTTTGGCATGCAGAGCTTGATCGGGAAAAAGCTAGCGGTGGTGCCGGATGCGCGGCTTGATAATCGGGCCAATCGCAGCGTGATCACCGAGAAGCTATTGAGTATCATCGGCGAGGATGTGCAGGAGATAAATCGAAAGAACCGGGAATATTGGAGCGGCATTCTGCGGTTGCGGGTGATGATCCTCTCGAATGAGCTTCCTGATTTCAAGGACGACACGGGAGTCATTGCGACGCGGTTTGTGATCCTGCAAACGATGAATAGCTTTCTTGGACGCGAGGACCCTGAGCTTTCAGAGAAGCTGAGAGCTGAGCTTAGTGGGATACTCAACTGGGCGTTGGAAGGCTGGGCGCGACTCGCGAAGCAAGGAAAATTCATCGCGCCCGGCAATGGTGAGCTTAACGAAGAGCTTTCGAGCAATGCTAGCGCGGTGAAGGCGTTCGCGCTGGAGTGTTGCGAGTTCGGCGACGGATTCACGGTTGCGATCGATACTGCATACAACGCCTATCGCAATTGGTGCGAAGGAAACGGCGCGCAGAGTTGGGCCGACCGACTGCCAGTCAATCAGTTCAGCGGCAAGTTGCGGTCTGCATTTCCGGGGCGGATCACGGTGGTTCGGCCGCGCGACGGCGGAACACGGAAGCGCGTGTTCGCTGGTCTGCGGTTGCGGAGGCATTCATGAGAAGCCGGACCGCATTGGGGTTCGCGGTGGTCCGCATGGTGACCGCATGGTCCGCATGCAATTCTAGTGCACTCTCTACCCTATACTTAATTAAAGATGGATTTTCATGAGGACCATGCGGACCATAGGGACCAAGGCTATCAAATCGGGGGGAAAAGCCCGCTGGAGGCGGCTTAGAGCAAAGATGATGCGGACCAGTTATGCGGACCACATACGGACCAGAGAAAATGCGATTGTTGCCTGATCTAAACGAGCCGGAAGCGCCGTTGCCAATCGACGCCGAGTCTTCGCTTGAATTCCTTCAGGCGGTCTATTCCGACCCCGGCCAACCCATGCAACGGCGAATGCGAGCGGCAATCGCGGCGCTTCCGTTCGAACATCCGAAGCTAGCCGTGACCGCGAACATCGATGGCGGACCGGGCTTTGCGGCGCGGCTGGAAGCGGCGATATCGAAGACAGCGGAAATGCGTGGCGCGCGGGTGATTGAGGTGTCGGAGCAACGAAGATAGACTGGAATGGTCATAGGCTCGCGCGGATGCAATTCCGTTCAGTCTGCGAGCCCACGATCGTCATCTAAATATCCGAACAATGAGAAAGTGCGCGAGGAAAAGTGCAGCCGCACCAATGTCTAGCCAAAACCAAATCGCCCGACCGAGATGGATTGGAATTATGGGGTTGAACAGAATGCCGATCAGAACAAAGACAGCCGGCCAAGTTTGGTTTCTGCGCTCTGAAATGCAGCGATACGCAATCCATGCCGCAGCTATACAGACCACAATGCGAAGGAACTCGTAATACGCATAGGGGAGATGGAATAGCGAAACGAAGAGCATTCCCGTCGGGATGATCCAAAGTAGGGGCGAAGATGATTTTACGATCTTATAGCCTTCGCTTGGCGGTAAAAAATTTCGATAGGACCATAACCATTTGGAACAGAAAGGCTGCACAGAGCGGGATACCCAGAGCTAGGGCCCGGGCCGCAAACGATGGATTCGAGCTAAAAAGCAACACAGCCATCATACCCATCACACCGAGTGTCAACGCATATACTGCAATCGGCAGATAGGTCTTTCCGCCGCTACGCGCCTCACGCAGGACCATATAGCTCCATGGCCCGGTCGCTATCGCGTACGCCCAAAGCAAATATGGGAGAAGCGGCCCGCTGTCTCTATGCCCAAGTACTATTTGGAAGCTGAACCAGCTCCACGCAATCATGGCCGCATAAAGCCATGCTTCGCTCAGAAACAACGACAGAGCTCCGATGAGCTGCGCGAATGCGCCTCTTTCCATGAGCGTTATGGCCGCAGCGCCAATCAGCGTACTGGGAAGCAGGACAACACTCAGCGCCGATGGGCTTATCAGGGTTGACAGAAAGCCGAGCAGAACCAAACGCCAATCGCCGCGAAAAAGCAGCCATATGGCAGCAACTACTCCCCCGAACGAATTGAGGAGCATGATAGGCAACGACAAGAAATCAAGAATCA
>NZ_JAKFWS010000102.1 GCF_021731785.1 Methylocystis sp.
CCCTGGAAACTACCCCCGGCTCTCATCCCACCGCCGCCCGGTCGCGCCATGCCGCCCGCCGGTCTCGCCACGGCAGCGCCGCCGAAGCCGTTCGGGAGGCCGCCGCCTAAGCCGGCGCCGGGACGCCCTAATGCGCCGCCGCCCCGTCCGCCCACCGGACGGCTAATCGGTTTCGCCTTCGGATACCCGACTTTGGGACGCGCAATTGGCTTCGGGGAGCCGGCGCCGCCAATCCCGCCGGGACGGCCGCCCGCGCCGCCGCCGAGGCCGCTGCCGCCAATTCCCTGTCCACCTCCCAAACCGCCGCCGGAACCACTTCCGAGGCCGCCGTTCGGCCGATAGCCGCCAATGCCGTCCCCAGGGCGATTGCCGCCGCCAATTCCGCCCGGCCGTCCGCCCGGACGATGACCGGGGTCGGGGCGCCACGGCAGGTTGCCGGAGCCGATATTCACGTCATTGCCGATATTGATGTTGTTGCCGCCGCCGACGGACGTTCCCGGACGCCATCCGGCATAGGGCGGACGCCAGGCGCCATAGCCTGGCCAGACCGGGGGATAGAAGGCGCCGGTTCCCCAGTTCCAGTAATTACCCCGCCAAGCGGAGCCGATCGCAACCGCAGTCCCGAAAGTCAGGAGCCCTGCGGCGAGGGCGGCGCCCGTCCCGTCATAGGCCGAGGGGGCGTATAAGGCGACCGGGTCGTATTGCGGGACATAGATCATAGACGGGTCCTGCGACTCGATCGAGACGATGTCGCGCCCGCCTTCCTTCTTGTTGACGACCGAAATCTCCTTGCCGGATTTCAGCGCGCCCGCTTTCTGCGCCTTGGCGCGCAGGAGCTGGATGACGCTGGCGACATCCTCAGGCTGATTGATGATCGCGTCGCCGAGGCTCGTCGTCCAGTCGAGGTCGTCATTCAGCTTCTTGATCACGCTCGGGAAACGCAGCATCGCTTTCACCGACGGGTCCCAGTTCTGGGAGTCGGCGTTGGTGAAGTCCTGCTTGGCGGCGGCAGCCTTGTTTTTCTCAAGCCATCGCTGCGCCTGGACGATTTCCAGCGGATAGGCCGACGCCGGCAGCAATTGCGCGAGAAGCGCATCCGGATAGAGAGCGATGGGCGAGAGGATCTTTTCGAGTTCCGCTTGGGTGAATTTCCGGACGCTGGCCTCGGTCGCGGGCGCGGCAGGCGTCTCCGGAGGCGGCAGTTGCGACGTCGGCGCCGGCGGCGAAGGGTCGATCGCAAACGATGTCTGTGGGCTCATCCCGATGAGAATGCACGCGGCGCCGCTGATCAACCGCCGCGCGAGTCTGCTCCTTGCTCTGTTTCCGTCCGCGCTTTTCTTGTTGTTCATTTTGTTGGGTCCTCGAAATTTGTCCGTGTGCTATTTCAGATCGACATTGACGCTGTTGATCTTGCCGTCAAAGACGAAGGGCCGGCGGTCGAAATAGTCGAGCGCCACCGGCGAACCGAGATCGACGCCGACATCCAATGTCTCACTGGCGGTGAAAGCAGCGGGGACGGTGCGCTTCACATCGAGTTGCGCGACCTCCGCGCCATCGACCGTCAAATTGACCGCAGCGGGCGCGCCCGGCTTTGCGATTGTCGTGTCGACCTCGATTTTGTGTCTGCCTGGCGACAGCCTGTCCTTTGACCGCGCCGCGTAACGCTCGATGATCATCATATTGTATTCATATGCGAGCCGGCCGTCGTCGAGATAAAGCGTCAGGCCGCCGCTAGCGCCGCCGAGCGCGTAGAGCACGCCGGAGGCTTTCGGGCCGAGTTCCACGTCAATGACGACATGGTTGCTCTCACGGCCCAGGCCCGGCGCGGCGAACTCCGGCATTCGTGTCGTGGTCTGATCGAAGCGCCAATTCGTGTAGGGCGTCTTGATGCGATCCTCGGGATGAATGCGCAGCCACATGCCCGCGCCGATGGGGAAGGCCTTGTTCTTCTCCGCTTCTTTCAGGAAGAGCTGCTTCATCGCCCCCAGACGCCTGGGCTCCTTGTCGGCGAGGTTATCCGCCTGCGAATAGTCCTTCGAGAGATCGTAAAGCTCCCAGACATCTTTGGCGGAGTCCCAATCCTTCAACTTCGCGGCCGAGCCGGCGGTGTCCCAGGGAACGAGCGGCCCGAAGGCTCCGGCGAACCAGCCATCGTGATAGATGCCCCGGCTGCCATTATTGTCGAAATATTGCGTGTGCTTGTGGGATGGCGCCGTCGCGTCCGTGAAGGTGTAGGTCATGCTCACGCCATCTATCGGGTCTTGCGCGAAACCGTCGACCACTTTCGGCGCGTCGATGTGGAGGATGTCGTAGATTGTCGGCGCAATGTCGTTGACGTGATGGAACTGCGCGCGCGGCGTCTTGTCCGGCTTGATGCGCGCCGGCCAGGAGACCGCCATCGGATTGCGCGTGCCGCCGAAATGCGAAGCGATCAGCTTCGTGTATTGAAACGGCGTATCGCCGGCCCAAGCCCAGCTCGCGTGATACATATTGTCCATCTTCGGCCCGCCAAGCGCATCGACGCCGCCGATCTTGTTCATCGCCGCTAGCTGCTGCTCGATCGTGTTCGGTATGCCGTTCTGGGCGAGGAGTTCGCTGATGCTGCCTTTCTGGCCCTCGGCGCTCGAACCATTGTCGCCCCAGATATAGAAGACGATGGTGTAGTCGCGCACGCCCATTTCGTCGAGCCCGTCGATCAGCTTGCCGACCTGTGCGTCGACATGCTCGGTAAAGCCCGCGAAGACTTCCATCAGTCTGAGCTGGAACGGTCGCTCGGACGCGGGGATGCTGTCCCATCCAGCCATGCTTTCGGCGCGCGGCGTGAGTTTGGCGTCGGCGGGAATCCAGCCCAATTCCTTCTGTCGCTTGAAGGTGGCTTCGCGCAACGCATCCCAGCCGTCGTCGAAGCGCCCCTTATATTTCTCGGCCCATTCCTTGAAGATGTGGTGCGGCCCATGCGACGCGCCAGGCGCCCAATACATGAAGAACGGCTTGTCGGGCGTGAAGGCGCGATGGCGCTTCATCCAGGTAAGCGCCTTGTCGGCAAGGTCTTCGCTCAGATGGTATTTGGGGTCGTGCGGCGGTTCGATTGCGTTGAAATTTTCGACCAGCCGCGGCTCCCATTGCGAGGTTTCGCCGGCGAGAAAGCCGTAGAAATAATCGAAGCCAACGCCCTCGCCGGTCGGCCAGCGCGTGAAGGGCCCCATGGCCGTCGTCTCTGTCGCAGGCGTGTTGTGCCATTTGCCGAAAGCCGCGGTCTTATATCCATATTCGCCGAGCACTTTGGCGAGGGTCGCCGACGTCCTCGGGATCACGCCCGTATAGCCATCCCAATCCACTGCGCGCTCGGCGATCGTGCCGGAGCCGACGCGCTGGTGATTGCGTCCCGTGAGCAGCGACGCCCGCGTGGGCGAGCAGATCGAGGTCGTGTGGAAGGCGTTATAGCTGATGCCTTCATTCGCGATGCGCGACAGGGCCGGCGTGTGGATCGGCCCGCCATAGGTGTCCGGAAGGCCAAAGCCCACATCGTCCAGCAGGACGATGAGGATATTGGGTGCGTCCTTGGGCAGATGACTTTTCTCGACGCGTCGCTGATGCGTGGAATCCTGCAATCGGGGCTTGGCCACGCTCGCCGACGGCGTCGGCGGAAAGGGGAGCGTCGATCCATCGTCGGGCGCGGCTGTCGCGACGTTCTGTAGAAGAAACAATGCAAGGCTCGCCGAAACGAGAACCTTCACGCTGTTCTGGAACATTGCAATCTTGCCCATACTCACACCCCTGATTTTCTGACCCAGACTCTCGCCTCTCAGTGCGCGGGCAGATCCAATTTATCGTGCGGCAGGCCGCCGTCGTCGATATCGAAATCCGGATCGAGGACCGTCTTGCCTTGTGCGCCGACAAAGGCGGGTTGAGCCTTGATCCATTCGCTCATCTTTTGCTGCTTCGCATAGGCGAGCAGCCGCTTCTCCAGGTCATGCGCGATTTTGGGGTTCTTCTCGGCGACATTCGTCTTTTCGCCGGGATCCTTCGCGAGATTGAAGAGTTCGGTTTTGCCGGGAAGGAGCGCGACCCGCACGAGCTTCCAGTCGCCCTTGCGGACTGCTCCTCGAAAGGCTTCGACATTGATCAGCACGTCGTCATTTGGGCTCGGAGCCCCATCGGCCAATGTCTTCCAGATATCTTTGCCGTCGAACGGATGATCCGCGCTGCCCTTCGCGGCGGCGAGCGTCAGAAGCGTGGGCATCACGTCTACCATATGCACCGGGGCGTCGACGACGCGCGGCTTGAGCTTGCCCGGCCAGTTCACGAAGGCGGGAACGCGAACGCCGCCCTCGTATAGGCCGCCCTTGCCGCCCTTAAACGGCGCGTTGGACGCGGGCGCTTTCGCGCCCTGCTCGATGCCGCCTTCTTCCGTATCGCGTTCTTCCTTGCTTTTTGCGCCCTGGGCGAAAAGCCCGCTGGTCGCGCCGCCATTGTCGCTGGCGAAGAGGATGATCGTATTGTCACGCAGACCCTTCTTGTCGAGTTCAGCGACGATGCGGCCGATCTGATCGTCGAGGGCGGTGATCATCGCCGAATAGGAGCGGCGCTGCCTATCCGCCACAGACTTGTATTGGGCGTTGTAGCTCTCCGGCGCTTGAAAGGGCGCATGCGGCGCGAGCGAGGCGAAGTAGAGGAAGAAGGGCTGTTTGCCGTCCTGCTCATCGATGAGCTTGACCGCCTCGTTCCCGATCAGCGTCGTGTAGTAGCCGTCCTCTTTCAGGAATGTCCCGTTGCGCTGCCAGTCGATGACGCCGCCGCGCTCCCGGGTGAAATAGTCCACCTCGCCCATCACATTGCCGTAGAAATGGTCGAAGCCCCGGTTCTGCGGCCAGAATTTTCTGTCTGCATGGCCGAGATGCCATTTGCCAGTCATCAGGGTTTTGTAGCCGGCTTCCTTGAGCGCTTGCGGCAGTGTGCGCTCATCCGTCGGCAGACCGTAGGTGTGGCTTGGAAAGATCACCAGAGTCTGAAGCCCATATCGCATGGGATAGCGGCCGGTCATGAGCGCCGCGCGGGCCGGCGTGCAGACCTGCTGACCGTAAAACCCTTCGAGCCGAACGCCACTTTGGGCGAGCTTGTCGATGTTCGGCGTCGCGATTTGGCCGCTCCGATAGCCAAGGTCGGCGTTACCCAGATCGTCCGCCATGATGAAGATAATGTTGGGACGCTTTTCATCCGCCAGGACGGAGCCAGGCATAAGCATCGCCATCATTGCGGCGAAACAGATCAGCTTTTTGTTCATGCGCGTGGCGCTCCCTTGGTGAATCCCATTAGTTTTGTTTTTGGATTTTGAGTATCTGCGACTGCACGCCCTCGATGGTCTTGCCCGCATCCGCGCTCAGCCCGATCTGTCGAACGGGGAACTCCTTGAACGATTGAAGATGCTGCATGGCGATGCCCAGGATCGGCGTCAGCACCCAGGTCTTGTGTTCGGCCATCTGACGGTTCAGGTCGCCTGTCTGACGCTCGAACGGGTCCATGAGCAAATTTGTGATCATCGGGCGGCCGTAACTCAGGAGCGGGCTGTCCCAGCGGTCGCCTTCCTTGGCGGAAAAGGTGATCTTGAACTGCATGTAGCGGATCGCCGTCAGCACGGTCTCGTCGTAATAGAAGATGAAGTCACGCGCGGACTGATCGCTCTTGCCGGAAAACAACGCCGTCTGGTCATAGCCGTCGAGATGCACTTTGTATTTCCGGCCGTCATAGCTTGCGCCTTTTGCGAGTTTTGCGACCGTGTCGGGCTCTCCCACTGCGGCGGCCAATGTAGGCAGCAGATCGGTCATGTCGACGATTTCGCTGCTAACGCGCCCGCCGGGTGCGCCCGGCCAGCGGATGAGCGCGGGCGCGCGCACGCCGCCCTCCCATGTGGTGCCCTTGTCGCCCCGGAACGGCGTGGTTCCGCCCTGCGGCCACATATATTGGTACGCGCGATTGTCGGTCGTGTAGATCACGATCGCATTCTTGCTCAGGCCCAACTGGTCCAGCTTGTCGAGAAGCTGCCCGACATGCCCGTCATGCTCCTTCAGGCCATCGCCATAGATATCCTCCCGGCCCGCGCGCGACTGATGTTCCGAGGCCTTCTTGAGATGAAGGAACACATGCTGGCGCGTCGTGGCGTGCCAGCGAAAAAACGGCTTGCCCGACTTTGCCTGGCGCTCGAGAAAATCCAGCGACTTCGCCAACACCTCGTCATCGAACGTTTCCATCCGCTTGACAGTCAGCGGGCCTTCGTCTTTCGTCGGGCCGTCCGCCGTTCCCGAGATCACGCCGCGCGGGTCGAATTTCTTGCGAAAATCGGGATTCGTCGGTCGGTCCGGATCCTCCAGATCCTCGTTGCCGTTCAGGTGATAGAGGTTGCCCCAGAACTCGTCGAAGCCGTGCCGATGGGGCAGATGCTCCTCGAGGTCCCCAAGATGGTTCTTGCCGAATTGAGCGGTCGCATAGCCGCGCGCCTTGAGGATTTGGGCGAGCGTGATGTCCTCCTTCTTCAGTCCCGCCGGCGAGCCAGGCGTGCCCACGGTCGTCAAGCCCGTCCGGATGGGGAGTTGATCTGTGATGAAAGCCGCGCATCCCGCCGTGCAGCTCGGCTGGGCGTAAAAAGAGGTGAGCCGCAGCCCTTCCTTAGCGAGCCGGTCGATATTGAGCGTCTGCACGCCCATGATGTCGGCGCCATAGGCCGACACATTCATCCAGCCGATGTCGTCGCCCATGATGACGAGGATATTGGGCTTTTCGCCAGTCTCGGCTGACGCCGGCGATCGAGGCGTCGCAACAAAAACAGCGAGAATCCCGACGACGAGCGGGAAAAGTCGAAGAAAAACAGCCGAAAACATGGGCTGGCCCCGCATCGTTGGACCCAGGCGCGGCGTTAGCCGGCGGGTCTAAAGTGCCTCTGCATTCGAACTAAGCATAAATTTGATTTGGAGAATGTCCGCCCAAGATCATTTTGCGCAAAAAAAGAGGGATATTATCCAAAGCCTTGCGCTGGTTGCGCGGAACAAATGGAGCTTACGTGCTCGAGTTGCCTGAGGCGCATGAAATTGTCTTGAAGGACGGTTGGCTGAGTCGGACGCCGTCCACCTTCCAGCGCATTGTTCTCGACCGCTCCCAGCTCCAGACCTTCGAGACAGGTGCCCCCATTTATGCATTAGGCGATCCGCCGGGGCGGATGTATGGGCTGGTTTCCGGGGGGTTCCGGAGGACTCGGGATTACGATCGCGCCGAATGAGATCGGTCCCTATTTCGCTCATTTTGCCCGGCCGGGGACGTGGTTCGGCGAGGCGGCCGCCATAACCGGGCAGCCAAGGCGCATCGGACTCATGGCGACGCGCGAAACCCAATTATTGCATCTTCCGCTGCACGCAATTCTCGACATCGTCGGCAAGGACCCGTCGGCATGGCGGCTGTTCGCGCTCGTCACGATCGGGCACCTCGACGTGGCGATCGGCGCTTGCGACGATCTGATGATCCGGGACCATCGGAGACGGTTCATTGCCGTTCTGCTGCGATTGGCCGGGAGCCGCCTGACGACGCCGAAATGGAGCTGCGCCTGTTGATGTCGATGTGACCAAGAAGATCTGGCCGTCCTCGCCAATATCGCCCGCACAACGGCTGGGGCGCTCCTGCGCGAAGCGGCCGGGCATGTCGAACTATCTTATCGGCGCATCCGCATTTCCGTTCCAAGCGCCCTACGAGAAGTGTTGCGCCATTGAGTCCGTCTGTAAATCTTCTCTTGTTCGAGCGTGCTCAAGACCTCGAAATGTGCGGCAGACGTCCGCTAGGGTCATTTTCTCCCTTTCGCTGGCCACTCACCTTTGCAGAGACGAATTTGGCTGCGCGCGGGCCCGCCTGCATTGCGCACGGTGGGCTGGAACGACGGGCGAAACTGTTCCGAACAATCTTTAAATGCCTCACCTAGGAATGGAAGTATCTGAGATCAGCGGCTATCGTCGTAGCTGTCGATGGCCGACATAGACGCCAGACTCGCTGAACTTGCTGCGCGACTTGCCATGCTGGATCGCGAGCGCGAGGCCGTTTTCGCCGAGATGGAGGCTTTACGATCCTCGCCGACCGGGGATGAGGCACCGCCCGCTGTGCGGCCTGCCGGCCAACGCGCCGGGCAAATAGATCGACATTCGACGATTGATGCGAAGGTCGCTCTATTTAGGCGACTCTTTCGCGGACGCCTAGACGTCTTCCCTGTGCGCTGGGAAAACGCCAAATCTGGACGCGCAGGCTACTCGCCCGCTTGCGCAAATGAGTGGCGACGAGACGTCTGCGAAAAACCGAAAGTCAAATGCTCGGCGTGCCAAAATCAAGCATTCTTGGCTGTCGGGGACGCCGCAATTGAGCGCCATTTGTGGGGAACGGCGCCCAACGGGACGCCCTTTGTCATGGGCGCTTACCCCCTGCTTGCCGATGAAACGTGTTGGTTTTTGGCGGCGGATTTCGACGAGGGCGAGTGGTGGCGGGACGTGCAGGCGTATGCAAAGACGTGCCGCCGCCATGACGTTCCAATCGCCGTTGAACGTTCCCGATCTGGAAACGGCGCTCATGCCTGGATATTTTTCACTGAGGCGTTGCCTGCGGCGCTGGCGCGGCGCCTTGGCGCCTTTTTGGTCACAGAAACCATGGAACAGACGCCGGAGATCAGCTTCAAATCCTATGATCGCTTTTTCCCCAGTCAGGACACAATGCCTACTGGGGGCTTCGGCAACTTGATTGCGCTTCCGCTGCAGGGGCTTGCACGGCGTTCCGACAACAGCTTGTTCGTCGACGAGAAGTCGAAGCCTTACTCCGATCAATGGGCTTTTCTATCCGGGATAGAGCCGATTTCTCGCTCAAAAGTCGAACGTCTCGTCGACGAGGCGGGCGCGGTCGGCAAAATTCTGGCGGTGCGCATTCCGCTCGTCGAGGAGGAGGAACAGCCGTGGCTGGCTCCGCCTTCGCGCCGTCGTGCGCCGCCCGCCATCGAAGGCCCCTTGCCATCCGCCATGACCATTGCTCACGCGGATCAGATTTACATTCCAAGGTCCGAATTGCCCGCGCCCTTGGTCACGCGATTGATCCGCTTGGCGGCGTTTCAGAATCCGGAATTTTATACGGCGCAGGCGATGCGGCGCTCCACTCACGACAAGCCCCGCATCATCTCCTGCGCGGAACTGACGGGTCGTCATATCGCGCTTCCCCGTGGATGCTTTGACGCCGCCATTGGACTATTCGAGTCGTTGGGGATTGCGGTCACGATCGAAGAGCGCCGCGTTTCGGGCGCGCCAATCTCTCTATCGTTCACCGGAAATCTGCGCCCAGATCAGGAAGCGGCTCTAGCAGCCTTGGCGCCACACGATACGGGCGTCCTGGCGGCGACAACGGCTTTCGGCAAGACCGTCGTGGCGATAAAAATGATTGCTGAGCGCAGCGTAAGCACTCTGATTCTCGTGCACCGGCGTCAGCTTCTGGATCAATGGATCGAGCGAGTTGTCGCCTTCTCCGATCTGCCTCGCGACGCCGTCGGAGTAATCGGGGCGGGCAAACGAAAGCCCAAGGGCGCGGTCGACGTGGCGCTGATCCAGAGCCTTGTTCGGAAAGGCGAGGTCGATGATCTTGTCGGCGACTATGGACATGTCGTCGTCGACGAATGCCATCATTTGTCGGCCATCAGCTTCGAACTTGTGGCAAGGCGCGCCAAAGCCAGATATGTGCTCGGCCTTTCCTCCACGGTGACGCGCAAAGACGGCCACCATCCGATTATAGCAATGCAATGTGGTCCCATTCGCCACAAAGTGGAACCGCGTTCGGAGGCCGCAAAACGTCCCTTCGACCATCTGGTACGAGTCCGGCAAACCGGCTTTGCTGTCGACAGCGCGGAGCCCCCCGCCGCCGTTTCCATTCAAGAAATTTTCAGGGCGCTTGCATCAGATGAGCAGCGGAACGCGCTCATTTTTGATGATATTTTGCATTCTCTTGACGCAGGGCGATCGCCCGTTGTGCTGACGGAACGCACGGATCATCTTGAATCTCTCGCGTCCCGACTGGAGCGTTTTGCGAAGCATGTCGTCGTGCTTAAGGGCGGGCAGAGCGAGAAGCAGCGCCGCGAAGTGATGCAGCGGCTGGCATCCATCCCGCGCAACGAAGAGCGCGTCATTGTCGCCACCGGGCGTTACCTTGGCGAAGGATTCGACGATTCTCGCCTCGACACATTGTTTTTGACGATGCCGATCGCGTGGCGCGGCACACTCGCTCAATATGCTGGTCGGCTGCATCGGCTGAACGATGCGAAGCGCGAGGTGATCATTTACGATTACGTCGATGACAGGGTTCCGGCGCTGGCGCGAATGGCGGCCAAACGGCGCGCCGGATACCAGGCCATCGGCTACCAAATTGTCGGTTCGGATGCTCAATCGCTCCTGTAGTCGCGCTCGATTTTGGTTTTGTCGCGCGCGTTTTGAAGCAGCCAGCATTTGCCTTTCGTCCGCCACGATTTGAGGGCGCAAAAATGGGCTCGGAATGAATCGGCTACAAAAGCTTTGCACGCGGATTGCGCGCCGAGACACACTCGGTCTGCAGAATTTGAGACGGATTATTGCGAGGACTCTTGTATATTGATGCGCCCTTGGTTTGCGGCGTTTAACGATAATGGTTGGATCGCAAGATAAAGCGAGCTGCCGCTCGCCTTTCGCTGCGCGAAAGAAGTGTTTGTCTGCACATTGTTTTTGGCGCATTGCGACAGCACTGTTGCGGCACTAAGCGAGGCGCGCATCGTGCCGACGTCGGTAATTTCATTTTGTTCTTCAATGTAGAGCGTAGTGCCGTTCGCGATGTGCGCCGTCAACGATCTTGCCGCCATCGCGACACAGCCCGCAATTCTTCGCTATCGCACGATGGCTGTTTGAAGATCATTGCGAAGTGCGTTTCGACGCGTGATTGTTGCGAGATGGCAGGCGATGACAGCGACGATTTTCGTATTCGACCCGGGCGGGTTCGTCTCGGCGGCGCGGGCAAGAGCGCGACGCCGCAGTCCTTCGTCAGACGCGTGGAAGCGGCCGTCCGGAAGGCGGGCGGCAACCCGAGCCGGATCGGTGGTCAGGCCGGGAAGAAGAGTGGCCGCTTCAACGCGCGCGGCCGTGGCGCGAAAGCGGCGTCGTCTTCGTCGGCGGATGCGGGCGGATGGCGGCGCGACTCAGGCGGTCGATATCGCGCGCGCCGCGTCATCGTGAAGGCACGGGTGGTGAAGCTGAACCCGCAACGCCGTCCCGGGAAGTCGGGTCCAAAAATCCGGCGCGGCATGAGCCGGGCCGCTGACGCGCATCTGCGCTATCTCGAACGCGACGGCGTGACCCGTGAAGGGGAGAAGGGACGCGCCTACTCGGCGATCGAGAATGAAGCCGATGGTCGCGCCTTTATCGAACGCGGTCGCGAGGACCGACATCAGTTCCGCTTCATCGTCGCGCCAGAGGATGCGGAGGAGCTGGCCGACCTGCGCCGCTTCACCCGAGACCTCATGCGGCAGATGGAGAAGGACCTCGACTCACGGCTCGACTGGCTCGCCGTCGACCATCACAACACCGGGCATCCTCACACCCACGTCTTGGTGCGGGGCGTCACCGACGACGGCAAGATTCTGAACATCGCGGGCGACTATATCGCTCGTGGCGTCCGCCATCGGGCGAGCGAACTCATCACCCGGGAACTCGGGCATCAGAGCGAGATCGACGTCGCCCGGAAGCTCGCGAGCGAAGTCGACGCCGAGCGCCTGACCCGGCTCGATAAGATGCTGCTCGCCGAGCAGCGGGACCAGGGCGTCGTCGATCTGCGGCCGGGCCAAGGCGGCTCCTATCCGATCCGCGAGAATCGCCATCTTCTAATCAGCCGGACGAAACGGCTGGAGCGATATGGACTCGCCACCGAGACGGAGCCCGGACGCTGGATCGTCGCCGACAAAGCCGAGTCGACTCTGAAGGCGCTCGGCGAGCGAAACGACATCATCAAGACCATGCACCGGGCGCTCGCCGATCACGACCTCACCGAGCAACGCGGGGCGGACCAATATCTCATTCACGGCGAGCGCGGTGGCGCGCTGATCATCGGCCGCGTCCTCGGCAAGGGACTTGCCGGCGACGAGATGGGGGAGAAGGTCTACCTGATCGTCGATGGCGTCGACGGACGCGCCCATTATGTCGAATTCGCCAAGCCGGAGCGCCTCGACGAGGTTCGCCGAGGGATGATCGTTGAGGCGAAGCCGGTTGTCGCCGAGCCAAGGGCGGCGGATCGTAACATCGCCATCATCGCTGAGGGCGATGACGGCATCTACCGACCTGGCCGTCATCTCGACCTCATCCGCGACCGTTTCCAGCGACAGGGCAAAGACCCGGACGCCTTCGTGCGATTCCATGTCCGGCGTCTGGAGGCGCTGCGCCGGGCTGGGCATGTCGAGCGGCTTGACGCCGACTACTGGCGCGTCCCCGATGATATCACCGAGCGCGGGATGCGCTACGATCTCAGCCGGGGCGGCGACGGACTCTCTGTTCGCATCCTATCGACGCTCGACCTCGAAGCGCAGATCGGCAGCGACGGAGCGACCTGGCTGGATCGAGAACTGACCTCGCAGAGCCGAGCGCCGCTCACTCAGGCAGGCTTTGGCCGCGACGCAGCCAATGCCTTGGAGCGCCGAAAGCAAACGCTCGCCGACAGGGGGTACGCCAGCCGCTTGCCGGATGGTGAAATCCACGCGCCCGGCGACCTGCTGTCGCGACTTGAACGCGCCGAAGTTGCGCGCGTGGGCCGCGCCATGGCCGCCGAGCGTGGGCTCGCCTTCAAGGAGGCCAAGACCGGCGGCTATGTCAGCGGCAGGCTTATCGGCTCAACGCAGCTTGTCAGTGGCCGCTTCGCGATGATCGACGACGGACTCGGCTTCAGCCTCGTGCCCTGGCAGCCTGTCCTCGACAAGCACCTCGAGCAACATATCACCGGCGTCGTGCGCGGCAGCGGAATCGAATGGGATTTTGGTCGCAAACGCGGGCTGGGATTGTAACAGCCGAGCCTCGAATGCGCTTCCGTATTGCCAAATGAACCACAGAGTGGTACATTATCTTGTATCCAGGTTGCGGCATGATCGAAAGCTTTCGAGACAATTGGTTGCGCGCCTTCTTTGTCGACGAGGTTCGCTCAAAGAAAATCCCGCCGGATATCGAAAGCCGCCTGTTCCGCAAACTCCAGATGATCGATGATGCGACGACGGATCAGGATTTGCGTGTCCCGCCAAGCAATCACTTCGAGAAACTGCGCGGCGATCTGGCTGCCTTTCATTCTATCCGGGTGAACAAGCAGTGGCGGCTCATCTTTCAATGGGACGGCGCCAAGGGTGAAGCATCTGGCGTCTATCTGGACAACCACAGTTACCAGTGAGGCATCCATGTTGATGACGAAGCGCAAGCCGGCGACCGTGGCGGAGATTCTGGTCGAAGAGTTCGTGGAGCCGATGGGGCTGACCCAGGCCGCATTGGCCGAGGCGATGGGCGTCCAGCGCAAGCATGTCAATGAACTGTGCAACGACCGCAGGAACGTGACGGCGGCCACCGCGCTCATTCTCGCGCGCGTGTTTGGCAACAGTCCCGACTTCTGGCTGAATGTTCAGCGGCGCAGCGATCTTTGGAAAGCGATGCATTCGCCTCGCGAGCGCAAGCGCATCGAACGGGCGAAGCCATTGAAGGCCGTCGCGTGATGCATGCCGGCGCTATGTTGATGCAGCCGACGATGGCCGCATCCGCGACAGCGCCGCCGAAATCGCGAAGCGAGCGCCAGCGTAGAGTCGGACTGTTTCCTTTGATGGAAAGCAGCGCGATCATGTCGGCATGTTTCGATCACGCGCTCCCAATACCAAGAATCGTCGACACGACGTCATTTATTCGGCGCCGCCCGACGATTTGTTCGATTATCTACGGTCGCCGACGCGTCGCGTTGGCCGGCCGCACAAGCATGACCCCGAAAATTGGACGGTCGCCGACGACTGGCCCGAACGCGTTCCCGTCAGCGAAGTTGAAATCGATATTTACGAGGCCTGGTTCGGCGATTTGTTTGATGGTCTTTTCGGGCCTTGCCGATGACCAATTGAGAAGGCCGCCGCCATGACCGTCCCGCTCCGCGCCGCCCTCTATCTTCGCGTCTCGACGGCGAGGCAGGCCGAGCATGACGTTTCCATCCCAGACCAGCGCCGACAAGGCGAAGCCTATTGCGCTTCGCGCGGCTATCAGCTCGTCGAAACCTATGTCGAAGCGGGCGCCTCCGCCACCAACGACCGCCGGCCCGAGTTTCAGCGCATGATGGAAGCGGGAACCGGAAAGCCGGCCGCTTTCGACATTGTGATCGTGCATTCGTTCTCGCGCTTTTTCCGCGATCATTTCGAATTGGAGTTCTACGTCCGCAAGCTGGCGAAAAACGGCGTCAAGCTGGCGTCGATCACCCAGGAGCTCGGCGACGACCCGATGCACGTCATGATGCGCCAGATCATGACGCTGTTCGACGAATATCAGTCGAAGGAAAACGCCAAACACGTTCTGCGGGCGCAGAAGGAGAATGCCCGTCAAGGCTTCTGGAATGGTTCGCTGCCGCCGATCGGCTATCGCGTCGTCGCGGCCGAGCAGCGCGGCGCGAAGATCAAGAAGAAGCTCGAAATCGATCCGCTCCATGCCGACACCGTGCGCCTCGCTTTCAGGCTCGCGTTGGAGGGCGATGGAACGTCAGGCCCGATGGGCGTCAAATCTATCGTGACCTACCTGAACGCCCGGCGCATTTTCACGCGCGATGGCGGACGCTGGGGCATTGGGCAAATTCACCGCTTGCTGACCCGCCCGACCTATATCGGGCGTCACGAGTTTAACAAGCGCAGCAAGGCCAAGGTTCTCAAACCTGCGAGCGAAATCATTGAGGTTAAAACGCCACGGCTGATCGATCAGGCGACTTTCGACGCCGTGCAGGAGCATTTGCGCTCGCGCAACCCGAAGGTCATGCCGGCGCGAGTTGTCAGCGGGCCGACGCTCCTGACCGGCATCTGCTTCTGTTCGAGCTGCGGCGGGGCGATGACCATTCGCACCGGCAAGGGCGGACGTTATCGCTACTACAGTTGCTCGACCGCCGCTCGGCAGGGCCAGACCGGCTGTAAAGGGCGGGCGATTCCCATGGAAAAGCTCGACAATCTCGTCGCCGGCCATCTGGAAGACCGCTTGCTTGACCCGGAGCGCCTTTCCGAAATCCTCGCTTCCGTTCTCGACCGTCGTCAGGACCGGGCGGAGCGTCGCTGTGAACATATTGCAGAACTCAATAGGCGTGCCGCCGAGGCGGACGCGCGTCTGCGGCGGCTTTACGGCGCCATCGAAACCGGCGTCGCCGACCTCGACGACCCGGCGTTGAAAGAACGGATCGAGGAGCTCAAGGCCACCCGTGATCAGGCCCAGGTCGACGCTCAACGAGCCGCCGAAGCGACTGAGGGATTCGGCGCGGCGATCACGCCCGCCCATGTCGCCGCATTTGCGCGGGAAGCCCGCAATCACATCCGCCTTCCCGGCGGCGGCTACCGCCGCGACCTGCTTCGCGCCCTTGCCCAGCGGGTCGTAGTCGCCGACCGGGAAGTCCGAATCATGGGATCGAAAGGGAATTTGCTGCGGACGCTTGCCGGCGCCGCAGGCGTAAAATCGGCTACTGGCGGCGTGCCCACTTCTGTTCTGAACTGGCGGAGAGGGAGGGATTCGAACCCCCGATACAGTTGCCCGTATGCCGCATTTCGAGTGCGGTGCTTTCAACCACTCAGCCACCTCTCCGCAGCCATGGGCTGCCGCAAATAGCATGCGCCAGAAGCGGGGATCAAGTCGACTGCGCTTCTTCTCCAAACCCTTGGCGGGCAGGCGACGGCCGGGAAGCGGCAGGCTTCGGTTTGTCGTTCGAACCGAAAGCGCCCGAGGATGCGCTGGATTGTCGATCAACCGCCTGTGGCCGCGCTCTAGACGGCGAGAGCGCGCCGGTTTTCGATCAGGCGAAGCGACGACTGACGCTCGAATTGAAAGCTACAGGGCTTTTTTTCGAGCCGCGCTCTACCGCAAATGCGCAACGAGCGTCCAGGCGCCGAGAAAAACAATCATGACGACGCAGAGCGCCGAAAGGACAATGAGGATCGCCTTATTGGCGACGCGCCGCCGATCGCTTTCTCTCATTCGCCCGTTCTCCGCCGCCCGCAACGTTTGCGGGGTTTCCTCAGTCGGCGCCTGCCAGCCCGGTCACGCGCCGAAGAAGAACACGCGCAGAAAGTTGGTGTATTCGCCTTCCCACGCCATCATCGCCATCAGCACCAGAACCGCCAATGGCGGCGCCAGAATCGCGACGACGAGCGCGAGCCGCTCCCACGCCATATGCATGAAGACCGCGACGATCAATCCCGCCTTCAACAGCATGAAGACGACGATCAGGGTCCAGCGCAACAGGCCGTGAAAATCGAAATAATCGACGAGATAAGAGCAGGCGCTGAGCACGAAGAGCAGCGTCCATACGAGAAGATAGAGCTTGATCGGATGCTGTTGGCCATGCGCCTCCGCCGCGGGCTGCGCCGCGTGTGCGACAGGGGCATGGGCATGGGCATGCGTCGTGTTATCCGTCATCGCCGTCATTCTTTTCTCCCTGTCGGAAGCGTCACCACAGATAGAAGAAAGCAAAGATGAAGACCCAGACGAGATCCACAAAGTGCCAATATAGGCCCATGATCTCGACGATCTCGTACCGGCCCTTGCGGCTCGTGAAAAAGCCGGGGCGTCCAACGTCATAGTCGCCGCGCCAGACCGCGCGTGCGACGATGAGCAGGAAAATCACCCCGATCGACACGTGGAATCCGTGAAAGCCCGTGATCATGAAGAAGCTCGACCCGAATTGCGCCGCGCCGAAAGGATTGCCCCACGGCCGCACGCCCTCGTGAATGAGCTTGGTCCACTCGAAGGCCTGCATGCCGACGAAGGCGGCGCCGAAGAAGGCGGTCACGAGCATCAGGATCGCGGCCTTTTTGCGCTCGCGCGCATAGGCGAAGTTCACGGCCATCGCCATCGTGCCCGAACTGGTGATGAGATCGAAGGTCATGATGGCGATGAGGATGAGCGGAATCTTCTTGCCGCCGATGTCGAGGGCGAAGATTTCGCTTGGATGCGGCCATTCCACCGTCGTGGACATGCGCACCGTCATGTAGGAGATGAGAAAGCAGCTGAAGACGAAGGTGTCGCTGACGAGGAAGATCCACATCATCGCCTTGCCCCAGGACGCGCTCTTGAACGAACGCTGATCCGAGGACCAGTCGGCCATCACGCCGAGCACGCGGCTCCGCAGGGTTTGTTCGGTCATTGCATGCTCGGTCGTTACATGTTCCGCCGTCATGGCGCATTTCCTCTTACGAAAGCAGACGCCTGCAGACCACGCCAAATCCATCGGCCCAGCCGATCAGCATGGCGAACATCAGCAGCCAGACGAACAGCAGAAAATGCCAGTAGATGGCGCAAAGCTCGACGCTTGTCGTCAACGCCCTGGTGACGCGCCCCGCGCCACGAACCTTGTCGGTCGTTCGCGCGAGCGCCACGAGGCCGCCGACAAGATGCAGCGCATGCGTCCCCGTCAGCAGATAGAAGAAGGCGTTGGCGGCGTTGCTCGATGCGAAGAATCGCAACTCCAGAAGTTCGCGCCATGCCCAGATCTGGCCGATCAGGAACAGGCCCGCCGTGGCGGCGCCGATAAGGAGTGCCGTCTTGACTCGCTCAAACTCGCCGCGACGCGCGGCGATGAGCGCAAGCTGCAGGGCGACGCTGCTCGCCGCGAGAACAAAGGTGTTGAACCAGAGAATGCCGGGGATCGGCGGCAATTGCCAATCGGGCGCGTCGCCGCGCATGAAAAAGGCGGCGGTGAGCAAAGAGAACAAACAGCCGGCGACGGCGAGAAAGATGGCGAGTCCCACTTTCGCGGCCGGCGGCGGCTCGGTCCCGGCGGCGCGGCGACGATGCGTGACCTCGCCTTCCTCGAGCCAGGGCGATTCGAACACGCCCTGGCGCGCCAGCCACAGCATCGCAACGGAGAAGATGAAGATGAAGAACAGCCCCATCACGCTCATGGCGAATGTTCTCCACTCATCGGCGGGGCGTTTTGCGGCAGGTAATCTTCCGGAGCGCCGGGAACGCTATAGGCGTAAGGCCAGCGATAAACCACCGGCAGATGCGCGCCCCAATTGCCGTGTCCCGGCGGCGTTTCGGGAGTCTGCCATTCGAGCGAAGCCGCGCGCCACGGATTGCCGCCGGCGGGCGCGCCATACTTCAGGCTCCTGAACAGATTGTAGAAGAAGATCGATTGCGCGAAGCCGACCGCCAACGCGATGACCGTAATCACAATGTTGAGCGTGGCGGCCGACGCGGGAACGAAGGCGGTTTCGCCCATCTCGTAGAAGCGCCGCGGCATCCCGAGCACGCCGAGATAGTGCATCGGAAAGAAGATCGCGTAAGCGCCAAGGAAGGTGATCCAGAAGTGAATCTTGCCGAGCCGCTCATCCATCATGCGGCCGGTGATTTTCGGATACCAGTGATAGATCGCGCCAAAGATCACGAGCACGGGCGCAATGCCCATGACCATGTGGAAATGCGCAACCACGAACAGCGTCGCCGACAGCGGCACGTCGACTATGACGTTGCCGAGATAAAGGCCGGTGATGCCGCCATTGACGAAGGTCACAAGGAAGCCGAGCGCGAACAGCATCGGCGTCGTGAAATGAATATCCGCGTGCCAGAGGGTCAGCACCCAATTATAGACCTTCAGCGCCGTCGGCACCGCGATCGCGAGCGTCGTCACCGCAAAGAAAAACCCGAACCAGGGGTCCATGCCGCTCACATACATGTGGTGGCCCCAGACCACCATGCTGAGCACGCCAATGGCGATGATGGCCCAGACCATCATCCTGTATCCGAAAATGTTCTTGCGCGCGTGCACGCTAATGAGATCGGAAACGATGCCGAAGGCTGGCAGTGCGACGATGTAGACTTCGGGATGCCCAAAGAACCAGAACAGATGCTGGAACAGGATCGGGCTGCCGCCGACATAATCCTTGCGCTCGCCGAGTTCGACAAGCGACGGCATGAAGAAGCTCGTGCCGAGCGTGCGATCGAGCAGCAGCATCACGCAGGCGACGAAGAGGCCGGGAAAGGCGAGAAGCGCCATCACCGCGGCGGCGAAGATTCCCCATACCGTGAGAGGCATGCGCATCAGCGTCATGCCTCGGGTGCGCGCCTGCAGCACCGTCACGACGTAATTCAATCCCCCCATCGTGAAGCCGACGATGAACAGGATCAAGGAGACGAGCATCAGAATGATGCCGTAGTCGTAACCTGGCGTGCCGGTCAGGATCGATTGTGGCGGATAGAGCGTCCAGCCGGCGCCGGTCGGTCCGCCGGGCACGAAATAGCTCGAGACAAGAACCAGGGTCGCGATCAGATAGACCCAGTAGCTCAGCATGTTGACGTAAGGGAACACCATGTCCCTCGCGCCGACCATCAGCGGAATAAGATAATTGCCGAAGCCGCCAAGGAAGATGGCGGTGAGCATATAGACGACCATGATCATGCCGTGCATGGTCACGGACTGATAATAAACGCTGGCGTCAATGAACGGGATCGCGCCAGGGAAGGCGAGCTGCAGGCGGATCACCCATGACAGCACCAAGGCCAAAACGCCGACGGTTATGGCCGTGCCCGCGTATTGAATCGCGATGACCTTCGCGTCCTGGCAAAACACATATTTCGTGAGCCAGCTATGCGCGTGATAGAGCTCGACGTCTTCCACTTCCGCCGGCGGCGGCGCGACGTTCTGTGGTACGCTGGCGTCGGTCATTGAATGATCCTCCTTTCGCCCCCGAAGCGCTTTCGGCGATTGATCGAGCTCCGCCGTAGCGGCTCTCTCTCGGCGGCGATGAATGTCAAAGCGGCGCGACGACTAAATCTGGTGAATGTCATTGCGCCGAGGCCCGCGTGTCCCGGCTCGCGTCGCTCTTGCGCGACTGCTCAAACGTTTGCTGCGCCGTTTGCCACTTCTCGAAGTCGGCTTCCGATTCGATGATCATCTTGCCGCGCATCTGCGGGTGCCCTGTGCCGCAATAGGCGGCGCAGAGTATTTCATATTCGCCGATCTTGGTCGGCGTAAACCAAAAATTTGTGACGATGCCCGGCACAAGGTCCATTTTCGCCCTGATTTCGGGAACGTAGAAGTCGTGCAGCACGTCGATCGACCGCAGCAGCACCTTGACAGGCTTGCCGAGCGGCAGGTGCAATTCGCCGCTCGTGACCAGCAGATCGTCCTGGCCCTTGGGATCCGCCGGACTCAAACCGAGGGAATTGGTCGTATCGATATAGCGAACGTCGCTCGATCCGAGCTGATGGTCGACGCCCGCGAGGCGAAAGCTCCAGTTCCACTGGACTCCCACCGCTTCGATCTCCATTGCGTCCTTGGGCACGGTGATGAACTGGCCCCACACCAGCAGCCCGGGGGCGAGGAGAATCACGACGGCGATCGTTGTGACAATTCCAAGCCAGGCTTCGAGCTTCTGGTTCTCGGGTTCATAGGCGGCGCGCCGGCCCGGTTCATGGCGGAAGCGGTAGAGGCAATAGGCCATGAACAAAATGACCGCGACGAAACCCGCGCCGGTCACCAGAAAGGTCAGCCCCATCGTGTCGTCAATGAAGCCCCAATTCGACGCGATCGGCGTCGCCCGCCACGGACTCAAAACATGGAACAGTATTGAACCGGCCACCACGAGGACCATGACGATAGCGATAGACATGCGCTGTTTGACCTCGCAGCGAGTTGGGCCGACCGGCCCTATATAGACCGGCGCTCCGCTTTGCGTCAAAGTGACGCGTGACTGTACGTCTCAACGAGGGGCCTGGGCATTTCCTTGAAGCGACGACGCAAGATCGGCGCCGACAAAAAGGGTCCTGCGACGCCGGCGTGGAGACAAAAAACCCGCACCGGACCAAGTCCCGCGCGGGCCTTTTAGGATCGAGTTAATCCCAGCCTATTTCTTCGGCGCGGCCGGCGCGGCGCCCTTTTGAGCCTCGAGCTTCTTGCGCTCCTCGTCGGCCTTCTTCTGCAATTCTTCCTGGAGCTTCTTCTGCTGCTCCTCGAGCACCTTGGGGTCGATCGCGGGACCGTCGAAGGCTTTGCCGAAATTGGCGAGCGGCAGATAGAAAGTGACCTCGTTGTTCGCCTGATTCTTGACGACCACCGACATTTTTTCGGCCTTCTTCATGCCGTCGATGACGGCCTTTTTCACCTTCGCCTCGGCGAAGCAGCCATTGGGGAAGCAGATTTCGAAGGCGCCGCTCTCGGGCGTTCCCTTGTCGATCGCAAAGCGGAAGCCGGGTTTCAGCATGAGGCCCGGCGGCAGAAGCAGGCGAATGATCTTTTGATCGTCGCTCTTTGGATCGTAGACGGCGAGCGCCAGCAGCGGCTGGGGCGCCTCGCCCTCTTTCGCGGAAACGCCGAAGTCGCGCGTCGTGTAGCACATTTCCTTTTTGGTCTGCGGATCGGAGCCGCAGACTTTGGTCCAGTCCGGCTGAACGGCGACGAGATCGGCGGCGATCGGCCCCTGGGGTTGCTGAGGCTGTTGCGCCGCGCCGGCTGCGGGGGCCTGCTGAGCCCATGCGCCGCCGCCCATGAACAGCAACGCTCCCGCAACAACTATCGCGCAAAAACGCGAAAAATGGGTCGACATCGGAAGTTCCTTTCGATTGTCCTGCTGGCCGGCGTCCTCCGGCTCCGGATCGTTTTTAAGGTCGCGTCATAACGGGAGGCCGCCTTCGCGCCAAAGCGCCATGGAACTTGACCAGCCCGTGTTCCAGCGCGATTGCGAGACGCCGACGAGGCGACGGCAACGCTCATACATGGTCGCCGCAGTAAATTCCAGCCAACCGGCGGACACAATGCTTGGGGGGGCGCATTTTTTGCAAAATTGTCGCAAAAAAATCGCCGAACACTTGAGCGCGACTCGCTTCTGACGGCGGGACGGTGGAATATGGCCCGCCGATGAAGATTCGCCCGATTCCTGAAAAACGCCCCGCCGGCGGCGGCGGCGAACAGCGAATGCGGGGGCGCCGCGCGCTCAGCTTCGCCCTGTCGCTCCTGATGTCCGCTCCCTGCATGGGGGCGGCCCCGATTGCGCGAGGCTCCGACGCGCCCTGCCCGACGCATGGGATCGCGATGCATGGCGCGCCAGCTTTGCCCTGCGATTTCCATCACTTCCCCTATGCCGAACCGGAGGCCAGGAAGGGCGGCAGGCTTCGCGTCGGCCTGGCCGGCACGTTCGACAGCCTGAACCCGTTCAATCTGAAGTCCGGAAGCGCGGCGCAGGGGCTTGTCGGCAATGTTTTCCAAAGCTTGATGGCCCGATCGCAGGATGAGCCCTTCACGCTGTACGGTCTGATCGCGCGGTCGATCGACATTGATCCGGCGCGCTCGCAGGTGACCTTCCATCTCGATCCGCGGGCGCGCTTTTCCGACGGAACCCCAATTACCGCGGAAGACGTGCTGTTCTCCTTCGACCTGTTGAAGTCGAAGGGCCGGCCCCAACAGCGAATCGCCTATGGACTGGTCAAATCGATCGATGCGCCGGACGCCCACACCGTGCACTACGACCTTTCGGGCGTCGGCGACCGGGAGCTGCCGCTCATCCTCGCGATCATGCCGGTGCTTCCCAAACATGCGACCGACGTCGAGCGCTTTTCCGACGCGACGCTGGCCAAGCCCGTCGGCTCCGGCCCCTATGTGATTGCCGACGTCAGGGTCGGAGAAAGTCTCTTGCTGCGCCGCAATAAGGACTATTGGGGCGCCGATCTCCCGAGCCAGCGCGGATTCAATAATTTCGATGAGGTCGACATCCAATATTTTCGCGACGGCAATTCGCTGTTCGAAGCCTTCAAGGCGGGCCTTCTCGACTATCGCGACGAAACCAGCACCACGCGGTGGGCAAGCGGCTACGACTTCCCGGCGATCGCCGAGGGGCGCGTCGTCAGGGAAACGCTGAAGAACGACAATCCCAAAGGCATGGAAGGATTTGTCTTCAACACGCGCCGTCCTCTGTTTCAAGATATTCGCCTGCGCGAAGCGCTCGGCATGATGTTCGACTTCGAATGGGTCAACGCCAATCTCTACGCGGGACTTTATGCGCGCACAAAAAGCTACTTCGACGAATCCGAATTGTCCTCCTCCGGCCGGCCGGCGTCGGCCGCGGAGCGCGCTTTGCTTGCGCGGTTTCCAGGCGCGGTGCGCGACGACATTCTCGAAGGCCGCTGGCGCCCGCCCGTCAATGACGGGACCGGCCGCGACCGCGAGATGGCGAAGCGCGCGCTCGATCTGCTGGAGAGCGCGGGCTACAGCATCGACGGCGGCGCCCTGCGCAAGGACGGCGAGCCGGTCGCCTTCGAAATCATGGTCAAGGACCGCAATCAGGAACGGCTCGCGCTCAACTACGCCTCCTCGCTCCAGCGGATCGGCGTCGACGCCCGGGTGCGTCTGGTCGACGAGGTGCAATATCAGCGCCGGCGCCAGAAATTCGATTTCGACATGATGCTCGGCCAATGGCTGGCCTCCGCCTCGCCGGGCAACGAACAGCGCATGCGATGGGGCTCGGCGAGCGCCAACCAGGAGGCTTCGTTCAACCTCGCCGGCGCCGCCTCGCCGGCGATTGACGCGCTCATCGTCGCCCTGCTTTCGGCGACGAGCCACGACGATTTCGTCACCGCCGTGCGCGCCTACGACCGGGTGCTGCTGTCCGGCTTCTATGTCGTGCCGCTGTTTCACGCGTCCGAACAATGGCTGGCGCATTCGACCGACATCGCTCGTCCGGCGCCCTTGCCGCGCTATGCGTCGCCGATGTTCGGCCCGACGCTCGAAAGCTGGTGGCGACTGCGTTGAGCGTCGAGGGAGACATGCGCCCGCGCACGCTTTCGACACATCCGGCGCGCTAAAGTCCGGTCGGCGCGCGGGGCCGGCCTTCGGCCCGAGCGCCGAGACAGGAGCAACTGCGTCCTTGTCGCTCGATGACATTCTTTCAACACGGCTCTCGCCGGGGGTTCACGCCATGGGTTTCGCGCTTTTTATCGTCGGCGCCGTCGCGATCGGCCTCCTGCTCCTCGATCGCTCCTTCAATCTCGGCCTGCCGATCGGCATCTTGCAAAATCCGCTGTTCTGGTTCGCCTATGTCGCGCTGCTGGCGCTGTCGACGATGGTGCGCTTCGTGCGCCAGCAGACCGTGCTCGTCATCGAGCGGCTGGGCCGCTACAACCGATCGCTGACCGCGGGCGTCAATTTCGTCTGGCCGATCGTCGAGCGGGTGGCCTACACCTTCGATCTGCGCGAACAGGTGATCGACGTGCCGGAGCAGGACGCGATCACCAAGGACAACGCCACCGTCACCATCGACGGCGTTCTCTATTACAAGATCGTCAACGCCAAGGACGCCGCCTATGGCGCGCAGGACATCCGCCGCGCCATCATCAATCTGGCGCAGACCTCGATGCGCTCGGCCATCGGCTCGATGGAGCTCGACAAGACCTTCGAGAACCGAAGCGAGATCAACGAACGCGTCGTGCGCGCCGTCTCCGACGCCGCCCAGCTCTGGGGCGCGCATGTCACGCGCTATGAGATCAAGGACATCGCCATGCCCGAATCGCTGCGCCAGTCGATGGAGCGGCAGATGAAGGCCGAGCGCGACAAGCGGGCGACGGTGCTCGAATCGGAAGGCGTGAAACAGTCCGAGATCAACCGCGCCGAAGGCGAGAAACAGGCCGCCATTTTGCGCGCCGAAGGCCAGGCGAAGGCGATTGAACTGGTGCGCACGCAAATCACCCAGCAGGGCGGCGATCAAGCGGTGCAGCTCGAAGTCGCCAAAAGCGCGATCGAGCAATATGGCCGCCTCGCCAAGGCCGGCAATTCCTTAGTGCTGATGGGCGACGGCGCCGACCCCGCCGGCTGGCTCGCCAAGGCCATGGCGGTGCTCAAAATGGTCAACGTCCGCGGCGTGGGCGACGAGGCGCAGCAGCGCCGCGCGCAGCCGTGGCGGGAAACGGAATGATGGAGACGGCTTTTCTCTACGATCCCGCCAATGCGAGCCTGATCGCCGGCCTCATCCTGCTCGGGCTCGACATTGTGGTGATCGGCCTCTCACCGGTGATGTTCGTCGCGGTGGGGGCGCTGCTGACGAGCGCGGTTCTCTATGCCACCGGCTGGCGCCCGCCGCTCGTCGAAACCGCGGCGATCGTCGCCGGCGCGAGTCTCTTGATCGCCATCGTCGGCAGGAAGCCGCTGCAGCGGTTTCAAAACGCCGATATCGAAGAAGATAAAAGCAGCGATCTCATCGGGCGCGAAGTGACGATGACGCATGAGGTGACGAAGACGCATGGCGTCATCTTCTGGTCCGGCGTCGAATGGCAGGCGCGGCTTAGCGAAAACGCAGCCGTCGAAAGCCTCGCGCCCGGCGCCAGGGCGCGAATCGTGGCGGTGGAGAATCTGGCGCTGGTGCTGGCGCCGCTCTCCTGAAGTTCGCCCGCACGGACTTGGAGGGGATGTTGTCTTTCAAAGCCCACTGTTCGTGTTGACGTAAGCCGCACGGAAAGGCTCATACGGATTCCGAATGATCCGTTCGCTTGGTCCGTGTCATTCCCGGCAGGCCGAAGGCCTGACCGGGAATCCAGAGCAATCCAAGAACGCTGGTGTTGCTCTGGATTCCCGATCGCGCGCAGTGCGCGCGTGGGGAATGACAGCCGAGCCGTTCAAATGGATTTCGTATCAGGCCACGGATTTCAGCGGCTTGGCGCGAGCGATGCGCTCGCGCTCCTTGGGCGAATGCGTGGCTTCCCACAAATCGCTGCGGCGCTGCAGGTTCAGCCAAAACTCCGGACTGTTGCCGAAGACGCGCGCAAGAATAAGCGCCGTCGGCGCAGTGACGGTCCGGCGGTCGTTGCAGAGTTCATTGACATGCTTGCGCTGCACGCCCATCGCTTCCGCGAGCGCGGCCTGAGTAAGCCCCATCGGCGCGATGAATTCCTCGGTCAGGATTTCGCCGACGCCTGCCGGCTTGCGCTTCGTCATCAACATGTTTCGCCTCACCGATAGCTATGATCGTCGAGATAGACGTCTCTCGCTTTTCCCTTCGCCCCATCCCACTCGAAAATCAGCCGCCATTGTTTGTTGACGCGGATCGAATGCAAACCATTTAGCTCGCCGCGGAGCCGTTCGAAATGATTGCTTGGCGGAACACGCAAGTCCTGATCCGTCATCGCGTCGTCGACCATCTGAATCTTGCGGAATAAACGGGCCTCAAGCTCTGGGGGAATTTTCTTTGACCGAACGTCGTTGATGAAGAAATCGCGCAGCCAATCATCCCGAAAATTCAAGATCATTCTGACGATCCCGATAATGAGTTAGTGTACCGTCTGACGGGACAAATTGCAAGCCAGGCTTTCGCCGCCGCGATCGGCCAACTCGCCAGAATAATGTATACTCTCCGAACTTGCTCCTCACGCCCATTCACCCATGCCTGTTCGCCGCCTCGATCCGCTTCTCGTCGACCGCATCGCCGCCGGCGAAGTGGTCGAACGGCCGAGCTCCGCGGTCAAGGAGCTCGTCGAGAACGCGCTCGACGCCGGCGCGACGCGCATCGACGTCGCGGTCGAACAGGGCGGCAAGAGCCTGATCCGCGTCATCGACGATGGAAGCGGGATGGATGAGCGCGATCTCGCGCTCGCGATCGAGCGTCATGCCACCTCGAAAATCCCCGATGGCGATCTGACCAATATCGCCACGCTCGGCTTTCGCGGCGAGGCGCTGCCCTCGATCGCCGCGGTCGCAGATCTGTCGATCGAAACCCGCGCGGCAGGGGCGCCGCACGGCTACGCCATCCGGGTCGAAGCCGGCGAAAAGCGCGGTCTCTCCGCTTGCGCCTGGCCACGCGGAACCAAGATCGAAGCGCGCGCGCTGTTCGCCGCGACGCCGGCGCGGCTGAAATTCTTGAAGACCGAACGCACCGAGACCGCGGCGATCGTCGATGTCGTCAAGCGTCTCGCCATGGCGAATCCGCAGGTAAGATTTGCGCTTTCCGCCGACAACGGCGCGCTCTTCGACTATTCCCCCTGCGGCGACGATCAGGCGCGGCGCATCTTCCAGATCCTTGGGCAAGAGTTCGCCGCCAACGCATTTAGGCTCGAAGCCGAGCGGGAAGGCGTACGCATTTCCGGGCTGGCGGGGCTGCCGACCTACAGTCGCGGCAACGCCCAGATGCAATATGTCTACGTCAATGGCCGGCCGGTGCGCGACAAGCTCTTCGCCGGCGCCATCCGCGCCGCCTATCTCGATTTTCTAAGCGCCGACCGCCATCCGGTCGCGGCGCTCTTTATCGACTGCGACCCCCGCATCGTCGACGTCAATGTCCATCCGGCGAAGGCCGAGGTGCGTTTCGCCGATCCGGGACTTGTGCGCGGCCTCGTCGTCGGCGCGCTGAAACAGGCGCTCGCCGAAAAGAGCCGCCGCAGCGCCGATACGGGCGCGCGGGCGGCGCTCGACGCCCTGGCGCGCGCTAATGGCCCGCAGCACCGCGCGCCGGCGCCGGCGAATTGGGGCCTGTCGCACTCGCCCTATGCGCCCGCCGGCTTCGAAGACTTACCACAAGCCGCTTTCGACGCTGGCGCGCCGATGGCCGATTCGCGCCCGCATGATTCGCCCGCGCAAGATTCCGAGTCGCCGCTCGGCGCGGCGCGCGCTCAATTGCATGAAACCTACATCGTCGCCCAGACGCAGGACGGTCTCGTCATCGTCGATCAGCACGCCGCGCATGAGCGCATCGTCTACGAGAAGCTCAAACGCCAGCGCGAGGAAAATGGCGTTGCCCGACAGATGCTGCTGATCCCCGCCGTCGTCGAACTGGACGACTCTCGGATGCACGCGCTCACGCCGGCGCTCGACGAGCTAGCGGCGCTCGGCCTGGCGCTGGAGTCCTTTGGCCCGGGCGCCGTGCTGGTGCGCGAGACGCCGGCGCTGCTTGGCGATGTCGACTGCAAGCGGCTCGTCGAGAACATCGCCGACCTCCTTGCCGAAGAAGGCGACGCGCGGGGACTGTCGCGCCGGCTCGACCATGTGCTCGCAACCTGCGCCTGCCACCATTCCGTGCGCGCCGGCAGGCGTCTCTCCGGCGCCGAGATGAACGCGCTGCTACGCGAGATGGAGGCGACTCCGGGCGCCGGACAGTGCAATCACGGCCGGCCAACCTATATTGAGCTGAAGCTCGCCGACATCGAAAAGCTGTTCGGACGCAGATGATCTTGGAAGCGTGAGTGGCGACGTAACCTTTCCGGTTCCCGCACGAATAAGAAGCGACGATGCAGGAGCCGATCGTGAACCGTCGCAGCCTTCTCTCAGGCGCTGTCGTTATCGCATTCGCGCGGAAGGCGCATTCCGCCGCCGAATTGGTCGAGATCGAATCATTCGGCGCAAACGGCAAAAGCCTCGGGCTGTCGCGCGTCGAGAAAATCGTCAAGAGCGAGGCGGAATGGCGCGTGCAACTCTCGTCGCTCGCCTTCGAAGTGACTCGCAAGGACGGCACCGAGCGCGCCTTCACTGGCCCCTACTGGGACAATCACGCCGACGGAATCTATCGATGCGTCTGCTGCGATACGGCGCTGTTCGACTCGAAGACGAAATATGATTCCGGCACCGGCTGGTCGAGCTTCTTCGCGCCGATTTCAAAAACGAATGTCGTTGAGAACGCCGACATGTCATTCGGCATGAGGCGCGTCGCCGTCTCCTGCAAGCGCTGCGACGCGCACCTTGGCCATGTGTTCACCGACGGACCGAAGCCGACGGGGCTGCGCTACTGCATCAACGGCGTCACGCTGCGTTTCGCCGGGCGCGGGCAAGCGTAAGGAATATCGCCATGCGACTCGCCGCTTTTCTCATCGCCGTACTGACGATTCTTGCTCCCTTGCGCGCCGGCGCAGCAGAACACGCGGTGGTTCTGCCCGCTCCGATCTACGATCCGCCGTCCGTGAACGGCGAACAGAAGCTCGTCGTCGCCGGCGGCTGCTTTTGGGGCGTGCAGGGCGTGTTCCAGCGCGTCAAGGGCGTCTCGCGCGCCGTGTCTGGCTACGCCGGCGGCGCCAAGGAGACGGCGCATTACGACAGGGTTTCGCAGGGCGACACGAGCCACGCTGAATCCGTTGAAATCACCTATGATCCGAAGACCGTCAGCCTTGGCGAATTGCTACGCGTCTACTTTTCCGTGGCGCATGATCCAACGCAGCTTAATCGCCAAGGCCCGGACGCCGGCGCGCAATACCGCTCGGCGATTTTCGTCGCGAACGCCGAGCAGGAAAAACTCGCGCGCAATTACATTGCGCAGCTGTCTTCGCAGCAGGCCTTCTCAGCGCCGATCGTCACGACGCTCGAACCGCTCAGGGCGTTCTATCCGGCGGAGGCCTATCATCAGGATTATCTCGTCCGCCATCCCGCGCAACCTTACATCGTCTACAATGACTTGCCGAAGATCGACAATCTCAAGCGCCTCTTCCCCTCGCTCTATCGCGAAAGCCCGGCGCTGACCAACTGATCGCCGCCGTCTATCTGCGCGCCCGCCGGATGCGCGCGGGAGCGCTCGGCGGGTTTCATCAAACCGGGACGATCGCGCAGAAATTCGTTGAGATCGCCGGCCTTATAGAGATAGCCGGGCATCCCGGCCGCTTCGGCGGCGGCAATGTCGCTTTCCTTGTCACCGATCAGGAAGCTCTTCGAAACATCCACGCGCCAGTTGTCGAGAAGGTCAAGCAGCATGCCCGGCGACGGTTTGCGCATCGGCGAACGGATCGCCTGATAAAGCGGCCGGGCGAGACGTGGCACCGCCAGACCCGGCCTGACCACAACGCGAAGGATAGAGGTTCGCATGATGGCTAAGAGCAAAGATACCACAGACGAGACCCGCGAGCGCCCAGGCGCTCTTATTGAGGCGCTTCGCGAGGCCGGCGTTGATCGTGACCTGACGATGCGGGTTTCGACTGCATCGAAACCGAACGCGCCGAGGTCATCGCGAGGGCGGCGCGACTTTTCTACAAAAATGACGATGAAAACGATCCGCTGACGCCCGGCCAGTTCAGCGACGAACTCGACAACATGAGCCGCCGCATGTGGGGAATTGTCTCTGCGGTCACAGATATGGCGGGCGGTCGCGACGACTCGGTCTGCCGGGGCGTGATGCAGCTCGTTAATGACGCAGCGTGCGAAATGGAACGGCTCACCGAGGCGTTCGACGCCGAACGCTGGCTTGCGAAGAAGCCGTCATGACCGCGCCCCGCAACTTGCCCTCCCCGCGCGACGTCGTCGATCCTGAATACGCATGGGCTGTCGGTGACATTTGGCTGACCGATGGTGCCGACGAGCTGGATGCCGAGAGGGCTCCAGCGCGGCCCCACGGCGGCGGCTGACATGAGCGCGCGACATTTGCTTTTCACCCTCGCCGCGGGAGCATTCCTTGTGATCGTTGTTTTAGTCGTCTCCAACTTCAGCCGTCGCGCTCTAACCCTCGTCAATCGACGGAAAGAACTCGAACGGCTGAAATCTCAGGAGACAGACAGCGGGAACGATCATTAAGCGCCGGCTTTGAGCTCTACATCGCGCCGAGCGCCGGAATTCGTCCCCGGCGCAACAGAACGCCTCGCCAGGACATCCGTGGCGGGGCGTTTTTGGTGTTTAGCCCTCGTTTCAGGATTCGTGGCAGATTATCAAGCGCAACGAATCACAGCACACCAGTGCTCGCATCCCTGTTGTCGAAAGGAATTACCGATGAAGCGCCTTTTAATAGCCGCCATCGCGCTCTGCGCCGTTGCCTACGCCGTTTACGCTTTGTGGCTTCCGAAGCCCGGTTCGATCGACAGCGCGGGAAACAATCCGCCAACCTCCGAAACGACTACCACATCGCCTGCATCCAGTTCGGTTCCGGACTCGATGCCGACCGCTGGCGCGCAGCCTGTCCCTGCGCCAGAGCCTGCCCCCGTCGCTGCTCCGGCGCCTGAAAAGGCAGCCAAAACGGTTGCCGAGCCGCCGGCCTCCGCACCAAAGGCTGGGAAAACGCATCACGCGTCCCACTCGAAGAAGCCCGCGAAGCTGCACTGATATTCAGAACGCCCCGACCGTGGATGTAACGGCGGGGCGTTGTTGCGAGTGCGCCGCCTAATGCTTCGCAAGACGCTCTATCGCGTCGACAAATGCTTCGGGCGCAGTCCTTATACCAACCTGTGCTGATCAGAACCGATGCGCCCAGTCGCGCAAACCGATGGACATGATGCGCCAGAGTTGTTCGATGAGTTTGTTCCAGGCGTCGCAGCAATGGTCGACGATGTCGTCGTATGATTTGAACACGCGATTGGAGAGCCAGTTGTCGCGCATGAACTGCCAGAGGTTCTCGACCGGGTTGAGTTC
>NZ_JAKFWS010000014.1 GCF_021731785.1 Methylocystis sp.
GAGGACAGCATTCCTTGGCCCAAAAATCCAGGCCGATGTTGCGCTCGTGTTGTAGCGCTTGTCCAAACATGCATTGGCTCGACATCACCCGGCCGGTGTGAATGGCTTCGGCCGTGCGATTCTGCACCACCTTCATCTCATAGCCTTTTTGCAGGAGGCGGCAGGCCAGCTGCAGGCCAGCCTGCCCCCCGCCGAGGATCGTGATCTTCCGAGCGCCCATCGCCATTTCCTTTGCAATTGTTCAACGCATTAAGGGCGCCATCATTCCATCAGGAGCGGTATCGCGGGATCGGATCGTTCCGGGCCCATCGCTGTGTAACCGCCATCGACCCGGATGTCGGCGCCGGTGATAAAGCTCGCGGAAGCCGAAAGCAGGAAGGCGACGGCCTCGGCTACTTCCGATGGAAAGCCCACCCGGCGCAAAAGATGGAAGGGAGCGGCAACCCGGTCGGCCTTTGCGCGGTCATCGTTGGTCAACTACCTCGTGATGTTGCTCCAGGTCCAGCCAGGGGACACTGTGTTGACCCTGATGCCGTCGGGCGCCAGGTCGAGCGCCTGGCTGCGCGTCAGTTGCAGAATTGCGGCCTTTGAAGCTGGATAGACCCAGCGCCCAATCTGGGCGACTCGCGCCGAGACCGAACTGAAATTGATGATCGCGCCCTTACTCTTTTTCAGATGCTGCCGCGCAGCCTGCATCAGCATCACGGACCCTACAATGTTCACATCGAACGCCTTCAGCCAATCGGAGCGCGTGGTGTCGGCGCCATTGTCGAGATACGTGCAGGCGACGTTGACCAGGAAATCGAGTTGGCCGTGACATTCGACGGTTTTCGCGACCAGCGCGGCGATGTCGGCGTCGCTCGTTATGTCGGCCCTCACGAAGCTCGCTTTCGCGCCAATTTCCTGCGCCGCGCGCTCGCCAGCCGGCTCGTTTATGTCGGCGATGACCACATTGACGCCGTAGCCCGCGAGCACCGAAGCGCAGCTCTCGCCGATAAGCGTGGCGCCGCCGGAGATGATCGCAACCTTTCCTTCCAGTCCTTTCATCTGAACTCCTCCTCAACCCCGGCCCGCATGAGTGTGACGATGCGCGGATTGCCTAACTGCGCCGACTGGCCCGGCGCCCAGCCGAGGGTCTATGAAGACTGCCGCGCACGCCCTAATCCATCATCAGTGTCGGCGAACATGATGGGCGAGTCGCCGATCATGATCTCAGCACGCCCCGATCTTGTCAGCTGGCATATCGACCCGCTCGGTTTCTACCGCACTGAAAGCGCGCTTGTAGAAGTCCAGCGTCTTGGCGGCGCCGTCGATGCAAAGATTGTGCATGGCCCTGTGGTGCCCCTCGGGAACGGGCTTGTAAGGACCTTATGTGTCTCCGTCCTTTTTTTTTACGGAACGGCATATGGCGCGGTCGCGCCAATATAATGCTCGCGGACCTTGATTTCGCAAGTGACCGCTTGCCTCTCTTACCCTGTGTTTCCCAATGGTGGCCGTGGATCGACAAGGGCCATTTGCAATTACACTGCTAGACCAGAGGGCCGCGACGAGTCAGCTGTTCCAAGAGCAACGTCCGCTTTAAGCTTCTTGCCATGCGGCCGCTCGGTGCAGCGCGGGGCGCCGATAACGAATCGCGCTGCTGCGGTTGCATTGCATCGTCGAAGGAGACGAAAAGAGGGGCCACATCGTCGTTAACGGCATGCCGCCGCAGCGCGCATGATTGCCGAGCTACTACAAGGGCCATTGGTCGACCGAACTGCGGATTGAAGCAGCATCTCCAAGATCAGGAGCTGGGCAAGTGCGCCTTGCGCCTAAAGCTCTTCGCCATGGCCGCCTTAACCCTTGCTGCACCTCCGCGCGCAGTCGCCAGCGCCGCTCATCGATCGCATCCTCGTAGATTCTGCGACGTCAGTCCGCTAGATTTGTACCTAATGCCTTTCATAAATGACTTGTCAGGGAAGGTGCGCCATGAAGTTTCTCGCTGGTTTCGTGACAGCGTTCATCGTCAGCGCGCTCGGCGCTTTTCTCGTCATCGTCAGCGGCGTTTACAACGTCGCCGCAACCGCGCCTCACACGGCTTTGATGCGCGTCGTCTTGAATTGGACCATGCGTAATTCGGTGCGCGTCCACGCGGGGAACGAGTCGCCGGAAACATGGAGCGAGGATCAGGCGAGAAAGGGATTTAAAGACTATGACGTCATGTGCGTCATTTGCCACAGCGCGCCGGGGAAAGAGCGCAGTTACATTAGCAAAGGCCTGCGACCGGAGCCTCCGAATCTCGCCGAAACTTCAGAGCGATGGAGCAGCGCGGAGCTGTTTTGGATCATCAAGAATGGCGTCAAAATGACCGCAATGCCCGCATTCGGGCCCACGCATCAGGACGGGCAAATATGGAATATTGTGGCCTTCGTTCGGCGCCTGCCTCGACTGTCCGCTGAGCAATTCAAGGCGATGGAGAGCGAGATCAGAAATTCCTCGGAGAATGAGCAAGATCACCATCACCAATAAGTGGCCGGGAAAGCCGACTCGAAGAAAGACGAAATCGCAAGTCGAAGCGCATTCAGCATAGGCTCTGTCGTAGTCCAGCGAGATTGAAAGGGGAACATCCGCCTCTAATTCTCGACAGGCCTCGAGAAGAGGAAAACGCCGATGTTCTGCAAAAAACGAGTTTTGCTGACCCTCGCGGTCGCAATGAGCGTTGTTTCGCCGACTGGAAATGGCTTCCAAAGTGACGCTTCGATCGCAGGCGTCGTTGTTCGAGACATTCGTGTAGCCTTCAAGGAATGGCGCGTGCCAACGCCCGGCTCGCGCCCGCACGATCCTCTCGCAACGAGCGATGGGGCGATCTGGTACACTGGACAGATGGCCAACCTGCTCGGTCGTTTTGATCCTAAGACCGGGCAGTTTCGGGAATACCGTCTGAAAACCGCGAACTCGGGTCCGCACGGGCTCGTCTCCGACGCAAGCGGCAATATTTGGTTCACGGCGAGTTTCAAAGGTTACATCGGGAAGCTCGATCCCGTAAGCGGCGACATCCGAGAATTTCCGCTTCCCGATCCGAAGGCGCGCGATCCGCACACGCCGGTCTTCGATCAGAAGGGGACGTTGTGGTTCACCGTGATCGGCGGAAATATGATCGGGCGTCTCGATCCGGCGACGGGTGAGATCAAGCTTGTACCGTCGCCAACCGCAGATTCGCTTCCCTATGGCTTGGTGGTGAATTCCAAAGGCGCGCCGTTCTTCGCCGAATTCGGCTCGAACAAGATCGGGCGTGTCGATCCCGAGACGATGCGGATCGCGGAATTCGTTTTGCCAAATTCGCAGGCGAGGCCTCGGCGGATCGCGGTGACCAGCGACGATCTCATTTGGTATTCGGATTACGATAGGGGCTATATCGGCAGATTGGACCCCGCGACCGGCAAGGTCGCCGAATGGCCGTCCCCTGGCGGCGGAGAATCCGGACCTTACGCGATTACGGCGGTCGACGATATCATCTGGTACGCCGAGTCGGCGGCTACGCCGAACATGCTGGTGCGATTCGATCCGAAAACCGAAACGTTCAAGAGGTGGCCCGTCCCTTCGGGCGGCGGCGTCATCCGCAATATGACCCCGACGTCCGATGGCGGACTGGCGCTCGCCTGTAGCGGCGTCAACATGGTGGCGCTCGTCCGAATTGCCGAGGAAGAGCCAGCACGATGATACTGATTTCGCCAATCAAGAGGAAATATCCCTATGTCGACGTTTATCATGTTGACGCGCCTCAGCCCTGAGGCCGTGCGATCGCCTAAAGCCCTCGAGCAATTGGAGCGTAAGGCGATGGAGCGGGTGCGCAAAGAATGCCCCGATGTTGAATGGGTCGGCAACTACGCCATTCTTGGGCTTTATGATTACGTGGATGTCTTCCGCGCGAAGGACATCGAGACGGCAAGCAAGGTTTCGATGTTGATCCGAACCTTTGGCCACGCCCAGACCGAGATTTGGCCGGCGACCGAGTGGAGTCATTTCAAGGAAATCGCGCGGGCCCTGTGAAAGCACTCAGGACGGCTTGCCCAACAACGAGGTGCTCGGAAAAGCCGCATCACATTCCGGTTCCAACAATTCGCTCCATAGGCAATCAAATCAGGCGGGCGGGCGAGGTTGCGCGTGATCAAATATCTCCAAGACGATCTTTCCGCGCACGTGGCCCGCTTGGCTGACGCGGTGGGCTTCTGCTGCATGTTCAAAGGGAAGCCTAACGCTTACGACCGGCTTCAGTTTTCCCTCGTCCGCCAGTTGACCGAGATACGCGAGATCGTCGCTGTTGGGACGAACCATGAGCAGCCTGGCCTGCTTGGCTCTGCCGAATATCTTCGCAAACTTCTGAATGGCGCTCGAGAGGAAGAACTCCGGGCTCGGCAACGTCGTGATATAGATGCCGCCCGGCGCCAGAATCTTTCGGCAGGCGGAGAATGAACTCTTGCCCACGGCGTCGAAGACGACGTCGTAAGTTTCCTCATCAGCAAAAAAATCACGCTGGTGGTAGTCGATGACCGCATCCGTTCCGAGTGAACGGACGAACTCGACATTGGAAGGGCCACAGGTGGCAGTGGTCACTGCGCCAAGCGCTTTGGCGATCTGTACGGCAAAGTGGCCGACCCCACCCGCCCCGCCGTGGATGAGAACCCTTGCGCCTCGGGAGACGTCGCCGAGGTCACGCAGAGCCTGCAAGGCCGCGCAACCTGCGACCGGCAATGAAGCGGCCTCGGCGTAGTCCAGCGACTCGGGCTTCGAGGCTGCCGTCGCCTGCTTCACGACCGCCAATTCGGCATAACCGCCGCCCCGCCTCGGATCACTGAAGCCGAAAACGAGATCGCCCGCCTTGAACTTTGTGGCAAGCATGCCTGACGATACGACCTCGCCGGCGAGATCCGACCCCAAGACATAAGGGAAGCGCAGGCGGAGGAAGAATCGCAATAGGCCCTGGCGAATTTTCCAATCCAAAGGGTTCACGCCGGCTGCTCGCACACGAACGAGTATCTCCTCGTCGCGTGGCTGCGGATCGGGCAAGTCTCGCATGCTCAGATTGCCTGCTTCGCCGTAATCATCGATCGCGATCGCTTTCATGCGCGAGTTCCACCTACTGCCTCGCCTTAGGCGCGGCGCCGATTCGATCAAGCTTGCGTCACTGCTCAAAGAGAGTGCGCCTCGGTTTCGTCCAGCATCTGTCGTAGCCACTGCATATAGGGAGTGCCGCCCGTTCCGCGCGGGTCATCAGTCCAACGATTGATGTATTCCTCAGCCCAGCCGTTATGGACACGGCGGAAAGCCACCATCGCGTCAAGAATGGCGTTGTAAGGCTCCTTATGCATTGGACTGCGGATATCGGGCATGGCCTCGACCTCCTCGATCAGCGCCCGATGCTCGGCTGGCATGTATCTGCGCATATCGACGAGATGATCCGTAAGTACGGACCGCCGGTGGGGAATTTTCATAAAGGCGACGAGCGTCGGCATGATGCTGCTTTGCGCGCCTGTCTCGCCGCGAAAATGCGCAGGGGGTTGGTCAGCGCCTTCGTAAGTCACATTCTCAAAAAAGCGGATGTAAGGCCGGAAGGTCTTGTAATAAAGCCTGGAATCCATGTATTCTGGGATGCGCTTGAGCGCCTCTACCTGTCGTCGTATGGCCTTTTCGATGCGCCAAAGGTCGACGCTAAGATCAGCGGCATTATCATCCATCAGCCAGCGCTTGATCGTCGCGATCGCTGACAGAATCTCCGCCGCGATGGCCTCGATCTCGACATGCACCAAGATGAACCAGTGCTCGTCGTACAAATGGACGAAGTTCTGGATCGTGTCGATGTTCCCGAGCGCGATCGGCCCATCCTTGCGGAAGCGTTTCCAATTGTACAGCGCATAGCCATCGTAACTGAGGATCGGCGGGCGTCTGAGCCGTTTCGCCGCATTAGTGAGCGGTTCGGCAAGATTGCTGGGAAGAGACGTAGCCGGCTCTTGACCGACTTGGTTGACATAGGCAGAGGCCAGAAACCCGACCCGCACGTAATAAAGGCGAAGCTGCGGAAGAGTCGTCTCCGAGATGGGTTCTTCCCACTTCGGAATGCGCAAGGCGCATGCATAGGTTCGGAATCCTTTGTCATAAAGGAGGCTGGGCAGATCGCGCCCAATTTCGTCGAGCGCGGCATAAGGCGAATCCGACGGAAATGCGGCTAGCGGATCGGTTTCGGGAAGAAACCCGCGTCGCGCATATGCCGGCTTCAGCAGCTCACTCTCTTGGGTTGCGATGGTCGTCAACTGCTAAATCACTCCATTCGGATTCGACGAGCGCCAGCGTATGGCTCCGCTGCGCGCGAGAGCCCTCGGATAATCGACTAGCTCTAAAACCTCTGCGCATCCTAATTCCGCGAAGGCGATCCTATATTCGCGTGGCGAGGACTCGACGCACGTCCGAGGCTGAACCGTGCGCACGCCCTGTTCGTCGATGATGCGAAGCAAAAGACCTTCAGCTGTAATAAGCAAAGCCGCGAACTACCCGCTCGGATGCAACGTCGGGGCGTTTTACGCGATCAGCCCAGCTTTGACGCGAGCACGTCAACTTTCTCAATTTTCGGCGGCTGTGAGAATAGCTCCGGCGCCTTCGCCATGAGCGCTTTTGCGACCTCCCCAGCAAGATGAGCGTCTCTGCCGGCTTCGTCATGGAAGACATCAAAGATGCCGAAGGTGCTGGACGACATTCGGATCGCGAACCACGACACCGTGCCCGGCTCTGCTTCCACGAGGGGCAGCGCCGATTTCAGGAATGTTGCAACCTCGTGCTCCTTGCCAATCTTCGCCTCAAGCGTCGCCAAGATGCCAAAATTTACCATTGCGACCTCCTTAAGAATGTCGGCCTCCGGGCCGTCAGTTTGCACCTTTCTAGGCATTTTGCACAACGGCATGATGGGGCCAGCGCGGCGCAATTCGGATGGGAGGCGGATTGTTGCGCGCCATCGATGCGCCGCAGCAATGAATTGGCCATTGCGGCGTTCATTACGCTGTGTCCGGCGTCAGGGCCATCGAGACAGATTGGGCGGCCTCTCCTTGCGTTTGCGTGCACCGTGACACGCGGCGTTGTAATCCTACCGCGGGCTGGACCCCATGGATTTCCGCTAAATATATTGACTCGGCTTCCATTATTCTTCGGCGTTCGTATTGGCCGATGGAGGAATGCGTGAAAAGAGCGAGCGCGCCGAGCATCGGGATGACAACGCCGCGGTCCAGAGTTGCGGAGTTGGCGTCGAGCATCCAAATTCGAAACGGGCTGCTCGCAGCCGGCGCTGCGGTGGCGTATTTCGCGCTCGGACTCCCGCTGATCGCTTTGCCGCTCGGTCCGCGCGCCGCTCATATGGTTTCGCACATCCTGCTGATGAACGCCTTGGCGCCAGCCTTGGCCAGTGCGATCATCTCCCGTTTCGGCGACCGCGCGCCAGCTTCGGCTAGGGTCTTAATCGCCGCTACTGTCCTGCAGCTTGCCCTGCTCTGGACATGGCACGCCCCCAATCTTTGGGGACTGGCTTTGAGAACGCCTCTCGTACACGCGCTCATGCAGGCGTCATTGTTGGCTTCGTCGCTCACGTTCTGGCTCGCGATTCTTTCCGAAAAAGGCGTCTTTCGGTGGCGCGGCGTCGTCGCGCTATTGGCGACGGGCAAATTCTCCTGCCTGCTCGGCGTGCTGCTGCTGTTCGCGCCGCGCCTGCTATATGCAGACGCTCACGTCGGTCATGGCCATGTGGTGTCCGATGGCGATGAACTGCTTGCGGATCAGCGCCTCGCGGGCCTGTTGATGCTGATAGCCTGCCCGTTTTGCTACGTTCTGGCGGGGATCGCGATTGCAGCAAAATGGCTGCAAGAATTAGAAACGACCGCCAGAGGACGGAGCCTGGCGTATTTGGATCATGCGCCGCCGACGCCGAGGTGACGTCGGATGACGCTTCCCGCCGCAAAATCGATTGCCATTTGCGTCAGTGCTGTCGTCGTGACGCTGGGCGTTGGCGCCATGCTGTTCGTTTGGTCGGGCGCCTACAATGTGGCGGCGAGCGAACAGCATTTTGCCGTCACGCATTGGCTGCTCGATTTCGTGAAGCGCCGATCGGTCGAGACGCAAAGTCTGCTGATCTCCGCGCCGCCGCTCGACGATCCCGATTTAGTGCGGCTCGGCGGGGCGCATTACCACGGCGGCTGCGCGCCGTGCCACGGCGGGCCCGGAGATCCAAGAAACCCTGTCGTCCAGCAAATGTACCCGGAACCCGCGGATTTGCCGATTGCGGCGCCCAGCTGGACTCCAGGGCAACTGTTCTGGATCGCCAAGAATGGACTCAAATTCACGGGCATGCCGGCCTGGGTCGCGCAGAATAGAGATGACGAGGTATGGGCGGTCGTCGCATTCCTGCGCGCCTTGCCAAAAATGAGCGACGCCGAATACCGCCGCCTCGCCATCGGCGAAGCAGAGGCGCCGCGGAGCGGGATGCTCGAATTGGCGGCGCTTGGAAGTCGGGCGGAAATTCTATCCAGATGCCACCGCTGTCACGAAACCGAATCGTCGCCGTCGGCAAATCGTCTCGTTCCGAAGCTCGTCGGCCAGTCGCAGGCCTATCTCGAAATGTCGCTTCGCAATTATGCAAATGGCTTGCGGTCGAGCGGAATCATGCAGCCGATCGCCGCCGAGCTCGATGAGGCGAACCTCGTCGAAGCTGCAAAGCATTACGCTCAGCACCGAAGCGTCGGCAAGATGGCTTCCGCCCCGCTGATGTCCGAAAAGATCGAACGAGGAAGGCGGATCGCGACGGCGGGGGTTCCCGAGAAGGGCATTCCGCCATGCTTGGCCTGCCACGCGGGCAAGAGCGCCGCGACCTTTCCGAAGCTCGAAGGTCAACACGCCGCTTACATTGTCGGTCAGCTCCGATTATGGCGGCGAGGGTTGCGCGATCGCACGGTTCAAGGAGCGATCATGGCGGCCATCGCGCCTCGGCTGACCGATGAGCAAATCGAAGACCTCGCCGCCTATTTTGAAAGCGTCGCGACGATGCAGGTCCCAACCGAAGCGCCCCCGCCGCCACCCCCTGCGCCGCCCCGCGCGCCAGTCCGTCGAAGATAATCGGTCGGATCGCCGCGATGACGAGACGAACCACTTGGGCGAATCGGATGGGGACGGTCGTAGCCGCTCTATTTTTGGAGGCGTGTCGAGGCGTCCAATCCGCGCTTGCCCCGCAAGGCATAGATGCCGAACGCGTCGCCGGGCTGTTCTGGGTCATGACGATTGGCGCGGCCCTCATTCTTATTCTTGTGATGTTCGTCACAGCCCTGGCGTTGTTTGGACCGGAGAGCTGGCGTCGATGGCTCAGTCGCGATGGAATCATAGTCGCCGGCGGAATTGTGTTTCCGGTCACAACGCTCACGGCGCTGCTCGGCTACGGCTTCGTTCTAACGAGCATCGGCGATTCCCGGCCCGGTGGCGAATCTATCAAAATCGCCGTCGTGGGCGAGCGTTGGTGGTGGCGCGTCATCTACCGGGACAGCGCCGGGCGGCGAATTGAAAGCGCCAATGAGCTACGCATCCCGGTCGGTCGGCCGGTCGAAATCGAACTGACGAGCGCCGACGTGATTCACAGCTTCTGGGCGCCGAAGCTTGCGGGCAAGCTCGACATGATTCCGGGCCGCAAAAACGTCCTGACGCTGATGGCCAAGGAAGCGGGCGTAAGCCGTGGACAATGCGCGGAATATTGCGGCGGCGCGCATGCGCTCATGGCGTTTTACGTCGTCGCCCTCCCGCAGCCGGAGTTCGAGCGATGGCTCGCCCACGAAGCCGAGCCAGCCAGCGCGCCCCCCACCCCCCAAGCGCTAGCGGGAATGACCCTGTTCGCGGCCAGCGGCTGTGGCGCTTGCCATGCAATTCGCGGGACCCCGGCCGCCGGCGCGATTGGACCCGACCTTACCCATGTCGGGGGACGGCTTTCGCTCGCGGCCGCGACGCTGCCGAACGATGAAGCGGCCTTCGCGCGCTGGATCAAGGACAATCAGCATATAAAACCGGGTAATCTGATGCCGCCTTACGGCATTTTTAGCGACAGCGAGCTCGCTGCCGTGTCGAACTATCTCGCGAGCCTGCGATGATCGTCGTCTCGCCATATGCGATTCAAATTGCGCCATTGAGTTCCTGTTCGCGCGACGCGCTGCGGCGGCGTTGGCCATTTAACATTGTAAGACATGGCAAGCGCACTATGTGGCGAGCGCCGTGGATTGCGCGGTGGCGCTCGTCGCCAACGCGGTTGGCCGGAGCCTTCTCAGCCAAACGCAATGAGTCGCCGTGATGGACGCCGATCGCTCCCCCGCGAAACTTCCCAGCGAGACGCCTCGGCCGGCTGGCGAACGCGAAGAATTACAGCGCATTTGGGCAAGACCCAGCGGTTGGAGAATGTTTACCGCCGTCAACAACACCGACATCGGCCTCTTCTACATGGGGGCCGCTTTCCTTTTTTTCCTGCTTGCCGGGGTGCTGGCGCTGCTCATGCGAACGCAGCTCGCGAGAGGCGACAACAGCTTCATCGGCCAAAATCTCTATAACCAGATATTCACCGTCCATGGCACCACGATGATGTTTCTCTTCGCCGTGCCGGCGATCGAAGCCTTGGGCGTCATCCTTCTGCCGCAGATGCTGGCCGCGCGCGACTTGCCGTTTCCAAGGCTCAGCGCCTTCGCCATCTGGGCCTATGTGATCGGGGGCCTCGTCTTCTTCCTCACGATCTTTGTCGACCTTGCGCCAAATGGCGGCTGGTTCATGTATCCGCCGCTGACGCTGACCGAGTTTTCGCCGGGCGACAACGCCGATTTCTGGCTGCTTGGCATCGGCTTCATCGAAATTTCCGCGATCGCCGGCGCAATTGAGATTGTCGTGGGAACATTGCGCACGCGCCCCCCCGGCATGTCGCTCGACAAAATGCCGCTCTTCGCATGGGCGATGCTAATCTTCGCCGCGATGATTGTCTTCGCGTTTCCGGCGGTGATCTTCGGCACCCTGCTGCTCGAAATCGAGCGCTCCTTCGGTTGGCCCTTCTTTACCGCGGCGAAGGGCGGAGACGCGCTGCTCTGGCAGCATCTGTTCTGGTTCTTCGGGCATCCCGAAGTTTACATCATCTTCCTGCCGGCAGCCGCCCTGGTCTCGATGATCGTGCCAACGATGGCGCGGACGCCCCTGGTCGGCTATCGTTTGAACGTCGTTGCTCTTATCGCGACCGGATTTTTCAGCTTCGGCCTCTGGGTCCATCACATGTTCAGCACGGGGATACCCGCGCTGAGCCTGGGCTTCTTTTCCGCCGTCAGCATGACGATCGCGATTCCTTCGGGCATCCAGGTCTTCTCCTGGATCGCCACCATCGCCGCGGGACGCGATCGTTTCAAAATTACAACCCCGTCGCTGTTCGTCTTCGGCTTTCTCTTCATTTTCGTCATCGGCGGGCTTACAGGCGTGATGGTGGCGGTGGCGCCTTTCGATTTTCAAGTCCACGACACTTACTTCGTCGTGGCGCATTTCCATTACGTACTGGTCGGCGGAATGGTGTTTCCGCTGTTTGCGACTTATTACTATTGGGCTCCGATGGTCAGCCGCAACATGTTGTCGGAAAAGCGCGGAAGATGGGTTTTTTGGCTCATGTTCATAGGCTTCAACACCGCTTTTTTTCCCATGCACATCACCGGGCTTATGGGCATGCCGCGACGAGTGTGGACCTATCCGAGCGGGATGGGCTGGGACGCGCTCAACATGATTTCCACCGTCGGGGCCTTCATCCTCGCCGCTGGCGTGCTTCTCTTCGTGATCGATCTGTTTTTGCGCTTAAGGCCGGGCGAACAGGGTCCGGAAAACCCCTGGGGCGCGGGCACGCTGGAGTGGCTTGCGACCGACGTCTACTCGACCCGCAGCATCCCACATGTCGCCAGCCGCGAGCCGCTGTGGGATCAGCCGAATCTCGCGGCCGACGTCGAAGCCGGCGCCTACTATTTGCCAAACGCCCCAACGGGCGGGCGCGAGACGATCGTGACCTCTCCGATTGAGGGCGACCCGCAATATGTGATCCGCATGATCGGTCCAGGCTGGGCCCATTTTTTCGCAGCGGCGTTCACGGCGGCTTTTTTTCTGCTGCTCACGATCAAGCTTGTAACCCCGGCGCTTCTCTGCGGCGTCCTCGCGATCCTGTCGTGCTTTGTCTGGGTTTGGGAGTTGGATCGCGGCCCGGGGAAGGGACCCGTCGACATCGGCGGCGGCTTCAGGCTGCCGACCTATGTCACCGGGCCAACATCGCACGCTTGGTGGGCCATGGTCGTCCTGATGCTGGTCGCCGGCTCGCTCTATATCACTTATGTCTTCTCCTACCTTTATCTCTGGACCGTCAATCCGCAGGTCTGGCCTCCTACGGGCTCCCCGCCGCCGCCGTCAGTAGAATGGGCGGCGTTTTCGGCTGCGCTGCTGATAGCGAGCGTCGTCGCATTCGTCACGGCCGACCGATTGCTGCCGGCGCCGCAATCGATGAATCCCTGGGCGCCCGCGCTCATGCTGATCGGCGCCGCGTGCCTCGTCGGCGCCGTGGTCGTGGAGATTGACGCCCACTGGCAGACCGGTCTGCGCGCGACGGAGTCTTCATATGCCGCTATGGTCTATATGGAGAGCGTGCTGACCGGGGAACTGGCCTTCACCGTCGCCATCATGACCGCGTATGGACTGGCGCGGTATTTCACCGGCAAGATGGACTGCGTGCGTCGTGTGACCTTCGAAAGCACCGCCCTGCTGACCTATTACACGGCCGCTCAAGGCCTTTTTGGCCTGCTTCTAGTCAATGGCTTTCCGCGGATCATCGGGTGAAGCGATGGACGGCGGCGACCACAAGAACGGAACGCATGAGCCGCTGGCGGGCGCACTCTTTTACATTCTGTTTGGCCCAATCGTATGGGCGATCCACCTCACCCTCGTCTACCTCGGACACACGTTGCTTTGCGCCTTGGGCGTCTCATTCGGCGCGCTCGCCCCAGGCGTTGTTTCGTTTAGCGTCATCATCGTCACGGCCGTCGCGCTGATCGTGCTGACCGTCGCCGTGGTCGCGGCGAATTCCAGGGCGCGCGCCTTCGGCAATCGCGGATCGGGCGCGATGTTCTTCATGGACAGGGTCATGATGACATTGGCTCTCTTGTCAGGCATTGGCGTCGCGTGGGAGGGCGCAAGCGCGCTGATCATCGAGCCCTGTCTGATGCTGCGTTGACGCGACGTTGCTAAAAGATCGACTCGGCGCACCTGCTTTTGGCCGATCATTTAAGCCCGCTCCCGGTAGAAAACAGCCACATAAATGAAGCAGCATCTTCACTATTACTCCAGCCACCTCGATCACGACATTCCGGCGGGTGTCGTGGTCTTTCTGGTGGCGCTTCCACTTTGCCTCGGCATCGCGACTGCTTCCGGAGCGCCGCCACTCTCGGGCGTTATCGCCGGGGTCATCGGCGGCTTGGTGGTCTCTATCGCCAGCGGCTCGCAACTTAGCGTTTCAGGGCCCGCTGCGGGCCTCACAGTAATCGTCGCCACGACGATCGAGAAGCTCGGATTCGAAGGTCTATTACTCGCCGTGGCGCTCTCGGGACTGCTACAGTTCGCCATGGGCTTTCTGCGCGCTGGTGTGATAGGCGCATATTTCCCTTCCGCCGTCATTAAGGGAATGTTGGCCGCAATTGGCCTCATCCTCATCATGAAGCAGATCCCGCATGCCATCGGTTATGACGTGGAAGCCGAGAGCGATCCGTCCTTCCTCGAGTCGGACGATCGCATGCCCTTACGCACGATTTTCGAATCGTTCAAGGCGATATCGCCTGGCGCCGTGGTCGTGAGCATTGTGTCTCTAACCATTCTGCTTTTATGGGAGACGTCCCGCGTTAAGCGTCTTCGTCTGCTCGCACTGGCCCCGGCGCCCTTGATCGTGGTTTTGTTCGGCGTTGCATACAACGCAGTTGCGCAGTCTTTCTTTCCTTCCTTTGGCATCGCCCGCCAGCATCTCGTCACATTGCCAATGGTCTCCGGACCGTCTGAATTTGCGCGGCATCTCATCCTTCCGGATTTCAGCCAATGGCAAAATCCACAAATTTACATCACTGCTGCGACTCTGGCGCTGGTCGGGAGTCTGGAAACTCTGCTTAGTCTCGAGGCCGTAGAAAAGCTCGATCCTCTCAAGAGGTCAACGCCGACTAATCAGGAATTGAAAGCGCAGGGCCTGGGCAATTTTCTCAGTGGAATGCTTGGTGGCTTGCCGCTTACGGCAGTGATCGTGCGTAGTTCTGCAAATATCGACGCCGGGGCACATACAAAAGCGGCGAGCTTCATCCATGGCGCGTTGCTGTTGCTGAGCGTGATATTCCTTCCTGACTTACTCAATATGATTCCGCTTGCGTGCCTCGCGGCGGTACTGCTGCTCACGGGCTACAAGTTAGCGAAGCCGAAGATCGCGATGGAGCAATACAAGAAAGGCTTCAATCAGTTCGCGCCCTTCGCAGTTACGATTATAGCGATCCTGCTGACTGACCTGTTGAAAGGCATGGCGTTGGGGATGGCCGTTGGTTTCTTCTTCGTGCTGCGCGCCAATTATCATAGAGCCTTCGCCCTAACGAAAGACGGTCGAAATTATCTCCTACCTCTTCAGAAGGACGTTTCGTTCCTCAATAGGGCATCGCTACGGAGTTACCTCCAAAGCATCGAGACAAATAGCTCTCTGATGATTGACGGCACGCGCGCCACTTTCATCGATCAGGACATCCTGGAGACGCTAGAGGACTTTATCAAATCCGCGGAAGAGGCCGACATAAAGGTTGAGACGAATAACGTGCTCGGACTTTCGCCGGCGAACAAGACGCTCAAGTGAGGGTCATAGCGTCGAAAGGCGCATTCGGGACTCAAAAGTCTTGAGACTTCGTTCTCGGCTCGGGCGCGTGACCAGCAATGAACGGGCTTGCGTGGCTTGCGTTTGCGAATTTCGTCACAAGTGGGTCTGACTGCTTTAACCACCGCCCACCGTCAGCCTCTGCCAGACACTTCGACGCCACTTACATTGGGCATCGATGACTCTGCCGCGACACAGCCGGCTTCACGTCGGCACTCCAGAAGGGCGGCAGCCTTGTGAAGCGCGTTCAGGCACGCAACGACGAATACGACATCGAACAATGGCGAAGCGGTCCAGGTCTCGTTGAGAATATGGCCGACTGCGCTCAGCAGACTTCCGCCACAATAGATCGGCAGCGCGTGCCGCCCGAGCAAGGACACCGCCGGGTACAGTGAACTGCCCCGCAGCTTGGCCGTCACGCCCGAGCAATAGATCGCATATGCGAGCGCGAGAAAATCAATGATGCGGATCGTCCCGAGCTGCGTCTTGTCCCAGTCGAGATACTCCCCGGCGGCGTCCACCAGCCCTGGCGCGAGACCAAGGCAATTGGATACGATGATCGCTGCGCCGATGGTGAAAAGATGCGCCAGATGGTAGGCGCCCGAATGAATTGGGATACGGCCTTCCTTCGCGGCGAGTCCGGCGAAAATCCCCAGGGCGAACATGAGTTGCCACGCCATCGGGTTGAAATACCAGATGCCCGGATCGGGCCAGGAGGGGAGGTTGAGCCCCAAGCCGCGCGTCGCAGCATAAAGCGCCAATGAAAAAGCCAGCATCTTCCATCGGCTGCGAAGTCCGAGTACGAGCAGTGTCGGAGCAAGAAAGAGGAAGACGACGTAGATCGGCAAAATGTTGAAGTAGCCGATCTGGTGAGTGAGGGTGACGATTCCCAGCGCGCCCCGGATTGGGTCCGCGAAAAGTGTCCCCCGCCCGTGCTCGCTAAGCAGTGCGTCCCGGCCGGTCAAATGGGTCGCGACTCCGTAAAGCGTCAGCGCGGCGACCGTTAGTGCGAGATGCGCGCGGTAAAGGCGCCCCGCGCGCCGCATGAGCGAGAATGCAGCGGAGATACCTTTCGTCTCGAATAGGCGCCGATAGGCAAGCGCCACCGACATCCCGGAGAGAAAGATGAACGCTTCGGCGGAGTCCGAGAAGCCGTAGTTGCGCGGCGTGAAGCTCCCGAGGACGTTACCGGGAATGTGATTGATGAAAATCGTCGCCAGCGCGACGCCGCGCCAAAAGTCAATCGCGTCGATTCGTTCGCTCATCTCGGCCGGTGGCTTCCAGGGGTTCACATCGATCGGTCGGCGCGCGAAGTCTCGCTGACCGGCCGGCAGTTGCTTTGCCGAAGCGAAGCCTTACCATTCCGGTCTTGGCGCGATCAACGCTCTATCGGCCCGCCCCCGCTGCGAAATCAGCATGAAGTGCGTTCTCATGACGCTCAATTTGACCCGGCTCAAAAACGTAAGACGAAGCGGCGGCGACACTTTCGCCGGAGGAGCCATCGGCGCGCTTGGCGGCGTGATTGGCTCGGCAGCACGGAGTTTCGCCTGCCCCTGCTGATCGGCGCGTCCCGTTTCGCGATCCTCGATGCTGTTATTCTCAACAAGGCCATGAGCCTCGTCGTGGTGGCCTTGCTATCGTGCCGAGCGCGCTTTTGCTTCCCGCCCTCGCCGCGATCCTGTTGACCTCCGCCATGAATGTCTGGCGGCACGCCTGACCGTCGCGCGGCGCGAACGGCGTATCCCTTCAATGGCCGTGCAGGTAGATCACATAGGAGGCGAGGAAGTAAACAATCGACAGCGACAGGCTAGTCCAGCCGACGACGCCGAATAAGCGCGTCGAGGGCCGATAGAGCAGCGCGACGATCACGATCCCAGACATGACCACAGCCGCGAAGGCTGTCACCGCGTGCGTCGGCGATGCCGCTGCAAACAACGATCCGGGCCGATAGGCGATGTCGTCGATTGCGAGCACGAGCATGTTGAAAAGATTGCTGCCCAGGAGATTTGCGATCCCCATATCGAGCGCGCCGAGACGCACGGCCGCAATGGTTACAATCATCTCAGGGGCTGACGTCGCGGCGGCGATGAACAGGGTGCCAACGAAGGTCGCTCGCCAACCCATGGCCTCGGCGATGTCCAGCCCGACGAAGGGAAGCCAAATCCCCGCACTGGCCACGACCGCCGCCGCTGCGAGGTATCCCACGATCGCCCTACCAAGCCCGATCTCGGGCTTGGGGCCGGACACCGCGCCCGCGACGGCAAGGCGGGCCTCGTAATCGAATGCGGCGCGCATGGCGACGAGATACAAAATGATGAGGATTGGCGTGAAGACGCCGATGTGAAAGAGCTTCGGGGCGAATTCACTGGCGCCGAGCAACAAAGATGCGCCCGCGAAGCCGACGAGGATGACCCCAAAGCCGGCCGTCAGAATATGGCCCTGGCCCATGCGGGTGAACACCGACCCGTCCCGGTTCAAGGCGTCGAGCACGACCAGGATCGCCAGATTGAAAATGCAACTGCCCAAGGCGTCACCCACCGCGATGTTTGGCGCGTCGGCGGCGGTGACGGCGGTGACGCCGGTAAAGAGTTCGGGCAGCGATGTCGCCGTAGCGAGCAGCAGCAGACCGATCCAACTGCGTGACAACCCCGTCCGCTGCGCGATAATGTCGCCATAGCGCGCCAGCGCGGGCCCCCCAACCGCGATCAAGGCGACGCAAATCGCAAATTTTCCCCAAACCTCGGTCATCGCCGTCATCGCCCTTCCTTCGTTCTCTCACTACAGAACCGTCCCTTGTCGCGGCGCGGCCAAGCCGGGCGCTTTCTGCCGGTCCACGTTCGCTTATTTAGACAGGAACCCCAGCCGGCGCAGCAGCAACGGCATCGTCAGTCCCTGCACGACGATCGAAAAGCCGACAATGGCGAAGGTCACAACCAGGATCTCGTCGCGCAAGGGAAGCGTCGACGGGAGCGAGAGCGCCAGAGCGAGACCAAGCGCGCCGCGCAGCCCGCCCCACCAGAGAATATGTTGCTCGGGAAAGGTGATTCGCCAACGCGTGCGCAGGAAGGCCAAGCTGATCGGATAGACGGTCAGGGCGCGGCCAAGTAGCGCGATGGCGATGGCTCCGATCAGGACTTTCGGAGCATAGAATTGAAACTGAGCACCGGCTACATCGACGCCGATGAGCAGGAAGACGACGGAGTTGGCCATGAACGCCGCGAACTCCCAGAACGAGACGACAAATTCGCGCCCCTTGATTGTGAGATAACTCTTATCCTCGGCGCCCAGCACCCCCAGGTTGCCCATCATCAGTCCCGTCGTGACGGTCGCGAGCACGCCCGACACATGCAGATGTTCAGCGATCAAGAACGAGCCGAAGGCCGCGACCGTTGTCAGCGCTGCTTCGATTAAGTGCTCCGACGTGCGGCCGGCAACGAGAATGGCCGCGCCGCCGCAAGCCGCCCCGACCGCCACGCCTCCGAAGACGATGCGCGCAAGAGCCGCGACGGTTTCTAGCGCCGATTGCTCCTGGCCGCCGGACTGCGCCCAGGCCAGGGCCATGACGAACAGAACCGCCGCCGCGCCGTCGTTCATCAGGCTTTCGGTTTCGACGAGGAGGCGCACCCGGCCATGGACGTTGTTGTCCTTGAACATGGCGATGATCGCCACGGGATCGATCGCAGAGATCAGCGCGCCAAACACCAACGCTGACGCCACTGGCCAGCCGAGCAGCCACATCATTCCACAGGCCACGGCGCTTGCTGCGACCACCGTGCCGAGAGTCGCGAGGACGAAAATTGGAAGGGCATCCCGCCGTAATTCACGCCAGGAAATGGTGAGAGCGGCCTCGAACAGAAGCGGCGGCAGGATCAGATCGTAAATCAGATCATGCGTTAGGTGAGGTCCGAAATCCGCGTTCGAGAGCGTGAGGCACGCGCCGACGATAACGAGGCCAACGGTGTAGGGCAGCTTAATCTGACGGGCTGCGATCGCGACAATCATCGCCACGGCGAGCACCGCGACGGCTTGTCTTAGACTTTCATCCATCTCGAGGCTTCCTTACGCGATGGGGGCAGAACTGCGAACGACTCACATGCGTGAGAGAAGGTGATCAAATCCATTAGCTTTTAACTGGATTCGACGCGCAAGCTGCCGGCGGCGAGAACAGCTTGTGGGGCACGGTGAAGTCGAGTCGTGTGCGACGAGATCAGACGCATGAAGCTGTTCGGAGAAGAAGATCGGTCAAAGGCAACCGTCGAGAAGATACCGGCTTTATTGGAAAGATGATGCTGCGGCGTCGGCATGGCGACCATTCCGCTTTCAGCGCCGTAACGAGGTCATGATCGAGGTCGTTCGCTAGCCGCCCGCCGAAGCACCAGTTCTTGTCCTCGCAGGGCGCCTTTCTCCATAACGCAGGGCCGTGTTTGGCGCGCGCAGCGAGGCCTCGCCCTCGTTTATTTCGAAGCGCGCCGACGCCTCCATTCCGGGCCGAAGCGCTAGGTCGGGATTTTCCGCTTCGATCACGATATCGACCGTTGCGTCGTCCCCGGGCGTCGCCGGCCGCCCAACCTCGATCACCTTGCCCAAAAAGGCGCGCCCGGGCGCAGCCGCGCTGGTCAGCGTCGCCTCGGCGCCCGCTGCGACCGCGAGGGCGTCCGCGCCGCTGGCTTTCGCTCGAAGGCGAACGGTCGTCGCGTCGCCGACGACGAAGAGCGGCGCGCCGGCGGCGACGCGTTGGCCCGCCGCCGCCTGCCGCTCGATGATGAAGCCGTCGAGAGGCGTGGCGATCTCGGCGCCGGTGCGGGCGGTCTCGGCCTTTTCCAGCGCCGCGCGCCGCTCGGCGACGAAGTTTTCCGCGCGCTCGACCTGCGCCTTGGCGCGTTCTAGCGCGCGCTGCGCCGTTTGAACCGCCTTGCGCGCCGCGGCGCGCCGCTGCGAGGCCTGCTCTCTCCGTTCGAACGTGGCCTGCGCCTCGTAGCGCGCGGCGATTCGCTGCATCCATTGTATCTCGGCCGCCGCGAGAGCTTTCCTTTCGCGCGCAATCGCTTCCTCGAAAGGGCGCTGATTGAGGGTCGCGCATATCTCCCCCTTCGTCACCCTGTCGCCCGGCGCGCAACGCAGCGACGCGATGACGCCGGCGGCAGACGCCAAGACCGACGCTTGCGAGATTGGGGCGATGACGCCTGTCGCGACGACGACACGCGCGATTGCGTCGCGCGGAAGGCGCGCTTCCTCACGCGCGAGATTTGCGCGCGTGTGAAGATAAATCGCGCCGCTCGCTCCGATAATCATCAAGCCCAACAATCCGGCGAGAATCGGTTGACGCCAGGCGCCGGGGGCGACGACAGCGGCGACGCGGGGTGCCGGCGCGGTAGGGCCGAGGCCCGAAACCCAGGCCTGCGCCGCCGGCGAACGGAAGATCGCTTTCTCGATCTCGACAAGCAGGAACAACAAGGCGCTGGCGAAGGCGATGTGCCCCCAAATCTCAGCGTCAAGCGGCGTCGTGTGAAACAGCGAATGCATGAAAGGCACATAGGTGAACATCGCCTGCAGCGCGACGACGATAGCGATGGAGATCAGCACCGCGCTACTGCCGAAGAAGCCCTTCAGTGAAAGCGACGACTCGGACAGAAAGCGCGCATTGAAAAGATAAGCCACCTCACAGGCAACCAGCGTATTGACCGCGACGGTCCGAGCGCTGTCGAGGCCCATGCCGCGAGCTTTCTCCAGTTCATAGAGACCGAATGTCGCGCCAAGCATCAGAAAAGACACGAAGACGATCCGCCAGACGAAGTAGCGCGACAGGATCGGTTCGCCCGACGGACGCGGCGGGCGCGACATGATGCCAGGAGACGGCGGCTCGAAAGCGAGCGCGAGGCCCAGCGTAACGGCGGTGATGAGATTGACCCAGAGGATCTGCACCGGCGTCACAGGCAACACCTCGCCCATGGCGATGGCGGCGATCACCGTCAGGCCCTCGCCGCCATTGGTCGGCAAGATATAGAGTATCGTCTTCTTCAGATTTTCATAGACGACGCGGCCCTCCTTCACCGCATGAACGATGGAGGCGAAATTATCGTCAGCCAGCACCATTTCGGCGGCCTCCTTGGCCGCCTCGGTGCCCTTGACACCCATGGCGATGCCGATGTTGGCGCGCTTGAGCGCGGGCGCGTCATTGACGCCGTCGCCGGTCATTGCGACGATTTCGCCGCGGCTTTGCAACGACTGAACGAGACGCAGCTTATGTTCGGGGCTGGTGCGGGCGAAGACCGTCGTCGCCGTGACGGCTTCGCCGAGTTCCTCGTACCCTATCGCATCGAGATCATGACCGGTGAGCACGGAGTCGGGCTGCCGCAAGCCGAGTTCACGCGCGATTGCTTTCGCCGTCGCGGCATGGTCGCCCGTAATCATTTTGACATTAATGCCGGCGGCTGCGCATTCGCGAATGGCTTCGACGGCTTCTGCGCGTGGCGGGTCGATCAAGCCGACAAGTCCGACAAAGGTGAGGCCGCTATCGACGTCGCCGAAAGCGAGCTGCTCTTGCCCTTTCTCGGCCGGTTTCGACGCGACCGCCAAAACGCGCTGACCCTTGGCGGCCATGTCGTGGATGCGCGCGTGCCAGCGATCGAATTCGAGCGGGCGCTGCTCGTCCTCGTCGCCACGCTCCCAAAAACACATTTCGAGCAGCCGCTCAGGCGCGTCCTTCACGAATATGTAGCCGGCTCCTTCATGATCGTGATGCAGCGTCGCCATGAAGCGATGCTGAGACTCGAATGGGATTTCGTCCGTGCGCGGCAGCGTCAGAGCCAGATCGCGCAAACTGACGCCGCCTTTGACCGCCGCGGTCAACAACGCGCCTTCCGTCGGATCGCCGTCGACGCTCCACGCGCCGTCCTTCTCATGCAGCGCGGCGTCATTGCATAGCGCTATCGGCCGCAGCACCGACAACAAATCGGAGTCATCGCGCAGCACGATATCTTGTCCGTTCCGCGTAAAGCCGCCATGCGGATCGTAGCCCGTGCCTGTCGCCTCATAGACGCCCTTGGCGGTGACCACGGAACGCACCGTCAATTCGTTGCGCGTGAGCGTGCCCGTCTTATCCGAGCAGATGGTCGTCACCGAACCAAGCGTTTCGACGGCCGGAAGCTGGCGAATGATGGCGTTGCGGCGCGCCATTCCCTCCACGCCGATCGCCAGCGTGATGGTGATGATCGCCGGCAGCCCCTCCGGTATCGCCGAGACGGCAAGGCCCACAGCTGACATGAACATTTCGGCGAGATCGAAGCCCCAAACCAGCGTGCCGAAGGCTACGATGAAGGCGCAGATCGCAAGAATGGCGATGGTGAGCCAGCGAGCGAATTCTTCCATCTTTTGCAGCAGCGGCGTCATCAGTGTCTGCACTTCGGAGAGAAGTTCGCTGATGCGGCCGATCTCCGTTTCAGCTCCGGTGGCGACGACGACGCCGGTAGCCTGGCCATAGGTCACGACCGTGCTTGAATAGACCATCGACGAGCGGTCCCCGAGCAAAGCGTCGGGCGGTACGGCCTCGGTGCTCTTGTCGACAGGCAGCGACTCGCCGGTGAGCGCCGCCTCCTGCACCTGCAACGACTTGACGCGGATGAGGCGAATGTCAACGGGAACCTTGTCTCCCGATTGTACATAGACGATGTCGCCGGGAACGACGTCATCCGCTTCCATGACCCTTCTTTTCCCGTCGCGAATGACGGTGGCGCGCAGCGACAGCATGTTGCGGACGGCCTCCATGGCCTCTTCCGCCTTGCCCTCCTGAATGAAGCCGATGATGGCGTTGATGACGACGACCGCGACGATGACGGCAGTGTCCACCCAATGCGCCATGAGCGCCGTCACGACTGCGGCGGCGATGAGCACATAGATGAGCACATTGTGGAACTGCAGCGCAAAACGTGTCAGCGGGCTTCGCCGCTTTCCGCTCGGCAGGCGATTGGGGCCGTGGACGGTAAGACGCCGCGCGGCCTCCGCCTCGCTCAGGCCGGCGCTTGAGGTCTTAAATCTCTCCAGAACCTTATCGGAGGCGACCGCCCAGGTTTCTTTGGCTTCTGGCGAGTTCTCCATATGGGCTTCTTCCGAAATTCGCCGCCGAGCCGCTTGGGGTCATTTCATCGAGGAGCGGCATAGCCTCCAGGGCGCGGCCCCGCGATTCTTGGCGCAGGGCCGCGCGCGACTGTCAAGCGCCGGCAATGTCAGGATATTATGGGGCGGCTTGGCCTTGTGGGGAGCAGCGCGACGTCGCGTCGCGCCCGTTTTTCTTGAAAATCAGAAAGCGTCGACGACGCGCGGATGCGCTCCATGCAGAACTGGAGCTTCATGTGCGCGGAGTGTCACGCCACCAGGGTGCGCAAGAATTATGACGCGACGAGCAAATAGCTTCCAAACCAACTTCGCCGAACTCGGCGTCGGATGCGAGAGTTGCCACGGACCGGGCGCGAGTCATGTCGATTGGCGAGGGGCGCTTGGCCAGCTCAGCGAGAATGGCGGCCTGGCCAATGGCTGATGGACACGCACATGCCAGCGCTGCTGACGTCTGACCTTTTTGAGGACGACGGCCGGATGAAGGACGAAGTCTTCAACGATCATTCCTTCAAGCAGAGTCTGATGTAAGCAAAGGGCGTCATTTGCAGCGATTGCCATGATCCGCATTCCGCCAAGCTTAAGGCCGCGAGCTGAGGTCTGCTCGCAATGTCACCAGGCCGAGCGATTTTCTTCCGTCGCGCATATACACCACGAGCGTGGGCCGAATATCTCGGATTGCGTCTCATGTGGACCGAGATCGGCCTCGGACGTCAGTTCGGGCCGCTCGACATACGCGACTGTTGTTGAGTGCAAATTGCCTGTGTGTGTCGAAAACTATATCCGGACGTAATGATGATGAAGTCCGCCGAGGAGGGCGTGCGATTTGATGGCTCCAATCCGCTGAACGGCGCGAGAGATCGGCGTATCCTTATTTAACTTTAACGACCGATGCGTTCTCACTTCGTTGTAATAATGAGCATAGCATCGCAGAATCCGACGCAGATGCCGCTCGCCAAAAACGATCAGATGGTCGACACACTCGCGGCGGATCGACCCGATCAACCGTTCGGCGAAAGCGTTTTGCCATGGCGACGCAGGCGCTATCGGCTTGTCTCGTATGCCCATGGCGCGTAGCCGACGCGTGACGACGGCGCCAAAGACGCCATCCCGATCACGGATCAAATAGCGCCGAGCCTCATCCCACGGGAAAGCCCCTGTAATCTGACGCGCAATCCATTGCGCTGTCGGATGTCTGGCGCCATTGGCCCAGACAAGGGTTCTGCGGTCGAGCCGGACGATCAGCGCCCGCAGCTCCGTGTATATCTGCGGCCGTTCGCCGCGTCGCCGTGATTTCCAGCGCCAATAACGACGAAAGCCGGCCCGATGCCAACGCACGAGAGTCTCGGGCTGGATGATCGTGATGATCTCGAGGATCGACGGGAACCATTGATATAGCTGGACGAAGAAGAGGCGGTCGCCGTTTGAAAGCGCGACCCGGCTTTTCACCTTCCGTTGCAGCACAACCAGCTGCTGCCGGAGCGCCACGTTCTCCGCCTCGAGCCGGCTTTTCGACTTGAACGGCGACGTCAGAATGGCCAGCAGAAAGCGGATCAGCGCGATCATTGCGCTAGCTTAGCGGATTTCGGCGCCTCATCAACGTGGATGAGGTTTTCAGCACGCACAGGCTCGACCGCAGAACCATTGTCTGGACCAATGTCACCAGACATCCGACAGCGCAATGGATTGCGCGTCAGATTACAGGGACTTTCCCGTGGGATGAGGCTCCACGCTATCTCATCCGCGATCGGGATGGCGTCTTTGGCGCCGTCGTCACGCGTCGACTGCGCGCCATGGGCATGCGTGACAAGCCGATTGCCCCTGCGCCGCCTTGGCAAAACGCCTTTGCCGAACGGTTGATCAGGTCGATCCGCCGCGAGTGTGTCGACCATCTCATCGTTTTTGGCGAGCGGCATTTGCGTCGGATTCTGCGATGCTACGCTCATTATTACAACGAAGTTAGGACGCATCGGTCGTTAAACAAGGATGCGCCGATCTCTCGCGCCGTTCAGCGGATTGGAAACATAAAATCACACGCTGTCCTCGGCGGCCTTCATCACCATTACGTCCGGATTTAGTTTTCGGCACACACAGCTGCGGATAAGGCGTTTGAGAACGTATTCTGCATCAATGCGATCCTTCGTTTGCAGACAAAGAATCGCTTTTCTGAATCGTCTCAACGCCTTATTCAGCCGCGTCTAGTACGATGGGAGTTGGCCCAACGATAATGAATTTAAGCCGCCTGACCCCAACTTTTTGCCGGTCTCTGCCTAGATGGCCCCCGACAGTCGGATCGGCACCATTGCGCCTATCGCAACGCGTCTTATATTTTGTCAACGTTCATTGGCCAAGACCGCAGTGAATGGCGAAATGCGATTTCATCCGCTATCTGCGGGTTTCGACCGATAGACAGGGCGCATCAGGCTTAGGACTTGAACCGCAGCGCGCCGCTGTCGACGCTTATCTCAATGGCGCGACACGCGAGGCAGCCGAGTGAACTTCTCAGCGCCTTTCATCAAACGGCCGGTCGCGGCGACGCTGCTTGCCAGCGCGTTGTTTCTGCTAGGCGCCGTCGCTTATTTTTTCCTGCCGGTGGCGAGCCTGCCGGCGGTGGATTTTCCGGTCATCGGCATCTCCGCGCTGCGGCCCGGCGCCGATCCGCAGACCATGGCGGCATCGGTCGCCGCGCCGCTCGAACGACGCCTGTCCACCATTAGCGGACTGGATGAACTGACGTCGACGAATTCGCTGGGCTCGACGCAGATTAAGGCCGAGTTCGACATTTCCCGGCCGCTAGACGCGGCGGCGCGCGACGTTCAGGCGGCGATCAACGCGTCCATCACCGACCTGCCGACCGATCTGCCGACGGCGCCGACCTATCGAAAGGCGAGCCAGTCCAGCATGCCAGTGCTCGTGCTGGCGATGACCTCCGACACCCTGCCGACCAGCGCAATTTTCGACGCGGCCGATTCTGTGATCGCGCAGCGCGTTTCACAGGTTCCAGGCGTCGCCGAGGCGCGCCTCGCCGGCGCTGAGCAGCCGGCCATCCGCGTCCAAGTCGATAGCGCGCGTCTCGCCGCCATGGGGCTTGGCGTCGACGCGGTCGCCAACGCGCTCAACGCCGCCAACGCCCACTCCGCCGTCGGCGCGCTCAGCGGCGACGCGCAAGAGATAACGCTCGCGACCACCGATCAGCTATCGACGCCCGACGACTATCGCAACATCGTCATCGCGTCGAACAACGGAGCGGTGGTCAAGCTCGGCGACGTCGCCACGGTTGAGCTCGGCGTGAAAAACCGCAACGCCGCCGGCTGGTTCAATGGCAAGCCCGCCGTGCTCCTTATCGTCACAAAGCAGCCCAACGCCAATGTGATCGAAACCGTGGATCAGATTAAGGCGCGGCTGCCGCGGCTTCAGGAATGGATCCCGAGCGGCGTCAAGATCGATGTGCTTTCCGACCGCACCCAGACCATCCGCGCCAGCATTCATGACATTCAGCGCACCCTTGCGATCTCCGTCGTCTTGGTGATGATGGTCGTCTATGTGTTTCTGCGCCGCTCGACGCCCGTCATTGCAGCCGGCATTACTGTGCCTCTTTCTCTGGTCGGCACCTGCGCTGCGATGTGGGTCGCCGGCTTTTCGATCGACAATCTGTCGCTGATGGCGCTGACGATCTCGGTTGGCTTCGTCGTCGACGACGCCATTGTCATGATCGAGAACATTCAAAGCAACGCCGAGCGTGGTCTGAACCGCATCGAAGCGGCGCTGGTGGGCTCGAAGCAAATCGGCTTCACCGTCGTCTCTATCAGCCTATCGCTCGTCGCCGTCTTTATCCCGCTTCTGTTCATGGAAGGCGTGATGGGCCGACTGCTGCGCGAATTCTCTTGGACGCTGACCTTCGCCATAGGGATTTCGACAGTCATCTCGCTGACCGTGACGCCGATGATTTGCGCGCGCTTGCCTGCGCCGCGCGAGAAGGCGCCTTCCCGCTTCGACCGGATTATCGAAGGCGGTCTTGACCGGGTGGTGGATTTCTACGCGCGAAGCCTGCGGCCCGTGATCGATCACCCGTGGGCCACGCTTATCGTGGTGACCATCTCAATCGTCTGGACGGTCCGTCTCTATGAGACGATACCCAAGGGCACCCTGCCACAGGACGATATCGGTCTGATCAATGGAACCACCGAGGCCTCTGGCGACGTTTCGTTCACGGAGATGGCGCGTTTGCAGCGGCTTGCTTCCGAGACGCTGCTCGCCGATCCCGACGTCGCCAATGTTGGATCATTCATTGGCGGCACCTACATGGCCTACTCGATGAACCAGGGCCGTCTGTATGTCGCACTGAAGCCAGCCGACGAGCGGCGCGCGTCAAGCAAGGAGGTGATCGAGCGCCTGCGCGGCGAATTCGCAAAAATTCCGGGCCTGAGCGTGTTCATGGTGCCCTCTCAGGATTTGCGTAAGGGCGGACGGCTGAGCAAGGCGCAATATCAGTTCACCCTGTCGAGCCCGTCCGTCGAGATTCTTGGGACGTGGCGCGACAAGGTGCTTGAGCGCTTAAAGCAGGCGCCGGAGCTCATCGACGTGACTTCCGACCAGGAGCGCGGCGGCCTGCGCGCCAAGGTCGTCATTGATCGCAACGCCGCCTCCCGCATGAATGTTCAGATCGCCGCCATCGACGCGGCGCTCAACAGCGCTTTCGGCCAACGGCAGGACGCGATCATCTACACGCAGCACAACCAGTATCGCGTCGTTTATGAGACGCCGCCCGAACGTCAGCGGGACATTCGCGATCTGGCCGGAATCTACGTCACGTCAATGACCGGCGAGCAGATTCCGCTCACTGCGCTCGCTCGTATCGAGCGCAGCTCGATGCCTCTTGTTGTCCATCACCAGGGCTTGCTGCCGGCCACGACGATCTCCTATAATGTCGCGCCCGGCTACAGTCTCGACGCCACCGTCACGGCCATCGAGAAGGCGATCGCCGAGCTTAATCCTCCAGGCGAGCTGCGCGCGGAATTCGCCGGCGACGTGGCGGATTTTCGCAAGGTGGCGGCCGGAATGGCGGCGCTGATCCTCGCCGCTCTGCTCTCGGTCTACATCATTCTCGGCATTCTCTACGAAAGCCTCGTTCATCCGATCACGATCATCTCGACGCTGCCCTCGGCGGGCCTGGGCGCGCTGCTGTCGCTCGAACTGTTCGGCGTCGAATTCACCATCATCGCTTTCATCGGCATTTTGCTGCTGATCGGCATCGTGAAGAAGAACGGCATCATGCTCGTCGACTTTGCCTTGCAGGCGGAGCGCGATGGCGGCATGTCCGTGCATGACGCGGCTCTGGCGGCGGCGCGCGAACGCTTCCGCCCCATTCTGATGACGACGCTTGCGGCGACCTTCGGCGCGCTGCCGCTCGCGTTTGCGACCGGGATCGGGGCCGAGCTTCGGCGTCCGCTAGGCATTACGATCATTGGCGGATTGCTGCTCAGCCAAGCGCTGACGCTCTACACGACGCCGGTGATCTATCTGTTAATGAGCAGCTTCGGCGCAAAAAACCGGCCGCGCCTGCACACGAGCGGATCACGCCGATAAAGGCCCACGACGCTTAATTCCATGCCGCCGTCTACAACGCCTTCAATGTTCAACGACACCTGATCTGCCGACCAACGCATCGGCAGTTTCGCGCCGAGGCGCACAACGCTTGGCGCGACGCGACGGTTGCTGCGAAGTGAGGTGAGAACTCAATGATGCTTTCGCGCGAGCTCAGCGCGTTAACGTGTCAATGCCGCGCGACTTACTTCTGCACTCGCAGGAATACAGGCGCGGGCCTCGGTGTCCTT
>NZ_JAKFWS010000147.1 GCF_021731785.1 Methylocystis sp.
AGGAGCATCCGCGCGCGTTCGACCCGGCTCGCCGGTTCTGTCCGCGAACGCGCAAGCCTCATTAACTCCGCCAGGTCGCTCTCCGTAAACGCCAACTCGATCACTCGACGTGGAGCCGCCATGATCAACCTATCTCGTTCAGCAAATCGCTGAACAAGTGTATAAACGCAGCAGTGCTCCGACGGAATCCACCGCATATGAGCGGATTCAAGGAATCTGAGCACTAGTGCTAACAACCGCCCCAAGCACGCCGCCTTCCGCCTGAAGAACGAGGGCGAGCGCGTCTCGGGCGTTTTCACCGGCACGACAAACCTCGTCTCCGGCAAATACGCCGTGATCGAGAACGCATACGAGTTCACGCTCGTCCCATGGCGGCCCGTGATGGATGACCGCCTCGGACGCCAGATCAGCGGCATTGTGCGGGACGCCGGAATCTCATGGGACTTCACACGCACGCGAGGGATTGGAATCGGAATGTAAGTGCGGCGCAGACAAGGGAAGATTCAACCTCGAAGACTTTGAACTATTTTCCCATTCATCCGCGCGACCAGATTCGGCGAGGCGTAAAAAGTCACGATTCTCCGCGCGCGGATGATCGCCGGGTCGCCCGTTTTCGGATTGCGGCCGATCCGCTCTCGTTTGGCCCGAAGCGTGAATACGCCAAAAGCGTTCAATTTGACCGACTCGCCGCAAACAAGCGCTGCAAGAATCTCTTCGAAGACTTCATCGACAATCTGTCGGGCTTGCGAACGGGATAAGGTCGGACAGCTTCTATATGCTGCCTCGCTTAACTTCTGCCGCGTCAGCGCGCCAGCTTTTGGGGGTTTCTTCAGCATGCGGACACGCCATACGTCGACCGGAGCACGGCGCGTCCGCATACGAAAATGCTTATGGCCGCCACTCCGTTTAGACGATTTTGCAGGGAACCTATGATTATTCGCTCTTTTTCGGCCGCGCAACCTTGCGAGATTCTGACCTTTTGGAATTGGCGATGGCGTTCGCGGACTGAGGCGGTATGATTCGGGCTTCGAGAAGGATCAACGCGGCTGACGAAATCGCTAGCGCCGACGATTGAAACGAAGACATTCCCATTACAGCGGCCGAAGTCGACGTGTTGGAGATGTTTCTCGGCGACATGCTCGAGGCCTTTCTTCGACCGCGTCATTGAACTTTCGATCTAGCGTGGGAACTCCACATGACCGACCCCGTCCGTGCCGCTCTCTATCTGCGGGTTTCAACCACGCGACAGACGGAAATCGATCTGTCCATTCCTGACCAGCAGACGGAGATGAGCGCCTATTGCGTGCGGTAGGGCTGGAGGGTGGTCGACGAGTATGTCGAATCGGGCACCTCCGCCCCAGCACAGGTGATGATGCGGCAGGCCATCGCCCTTTTCGATGAATATCAAAGGCGCGAGAACGGCAAGCAGGTGCTGCGCGCGATGAAGGAGAATCCTCGTCAAGGATTCTACAACGGCTCGCGCTTGCCGCTCGGCTACGCATTGGCTGAAGTCGATCAACGCGGTCACCGCACCAAGAAGAAGCTCGTCACCGACCCCGTCGAAGCCGATGCCGCCAACGACAATGCGCGCGTTAGACGTGACAGGCCTGCTCTTCGCCGGCTCGTCGCTCTTCAAGCGCTTGCCCAATTCCGGGGACGGACATTATAGGATGTGCGAGGAGGGTCTGCTCGTGAAGGTCGGCCACGGGCGGTATCGGGCCGCCATTCCGACGGCTGCTTGAATCGTCGCATTGTGGCCGACTGCGGATGGTCCGCTTTGCCGACGCCAACCGCGAGAAGCGGACCTCGGACGAGCATCGGCATTCCGTCATTCAACGCAACGCGCCGGAACCGGGTTAAGCGTGGAGGTACCCGCACCTCGCCGAGATCGCCGGCGAGCGGATCCGGGAAGCGGAAGCAGCGCGGCGCGTGAGAGACGTGAGAATCTCCACTTTCTCACGCTAGCTCACGCTTTCGCCGAACGTGATGGCACAAGCTGACAGGGGATCGAATTGGCTCGCCCGACGCACTCGCGCCGCAGCGGAACGCGCCATAGAGATCGGCGCGAAGACCTACGGCTCGGTCAAGTCCATCCTCGACAACAAGCTCGATCGGAAGCCGGCGCCAAAACGCGCCGCGGTACCGGTGATTCAGCCGCTGCACCTGATTTTTAGTCGCTGCATCCTCGAAACGCTCAACGCCGTGATCGTGCTTGCGCTGTTCATGTTTGCGGTCAGTCTGTTCGATGTCGACATCCTGCCGTCCGACACGGCCGAAGCGGCAAAGGCTATCGCCGCCGCCGTGTTTCTGGGGATCGGGCTCGGATTTTTCAACGTGGTGATGTGCGCGCTGGTCGGACAATACTTTCTGGTGTTTTTCATCCTGGTTATGATTGGCCTTTACATGATATCCGGCGCCTATTTGCCGCCGAACCTGATACCGGCGACGCTTCGGGAATACATGGCGTACAATCCTCTGACGCAGCTCGTCGAATGGCTGCGGTCCGCCTATTATGCGAGCTACGATCCCGAGCTAATCAATAAGCTGCTCATTTACTGGGTCGGCGGGATCAGCCTCATGCTCGGGCTTGTCGACGAGCGGTTCTTGCGCGGCAGGTTCCTCTCCTGACTCGTTGACGGGCGCCGGCTCGGCCTCCGACGGCGCCTCGTCCCTCGACGCCGCTTCAATTCGCTCAAGAGACAGAGCCTCTTCGTCGCACATCAGCCGCATCGCGGCGGCGACCGGGTCTTCGGCCGGCGCGGATCGCACGGGGCCAAGCGCGCGCAACACGCCGCGCAGGGCTTCGCCGGCGGCGCTGCGCTTGATGTAATGCCGCTCGAACACCCGCATGACATGCGCCACGCCTTGCTGCGTCACGCTGCGCCTGTCGGGCGCGAAATAATCTGTCGGCGCGTAGCCGCCGGCGACAATCTCGTAAGACGGAAAATAGGCGACCTGGCTAAGAGAGCGCGAAAGCATATCGCAAGCGACGCGCAGCGCCGATTTTGAATACATGGTCGACGTCACCACATGACGCGACTCGGCGGTGGCGACGAGCGGCACGGGCGAAACGGTCAAAATGACCCGCGCGGCGGGATTGACGGCGCGCAGATTGCGAAGGAAGGCTGTCATGTCGGCGACGACCTCGTCGACGCCAAGATTGACGAACTCATGTCGCGCAGGGGAGTAGTCGCCGCCCGCCACCCCCGGACACAGCGGAAAGGCCGCGCCATCCTCGCGCGAACGCCAAAGCTCCGTCAGTCCGAGCGTGAACACAAGGACGTCGAGCGTTTCAAACGCCTTGCACACCGCCGCAAAGTGGCGTTCTCGATCATAATCGAGTTCACGAACCGAATTGAATCCTCCAGGCTGAATTTGCGGCCGAAACGGGTCGATCACCTGCCCGGCGCGTTCTGGCCAGTGGTTTTCCTTTGGCGTAAATCGCCCGTACGCCCGCTCGAAGAGCTGCAGCAGCTGTCGGCTCGTGTAAATGTTGCCGTAGCGCGCGGTGTAGAGCCCATAGTTGAGCGCGTCGGCCGCCTGGGGACTGATAAAGGAATGCGGCGGCTCGGTGACGAGATAGTTGCAGCCGCTCGACTTCAGGTAGCGGCCAATGTGCTGGGCGAAGCAGCTCCCTGCGGTGGCGATTTTTTCGCGACCGCCGAAACGGAAGGGCGCTTCCACGACGGGATCGAGTTCGCCTGGAGCGACATCTGCGACCGCGCGACGCCAAAGCGCGTAGTCGGGACGTTTCGAATAGGGATGCGTCTTCATTGCCGTCCATCGCCGAGCCGAGGCTCAAAGAGCGCTGCGGCGGCTTGGATCATCCGCCGGCCGAACAGCGCATTCGCGTGGGAGGCGTCGGCGCCCCAAACGGACTCCGCCAACATGCCGGAGGGCGCCATGAACTCGGCCGGAACGGCCGCAAAGAGAATGTCCTCTCTCATGCAGATTTCGCGATAGAGCTCGGACTGCGCACGCCACATCTTATAGCGAAAGACGTCGCCCGAAAGTCTGCGCGGATCGAATGATCTGCGGAAAAACTCCTGCGGACATTGCACGACGCGCGAATTCGGCAAGGGCGGCGGCGGCTCGATGCAAACGATGGGCGCGTCGGTTTCCTTCCGGATCGCTTCGATGGTTGCAAGAGTCGGCGTCATTTTTTCCCGCAACGTCTCGCGGACCGCGGCTTCGGGCAAGACCGCCGCACCGGGTTCGAGATCGAGATCGGGCTCCGCGCCAAGAATGAAGTCAAAGCGCTCGTTAGGCTGCGTTACCGAAAGAGCAATATGTTCATTGCCGCCGACCGACAATACGATCCCGTCCGCCCCCTCCTCCTCGATGATCTTGCAAAGCCGGGGATTGAGGCGCGCGGCGGCGCTCTCCTCCGCCAGCGTCGGCGTCAGTTCGGGGTCATAAAGATAGAGGAATCGGCTTGCGAGCGGCGCGCCGCCGAGCTGAAATCCCTCGTTCTGCAGCTCGTAACATCCTTTGGCGATGGCCACGATATGGCTGTGCCCTAGTCCCAAAATCTTGGTCATCTTTCAGGCCGCGGACTCTTCACGCGCGTCGGCGCTGCGCAGTTCGACCCCAAACGGCTCCCCCCGATGGATCGGTCCGGAGACCTGTCGCGCAATCGAGACGACGACGTAACGCCGCCCGTCCGCTTCGATGACGCGCCCGATGATTTCCCCGCCGTCGGCTCCCATCGCAAAGGGCGCGCGGATGGCGAGCATCGCGCGACCCCTGTAGCCGTATCGATAGAAGGCCTCGACGGCGAGCGGCGCCTCACCTGCATGATCGATCTGGTCGCTGCTGAAATTCATGAATGGTTCCGAAACGGGTTTGATCGAACGAACGGCGCGCCGGCTGCGATTCGATTCAATGCTCCAATGCGTATTTCCGCGCACCGCCGCTTGTGCTAAACCTTTGGCGGGCCGACCATTAAATAGCATCTCGCCGTCTGCATGAATAATCCCTTCGAGTCGGCGGCGTTGCAAGAGACGCCGACGCCGCAAACCTTCAACGAGCAAGCCTATCTCGCCGTCAACCCCGACGTCGCCGAGGCCGTTCGCCTCGGCAAGGTCAGGTCGGGTTGGAGTCATTTCAAGAAATTCGGCCATATTGAGGGCCGCCGGCAGAAAGTCGCCGAGGATGAACTCGCGACGCCGGAGAATTTCGACGAGGCGCGCTACCTGGTGGCGAACCCGGACGTGCGGCAGGGGATCGAGCTTGGCCAATTCGCCTCTGGCCTCGCCCATTTCGATCAGCTCGGCCGCACACAGGGGCGCCGCCAGCAGCGCGCCAGCGATATCCCCGCGATGCGCGCGCGAAAGCTCGCAGCGGTGCGGCCGCTGCTGCTCGACCCCGAGGCGCCGCTGTCGAGTTCGGGCAAATTCATATTCTCCGATGAGGCGGCGCCTGGCGCGGAGGCTGGCGACGACGACATGCCGATCAGCGAGAATGGTTATGACGACGAAACCGTCGAATTGATCGAAGGTCTCGCCGACGGCTTGATCCTCGACGTCGGCGCCGGCTATCGGCCGGTCTATTACAGCAATGTCGTCAATTTCGAGATGATGGATTATGCAACGACTGATGTCGTCGGCGTGGCGCATCGGCTCCCGTTCAAGGATAACTCCTTTGACGGCGTCATCTCGATCGCCGTTTTGGAGCATGTGAAAGATCCGTTTTGCTGCGCGGCCGAAATCGCGCGCGTGCTCAAGCCTGGCGGATGGCTGAAGTGCTGCGTGCCATTTCTTCAGCCGCTGCATGGTTATCCGCATCATTATTTCAATATGACGAATGAAGGGCTGCGCACGCTTTTCGAGGAGCATCTGACCATCGAACGGCAGGAGGTCACCGATCCCACCCACCCGATCTGGGCGATCGCCTGGCAACTGCGGTCCTGGTCGCAAAGTCTGCCGCCGCGCGCGCGCAAGCAGTTCTTGCGCACGCGAGTCGAAGATCTGATCGGCTATCCCGGCCCGCTGCTTGAAAAGCCCTGGGCGCGGGAATTGCCGCGCGAGAAGCTTTTCGAACTCGCCGCAGCAACGATACTGTACGCACGCAAGCCCGCCGCGGAGTCCGCGGCTCGGCCGATCGCGAATTGCGCGCCGTGACCGAACTCATTGTTCACGAAGGCCACGACGGATGGTTGTTCCTTACCGGCGGAACCAATTTCGTCACCACGCTCTATGAGCGTAACGGCGGGCATCTGCCGGACATAAACCTACGCCGATGGCGCGACGCGATCATCGAGCGAAAGCGTCGTTGCGACGCGCTCGGCGTCGCCTACGCCCATCTCGTCGCGCCGGAAAAGCTGACGATTTACGGGCATAAGCAGGCCGCGCCGCTGGTCAATGTCGATCTCGCGCCGGCGATCCGGCTGCAACAGCTCTTTGGCGGCGAGGCGCCCGCCACCGGATGCGTCGATCTCGTTTGGCCAATGCGCGAGCAGCGCGACGAGGTCGAACTCTACTGGCGCAGCGACACCCACTGGACGCCCGAAGGCAGTCTGCTCGCCTATCGCCTTTTGTGCGACGCGCTTCAGCTGACGCCGAATCGGTTATTGCCGCACCGGCCCTGCCACACGCTTCACAAGATCATGGATCTCGGCGGCAAGATCGATCCGCCGCGGTGGGAGGAAATTCGCGAAATCAATTGGATCGCCCACGCGCAACGCGTCTACGCCAACGCCGTCGCACGCATCCTCGAAAACCCGGTTCACGGCGGCGACATCCATGTTGGCGCGCACGTCGTCTACAAGAACAGTGAAGCGCCCAACAAAGTGCGGATCTTGCTCTTCGGCGATTCTTTCGCTGGCGTCGGACATGACCGTCTGACGGCGCAGCTCGCCGAAACGGCGAGCGAACTCGTCTTTGTCTGGTCGGCCAATGTCGACTGGCGGCTTGTCGAGCGGGTGAAGCCGGATATCGTCATCACGCAAATCGCTGAACGCTACATGGCGCTCGCGCCGAACGACCGGTTCAATCTGTGGCGCACGGAACTCAGCCAGCTCATCAAGGCGCAACGTCGGGAGGCCGCGGCAAGGTGGCGCCGCGTCAAGGCCAGATGGAATCAGCGGGCCAAGAACGGTCCATAGGCCGCAAGCGCCTCGCGCCAATCGGTGGGATCGCGGATCAAATCGGCCAAGGCCTCGCCGCGGCGCGTCAGGCGGCGAAACAGCCAGTCGCTCTCGCGATAGGCGCCGGGCCCTTCGATGAAATTCAAACCGGCGAGCGTGTCGAGGCCCTCAATGATCTCTGAGCGCGACTTTTGCAGGAGCTGCGCCAGCTCGCCGACGGCGACGAAAATCGCTTCTGGCGGAGAGCGCTGGACGTTCTCCAGCGCCAGCAGCAGCGCCCTTAACGCTTCGACATCGCCGTCGTGACCGCCTCGAATCATCTCAACGGCCCAGCGACGGCGAGAAAGCGAAGATCGCATCGCGAGTTTGAAGCGCCGCTTCGACGACTCGAATGTGATGAGCGGGCGTTGCGAGCGCTATCGACGGATGCGGCGTCTGATCTGGCAAGGCATGCGCTCTTCGCAGCTTAGGAATGCTACAGACGAGCGAGAGTCGCTTCCGCGGTCGAAACGGTGGCTTCGCTCGAATTGTCCTCGACATTGATCCATTTGACGACGCCGTCGTCAATCAGCGCCGAATAGCGCTTGCCGCGGACGCCAAGTCCCGGCTCGGTGAGATCGAGTTCGAGTCCGAGGGCTTTGGCGAAGGTCGCCGAGCCGTCGGCAAGCGCGTCGATCTTGCCGCCGCCGCCTGACTCTTTCACCCATGCGTCGAGCGCGAAAATGTCATTGACGGCTGTGACCGCCACGGCGTCCACGCCCTTCGACTTGATTTCATCCGCCTTGGCGATGAAACCCGGCAAATGTTTCTTGTGGCAGGTCGGCGTATAAGCGCCGGGGACGCTGAACAGCGCCACCCTGCGTCCTGCGAAAAAATCCTTTGTGTCGACCGGCTCAGGTCCATTCTTGCCCATGACGGCAAGCTTCACGTCGGGAAGTCGATCTCCAGCTTTAATGGTCATGCTCAATCTCGCTATGGTCTCAGGTGAGGCTCAGTCTAGATAGCGCAGTTCCCATCCTTGTGTCGCCTCGGCCGCGCGACGCGTTTGCAGACGCACTTGTCGATGTCGCGGCGGCGAGTCAACATACGCTCGCAGAGCTGGCGCGGACGAAGCGTCTTTGGAGGGCGGGCTGATGTCGGATTCTCAAAATGAGCGTTACGGCGGGACGCCGCCTGCCGCATGGGTGTGGAGCCAGTATCGCGCCGAGCAGCCCGCTTCCCCCGCTCCGCCGGGGCTGACGCGCGCGTCGAAGAGCGAGGTTGCGCCGGAGGCCGCGCCTCAGGCCGATCCGCCGCCGCCCCGGCGCGGCGGCGGGGCTGGCGGCGGGGCGATCGCGTTTCTGGTGGCGCTCGCCATTCTGACGCTCGCCGCCGCCTCGTGGTGGCTCGCCGCCTCGCGTTCGCCGCCGCCGGCTGCGCCCGACGCGCCGCCCGCGGAGGACAGCGGAGCGCCTCCCGCAGCCACGAATGTCGCGCCGCCGCCCGAAACCGCCCCCGCGACCCAACAGGGCGCCGCTCCGGTCGCCGAACCCTCTGCCCCCACTGCGGCGGCTGCCGAACCTAGCCAGCAGCCGGGGGCGACCACTGAGTCGGGTGAGAAGCGGAAAAAATCGAAGAAGCGGCGTCGCGACTGACTCGGGTCAGGTGCGCCAGGGATGTTCCGGAAGGTCGCAAACGCCGAGCGTCTCGACGCCGGCCTGCGCAACCGCATGGTCATTCTCCACGGAAGAGCCGCTGACGCCGATGGCGCCGATCATCACGCCGTCAGCGTCGACGATGGGAAGTCCGCCAGGGAAAGTGATGAGCCCATCATTCGAGTGCTCGATGCCATAGAGCGGCCCGCCCGGCTGCGACAGCTTGCCGATCTGCCCAGTCGGCATGCCGAAGAAGACCGCGGTCTTGGCCTTTTTCATTGCAATGTCGATGCTGCCGACCCAGGCGTCGTCCATCCGCTCGAACGCCTTTAGAACGCCCCCCGAGTCGACGACAGCGATGCACATCTGCGTCTTGATCTCAATCGCCTTCCGGCGCGCCGCGGCAATGGCCTTATGAGCCTGTTCGATCGAAACATGCATTCGCCGCTCTCCTTTCAAAAAAAACCGCTTCGGCTTCCGACGCGAAGCGGGAGCGCCCGCCCGTCGACCTGACGCCGACGTGGCGATTATTTTGGAGCCGTCTCCAACGCGCGCGAGATCAACGCCTTGGCGTCCGCGCTGTCCCAGGCGGCTGGCCCGTTCATCAGTCCGATTTGGCAGCCGTCGGGGCCGATCAGCAGCGTCGTCGGCAGGCCCAGCGCTTTGCCCGACTGCTTCATCTCGAAGAAAATGTTGGCCTTGGGATCGGCGTAATAGGTCAGCGACTTGACGCCGGTTTCAGTGAGAAACGCCTTCGCCCTCTCGAGACGCGTGGTATCGACGTTCACGGCGACCACTCGAAAGTTCTGCCCAAGGAAGGCCTCTTGCAGCCTGTCGAGCGCCGGCATTTCGGCGCGGCAGGGCACGCACCAGGTCGCCCAAATATTGAGGAGCGTCGTCTTGCCCTTGAATGATGCGAGCGAAACCGGAGCGTCGTCGGGACCGTCGAAAGCATAGTCGGCGATCGGTTCCGGCTTCGCCGCGATGATCATGGCCGCAACCTCGCCCTTGGCGAGTTCCTTCATATTGGCGGCGATCTTGGCCGAGGTCGCGCAGGCGGCGTCGCCGTCGGCCGGGGCCGCGCGCTCCTGGGTCGCGCCGCCGGGGCTTGCGCCTTCATCCACCGCGCGTTCAGGCGGTTTCTTGCCGCCCATGCTGCCGATCACGTATAGAAACGCCACGCTCACCGCCATCGTTATCAGCGCCGCCTTTGCGACTAACAGGGGAGATCGCGGGGGCGGCGGCGGTTTGGCCATGAGGCGTGGGCTCCGAGGTTAAAAATGACGAGCAAGATATGGGGCGGACGCTTCGAAAGCGCAACCGACGCGGTTCTGGAAGCGATCAACGTCTCGATCGACTTCGACAAGCGCCTCGGCCTTCAGGACGTCCGCGGCTCGCTCGCCCATGTCGCCATGCTGGCCGAAACGGGGATCGTTTCGCGCGAGGATGCGGCGATGATCGCTGGCGGATTGGAACAGGTCAAAGCGGACATCGAGAACGAACGGTTCGAATTCTCGCGCGCGCTGGAAGACATTCACATGAACGTCGAGTCGCGGCTTGCCGAGCTGATCGGGCCGGCGGCAGGCCGGTTGCACACGGCGCGTTCGCGCAACGACCAGGTGGCGACCGATTTCCGCCTTTACATCCGCGACCAGATCGATGCGCTTGATCGCCAACTCGCCGATCTGCAGCTCGCGCTTGCGACTCGCGCGCTGGAAGAGGCGGCGAGCGTCATGCCCGGCTTCACCCATCTGCAATCGGCGCAGCCGGTGACGCTTGGCCATCATCTCCTCGCCTATGTCGAAATGATCTCGCGCGACCGCGGACGCCTCCGCGACGCCCGCTCGCGGCTCAACGAATGTCCGCTTGGCACCGCGGCGCTCGCCGGAACTAGCTTTCCGATCGACCGTGCGATGACGGCGCGCGCGCTTGGCTTCGACCGGCCGACGTCGAATTCGCTCGACAGCGTCTCCGATCGCGACTTCGTTCTGGAGACGCTGAGCGCCGCGGCGATCTGCGCCACGCATCTGTCGCGCTTCGCCGAAGAGATCGTGCTGTGGACGACGCCGCAATTCGGCTTCATCACGCTGTCCGATAAATTCACCACGGGCTCGTCGATCATGCCGCAGAAGCGCAACCCCGACGCCGCCGAACTCGCGCGCGGCAAATCGGGGCGCGTGATCGGCGCGCTTGTCGCGCTTCTCGTCGTCATGAAAGGCCTGCCGCTCGCCTATTCGAAGGACATGCAAGAGGACAAGGAAGGCGCTTTCGACGCGCTCGACACGCTCTCGCTCTGCATCGCAGCCGTCGCCGGCATGGTCCGCGACATGCGCGTCGACCGCGCGCGGATGAAGGCGGCGGCCGGCGGCGGCTACGCGACCGCCACCGATCTCGCCGATTGGCTGGTGCGGGCGCTGTCGCTTCCGTTCCGCGAGGCGCACCACGTTACCGGCCGCATCGTCGCGCTCGCCGAAGCGCGCGGCGCCGGGCTCGAGGACTTGACGCTCGAGGAGATGCGAAGCGTCGAACCACGTATCGGCGCCGACGTGTTCGATGTGCTCGGCGTCGAAAAATCGGTGCAAAGCCGCAGGAGCTTCGGAGGAACGGCGCCGGACAATGTGCGCGCCGCCGCGCAAGCCTGGCTCGACAGGTTGAAGGCTTAGATGAACGCCATCGCGCCGCGACTCTATCTCGCCACTCCGCCGCTCGCCGACGCGGCGGCTTTTGCGCCCGCGCTCGATGAGGCGCTTGCGGCGGGCGACGTCGCGAGCCTGCTCATTCGTCTCACCGATGGCGACGAACGCGGCCAAGAAGCGATCGTGCGCGTACTGGCGCCCCCCGCGCAAGAAAAAGGCGTCGCCGTTCTTGTCGCAGCAGCGCCAAATGTCGCGCTGCGCGCCGGCGCCGACGGCGCGCATGTTTCGGGCTGCGGCGAGGCGCTTGCCGACGCGATCAGAAAGTTGTCGCCGCGCTACATGGTCGGCGCCGGCGATCTCGAAACGCGCGACGACGCCATGCGCGCCGGAGAGGCGGGCGCGGATTACGTGATGTTTTCGGATCTTGACCGCGAAGCGCTGATCGAGCGCGTCGCCTGGTGGGCGGAGCTTTTCAACCCGCCCTGCGTCGTTCGCGCCAAGTCGCTCGCCGATATCGCGCCGCTGGTTGAAGCCGGCGCCGACTTCGTTCTGCTCGACGACGCCGTCTGGAGCGACGCGCGCGGACCGGCGGCGGCCATTGCTGACGCGCAGGCGCGGCTTAAGGGAGCGTGCGCATGACTCAAAGCCGTCCTCGTCATCCGGAAAGGGACGCGTCATTGCGAGGCGCAAAGCGCCGAAACAATCCAGGAGCCGAACGACGCCTGCCGGGTTGCTTCGCTTCGCTCGCAATAACGGCGTTTATCGCAAGCTGCGTCCTCTTTCTCGCGCCTGCGGCCCGCGCGGCCAATGATGCGCCGCCGCCGCCCGATCTCGCCTTCGGCGCCTATCAGCGCGGCGATTATTCGGTCGCGATGAAGGAGGCGAAGAAGCGCATCGCCGCCAATCCCAAAGACGCGGCGGCGCTAACCCTCGTCGGCCAGCTTTACCTTGAAGGGGCGGGCGTCGCGCGCGATCTCTCGTTGGCGATGGAGTGGTTCAAACGCGGCGCCGACGCCGGCGATAGGGAAGCGGCCTATCTCTACGGCGCCGCGGCGCTCAACGGCGCCGGCGCGCCGAAGACCCGCGCCGCCGCCCGCGCCTATCTCGAAAAGGCCGCGGCGCAGGACCATCCCGCCGCCCTCCATCTTCTCGGAGAGCTGGCGCTGGAAAACGAGGGCGCGCCCTCCGATTTCGGCAAAGCGGCGGACTATTTCCGCCGCGCCGCCGCGAAGGGCGACGCGGATTCCGTTTACGCGCTTGGCGTTCTTTACAAGACCGGCAGAGGGCTGCCGAAGGACGAGCGTGAAGCCGCCGAATGGTTCAGGCGGGCCGCCGAACTCGACTTCGCGCCGGCGATGGTGGAATTCGCGGTTTTGCAGTTCAATGGCGTCGGCGTGCCGCGCGACCGCGCCGCCGCAGCGCGATGGTTTCGCAAAGCGGCTGTGAAGGGCAACGCCGTGGCGCAAAACCGCCTCGCGCACATCCTCGCCGAAGGCCTCGGGATTGAGGCCAATCTCGCCGAAGCGCGGCAGTGGCGGGACAAGTCGCGCGAAGCCGGGTTGAACGATCCTTCGCTCGACTATCTTTCGAACGCATCCGAACCGCCGAAGCCGACCGCGGGCAAATGAGCGGCGTCCCGAGCGCGGCGACGCGGCGAACCGTCGCCTTCCTGCGCCGGTTCGTTAAGCCGCGCATCCGGTCGCTGACGGCGCCTCTGCGCGGCCTTCAGGCGGTGGTGGAAACATTCTCGCCCGAACGGCGCGCGCCTTTTGCGCCGCAAATCCCCGGCGATTGGATTCCTGCTTCGGGCGGCGCGGTCGCAACGCTGTTCTATCTTCACGGCGGCGCCTTCCTGGTCGGTTCGCCGCGGCTGTTTCGCTACGCGGCCCGCGAATTCGCCCGCGCCGGCTTCGACGTCTTCACGCCGGCCTATCGGCTCGCCCCCGAACATCTTTTTCCCTCAGCGCTCGAAGATGTGTTGCGCGCCTACCGAGCCTTCGTCGAAGCGCGGCCGGAACCTTTCGTCATTGTCGGAGACTCCGCCGGCGGCGGGCTTGCGGTCTCGCTGATGCTGCGCATCCGCGACGAAGGCTTGCGGCCGCCGGCCGCGGCGGCGCTGTCCTCGCCTTGGGTCGACCTGGCGGCGACCGGCGCCTCGATGCGTGAGAATGAAGCGCGCGATCCTCTGTTCACGCGCAAGGACATACTGCTCGGCGCCCGAGCGGCGCTCGGACGCCAAAGCGCGAGACATCCGCTGGCGTCGCCGATCTACGCCGATCTTTCCCGCTTGCCGCCGATGCTCGTTCATGTCGGCGCGGATGAAGCGCTGAGGGACGACTCGACGCGGCTCGTCGCGCGTGCGCGGCAGGCGGGCGTCGACGCAAGGCTCGAGACATGGCCCTGCGTCCCTCACGCCTGGCAGTTGATGAGTTTTCTGCCCGAAGCGCGCGAGTCGAGAGCGAAGGCGATAGAATTTTTGAAGGCGCGCGTCTCTGAGGTGACCGCGCGCGCCGCGCCGGCGCGCAATGGTTTTGCTAAGCGGCGGTGACGGGCTGCGCGACGGCGCAAAACGTTTCGCCCAAATTCTCGCTCAAGTTCTTCCATCGCCGCGGCGGCGCCGGCGCGGTTACGCGCTATGCATTTTTCGCTTCGCGGAGTGCTAAAGACGGCAGTCGACCCTCCAGAGCAGCGACAGGAGACGAATCATGTTTATCGCAATGAACCGGTTCAGGATCGTCAAGGGAGAGGAGCAGGCGTTCGAAGACATCTGGCGGTCGCGTCAGTCCCGGCTTCAGGAAAGGCCCGGATTCATCGTCTTCCATCTGCTCAAAGGGCCCGAACGGGAAGACCACATTCTCTATGCGTCGCATGCGCTGTGGGAGACACGGCAACATTTTGTGGACTGGACGCATTCCGAACATTTTCGGGAGGCCCACAAGAACGCCGGGCAGAACCGCCATCTCTATATTGGCGGTCCCGAGTTTGAGGGTTTCGAGGTTGTTCTGACCGAAAAGAATCCGCACTACGCGCCGGACGACGCTGCAAACGCCTAAGCAGCGGCTCACGACTGTCGCAGGTTCCGACAGGCGCCGCCGCTCTTGGATCATTCGGCCGCAAGAGGCAGTTCCTCCGGCATGCCCCGTCCGGAGCGCGTCAGGAAGCGGCGGCACTGCTGCTCGCGATCGTAGCCGAGCAGCGTGCCGAGCATGAAGTCCTCCTCCGCCGTGAGCGCGTTGAGCGGACGCGTTACCAAGGAACGCGCCACGGCGACGAACGCGGGCCGGCCAAAGAAGAGGTTTACCTTGACCGGGTTGAGCTCCTGAACGAAGTGATGGATGCCTTGCGCTTCCAGCTTGCCGAGCACCATTTCCAGTTCCCGGTGGCTGATGGTCATCAGGAACAGGGCGCGAATGCCCCGGCCGTATTCGTAGATGTGGTGATGGAAGAGCCGCAACACCGGCGCCACATCGGCGGACCGGCGGGGCGTAGACGGCGGAGCGTGAACGCCCGCGCCGATCAAAGTAACTGGCTCAGCCATGCGGTCACTCTCTTTTCGGTCATGCCGGACTGGGTGTCCTGGTCGAGGGCGAGGCCCACGAACTTGCCGTCCCGCTCGGCGGTGGAGCCAACATAGTCATAGCCCGAGGTTTCGGTGAAGCCGATCACCTTGGCGCCGAGCGCCGACACCTCATCATAGAGGATGCCCATCGCGTCCACGAATGACAGCGGATAGCTCTGCTGGTCGCCGGTGCCGAAGAGGGCGACTTTCTTGTCTTTCAGATCGGCGCCGCGCAGCTTGTCGATGTTCTCTTCCCAATCCGTCTGCAAGGCGCCGTCGCCATAGGTGGGCGAGCCCAGGATCAGCAGATGGCAATTTTCGAAATCGTCCGTCGTGGCGTCCTTGATATCGACCGTCCGTCCCTGGCACTTCTTTGAAATTTTGGAAGCAACCCCTTTCGTCGCGCCGCCGTCAGAACCGAAGATGACCGTGATGCTCATGTCCGCGCCTCTTCCGCGAAATCTGAACGTCAAAATCAGCGGCTACGCCAAGAAACGCAAAATAGCCCTTTAGCGTCGGGATGCTGCTGATGACCCATGTAATGTAGCGCATCTCTATTTTTTACCAACAAATCATATATTCTACAATGAGTGTAACTTATAATGTCTGTACTCTGGATTTATTATGATTACGAAGCGCAGCATCTCCCGGAGAGACAAGAGGAAGAGGTGGGCGCGCAAATCAGCGGCTGGCGCGTCCCCACGGGCCTTGCGGCGGCGAGAGCGGCTGGCGCCCGTCCTTCGGCAGGAAGGAGGCTTCAACCTCGCGCGGCGAATCGAGAGACCCGGGCGGCGCTTCTCCTTCGGGCCCGGTCGCTACGTCCCGGCCTCCCGCGAATTTGACCAAAGCAGCAATGCGCGCGTCGACGCTCGGATGAGTCGCAAACCAGCCAGACTCGGGGTGAAGCGCCGGCGATTCGATAAAGAAATACTGCATGCGCGACGGCATCGTCGGGATCGCCGCATGCGCTTCGATCTTGCGCAGCGCCGAGATCATCGCGTCGGGGTTTTTGGTCAGTTCGACGCTGCCGGCGTCGGCGAGGAATTCGCGCGAGCGCGACAGGGCGAAGCGGATCAGCACCGACGCGCCCCAGCTCAGCGCAATGATGAACAGCGCGACGACAATGGCGAGCGCCGCGCCGCCATTGCCTCTTCGGCCATCGTCGCGTTCCGGACGATGCGGCGAGAAGCCGAACGGAAAATTCCAGCGGCGAATCGTCAGATCGGCGACGAAGGCGAAAACGCCGGCGAAAATCACGGCGACCACGAGAAGCTGAACGTCGCGGTTGCGAATGTGGGTCAGTTCATGCGCGAGCACGGCTTCCAGCTCGGCGTCGGTCAGGTAGCGCGTCAGACCGCGGGTCACCGCGATCTTATATTGTCCTTCTTTCAGCCCGGAGGCGTAAGCGTTGAGCGCGTCGCTCTCGATGATCTGCAACGCCGGGATCGGCACGCCGCGGGAGATGCAGAGATTTTCAAGGAGATTGTAAATTCGCGGCGACTCGGCGCGGGATAGACTTGCGGCCCCCGTGGCGAAGTCGATCATCTTCTGGTGGAAAAGATAGGCGATGACGAACCAGACGCCCGCCGCTATGACGCCGATCGGCCAGCCGCGCTTCAAATCATCGACGGCGAGCGTGAAAATGTAATCGAAAGGCGCGCCGGGGGGCGCGCTCATCGCTTCGATGATGAGCGCGAAGGAGAACATCAGCGCCAGCAACAGGACAACGAAGCCCGAGAGCAAGAAGGCCGAGCGCAGCTCGTTGGCGCGAATGTGGGAGTAAAGGCCGTAGGCTGTGAACATGGCGTTCCTGCTGCTGTCATTCCCGATCGCGCGCTAGTGGCGCGCGATCGGGAATCCAGGCATTGAAAAATTACGCTTTGCTAGATCTGGATTCCCGATCCGGCCTTCGGCCTGTCGGGAATGGCAACCTGCGCGGCGCCCGCGCGCCTAAAACTCCACTTTCGGCGCGGTTTCGATCGCCCGCTGTTGCGCCTCGTCGAGCTCGAAATAGTCGAGCGGCTCGAAGCCGAAGCGCTGCGCGACGAGGAAGCCCGGAAAGCCTTCGCGCGTGGCGTTGTATTCGGCGACGGTGTTGTTCAGGAATCGCCGCGCCGCGGAAATCTTGTTCTCGATGTCCGACAGCTCGCTCTGCAGCTGCTGGAAGTTCTGGTTCGCCTTCAGGTCCGGGTAGGATTCGGAGAGCGCGATCAGCCGCGAGAGCGCCCCGGTCAGCACGCCCTCCGCCGCGCCCTGCTGCGCCGGCCCTTGCGCCGCCACGGCGGCGTTGCGCGCCTTGACCACGTCTTCGAGGGTGCTTTTCTCATGCGTGGCGTAGCCCTTTACCGTTTCGACGAGATTCGGCACGAGGTCGTGGCGTTGCTTGAGCTGCACGTTGACGTCGGAGAACGCCTGTTTGCTGCGCTGGCGCAGCGACACCAGCCCGTTGTAAACGCCGACCAGCCAGAAGGCGACGGCGGCAATGAGCCCCAGAAAAATCAGCAAGGACATGGCGCGCGCTCCCCATGGCGCGCCGCCTCCGCGCGGCGGCGATCGCTTTTTGCGCCTTCATGTTAGCCGGCTTTGGCGGCTTGGCAAAGACGCGGTTTGGATGATCACGAAACCTTTTTGTCTTGAACGCGTTGTTCTACGGCTTCGGTCCAACGTTTCAGCGGCCGCGCCTTTTTTTCCGAGGAGATTTTTCATGCGTTGTTCCTGCATCAACTGCATCGTTCCGCCGCATATCCTTCTGCGGCTCGCTCAGAGCGAAAAAAAAGAGATGCGCCAGATCGCCATGCGCACTCTGCTGACGACAACCCGTTTGCGCGGCCAAAGATCGATTCGCGCCCGTCTCACGCTTGCAGACGTCGGCGCGGCGCAACGCACGGTTTATGATTGCCGCAATTCGACCAATCTGTCCGAGGCGCGAATCGCGCGCACCGAGGACGGGCAGGCGTCGTCCGACGCATCGGTTAACCGGGTGTTCGACGGCCTCGGCGCGACGCGCGACTTTTACAAGGAAGTCTTCCGACGCGACTCGATCGACGGCCGTGGCATGCGTCTGAACGGCTTCGTTCATTACGACCGGGACTACAACAATGCGTTCTGGGATGGGAGCCAGATGGTCTTTGGCGACGGCGACGGCGTGCTGTTCAGCGATTTCACCGGCTCGCTCGACGTGATCGGCCATGAGCTGGCCCATGGCGTCACCGAGTCCAGTGCCGGCCTAGTCTACCACCGGCAGCCCGGCGCGCTGAATGAATCGATCTCCGACGTGTTTGGCTCGCTCGTCAAGCAGTGGTCCTTGAAACAGTCCGCCGAGGACGCCGACTGGCTGATCGGCGCCGACATTTTTACGCCGGCGATCGCCGGTGACGCGCTCCGTTCGCTGAAGAATCCGGGAGGCGCCTATGACAATGACGATTTCGGGAGAGATCCTCAACCCGACCACATGAGTAGATATGAGGACTTGCCCGATAATGAAGAGGGCGACTTCGGCGGCGTTCACATCAATTCGGGCATTCCCAACAAGGCGTTTTACCTTGTCGCGACCGACATCGGCGGCTACGCTTGGGAAGCGCCCGGCCACATCTGGTATGAGTCGCTGAAGGCGTCGAGCCCGACGACCGACTTCAGAGGCTTCGCCGAACTGACCTTCATGATGGCGGACCGTCTCTATGGGGCAGGAAGCCGGGAACAGCAGGCGGTCGCCGCCGCCTGGCGGGACGTCGGGGTTCGCGTCCCTCCGGTCGTCGTGCGCATGGAGATCCCGCAGCGGGCGCGTGGCGGCGACGGCCATGCTCAGCGCGAGGAGGATTCGCTCGCCGCGCTGTCGCGGCAGGTCGCGGCGCTTGCAGAACAGGTGTCGGCTCTCTCGCGCGAAGTGAACGGCGCCAAGTCGCGGCGCGTTTCGGCGCGCAATTGAACAGGGAGCCAGCGGCCGAGCGCCTGGCGCGGGTTCCTGCGAGAAACCGATGATCGTTTCCTTATCCAAGCATGGCGGTCTGGCGGCGGGCATACGCCTGCGCCAGCCGCCAGTCGTGGTTGACGCGAAGGCGCTGCCGCCCCAGGCGGCGCGCGATCTTGCCGTAATGGTTGACGCCGCCGTCAAGGCGGACGAGCCTGCCCCGCCCACCGAGCCGCATCCCGACAGCATGTCCTATACAATCACGGTCGAGCGGGACGGGACCACGGTCACGCTCAAGGCGCGGAATTCGGCGATGAGTTCTTCTTTCCGCGAGTTGCGGGACTGGATAGAAGGCCACGGCCGTCGTAACTAGGCGAGGGCTTTCCCAGTCGCGTTTGACGCACGCTCCAAGCGCGCCTATCTCATGGAAACGCAAAGAGCCACGGCGAACATCAATGGCCATTCTGCCGATCATCACGCTTCCTGATCCGCTGCTGCGGAAGATTTCCGAGCCTGTCGACCGGGTCGACGACAGGCTGCGGCGTCTGCTCGACGACATGTTGGAGACGATGTACGAGGCGCCCGGCATTGGCCTTGCGGCGATCCAGGTCGCCGTCGCCAAACGCATTGTCGTCGTCGACATCGGCAAGACCGAGGAGACGCGATCGCCGCTGTTCCTCATCAACCCGGAAATCATCTGGGCGGCCGAGGAGTTGAGCGTCTATCAGGAGGGCTGCCTATCGGTGCCCGACTATTTCGAGGACGTAAAGCGGCCGGCGCGGGTGCGCGTGCGTCATCTCGACCGGGAAGGCGCAATTCAGGAATTCGACGCGGAAGGGCTGCTTGCGACCGTGGTGCAGCATGAGCTGGATCATCTCGAAGGCGGTCTCTTCATCGACCATCTATCGCGCCTAAAGCGCGAGCGCGTCGTCAAGAAGTTCAACAAAGCGGCGCGCTACGACGAAATCGCCGCCCAGCGGCGCGCAGCCACCGAGAGTCAGTCGGAACAAGCCGGGGCCTGACGATTGCGCAACCCAATGCGCGTCGTCTTCATGGGCACGCCGGAATTCGCCGCCCGTCTGCTCACGGAAATCGTTTCACGGGGCCACGAGGTCGCGGCGGTTTATACGCAGCCGCCGCGTCCCGCCGGACGCGGCATGGCCGAGAAAAAGTCCGCCGTCCACCTTCTGGCGGAGCGTCTTGGCGTTCCCGTCCGCACGCCGAAAAGCCTGAAGAGCACCGAGGCCCAGGCCGAATTCGCCGCGCTCAACGCCGATGTCGCGGTCGTCGCCGCTTATGGGTTGCTGCTGCCTCAGCCGATTCTCGATGCGCCACGATACGGCTGCCTCAACCTCCACGGGTCGCTGCTGCCCCGCTGGCGCGGCGCCGCGCCGATCCAGCGCGCCATCATGGCCGGCGACGCCGAGAGCGGCGTCATGGTGATGAGAATGGAGGCCGGTCTCGACACCGGTCCCGTCGCCTTGACGGCGAAGACCCCCATCGATGACGAGATGACGGCGGGAGAATTGCACGACCGTCTCGCCGAACTCGGCGCGCCGCTCATGGCGCGGGCGCTCGATCTGCTCGCCAATGGCGAACTGCGCTTCACGCCGCAATCCGACGAAGGCGCCTGCTATGCGCGAAAGATCGAAAAGGGCGAGGCGCGGATCGACTGGCGCCGCCCGGCGCAAGAACTTCATGATCTCGTGCGGGGCCTCTCGCCCTTTCCGGGCGCTTTTTTCGAAGCCGATCTCGGCCACGGCCTTGAGCGCGTGAAGGTGTTGCGCGCGCGCGTCGAGGACGGGACTGGGACCCCGGGCACCGCGCTCGACGATGACGGCCTCATCGCCTGCGGCGTGGGCGCGCTGAGGCTGCTGCGCGTGCAGCGCGCCGGCAAGGGCGAGATGGCGATTGAGGAATTTCTACGCGGACGACAGCTCGGGCGCGGCTCCGCACTGAATCCTCACGCTTGAGGCGCAGGGGGCGTTCCGTAATGCACCTATGCGACAGGCGTATACTCTTGAATATATTGGATATTTTGCCGCAGAGACCATGACAAAGCCGCCGCCCGCCGATCCAATTCTCACACGATTCCGCGCTGCGCTCGCCCGGACATATGGCGAGCGGCTGGAGCGCGCTGTGGTGTTCGGTTCGCGAGCGCGAGGGGACGCTCGGCAGGATTCTGATTACGATATCGCGGTCTTCCTAAGAGAGCCGGAGAGCTTCTAGCAAGAAAGCGGACGGCTCGCCGAAAGTCCGCGAAGAGTTCAGCCGCTTCCTGGCGCCTGTTCCGTCCCGGAACGGCAGGGGGTTCGATTCACGACTCGTTAAGCATGCCAAATGGATGTCGCCTGACCAGCAAGGATGTCCCCGGGTCCAGAATCGACCGCAAGCAAAGCAAACCTCGCGCAAAAGGAGCAGCTCGGCGCTCGGCGCTCTGCGCCGGCGCCCTCGCCTTTTTTTGCTTCATCGCTATAGTGCGCCAGCATTCCTTTGGGACGAATCGCCGTGACGCCTCGTTTGCCGCACCTCACGCGCCGCTCCGTGGCGGCTCTTGCGCTGGCGCTCATCGCCGCGAGCCTCGGCGCTTGCGGCCGGCGCGGTCCCCTGGAGCTTCCTCCCGAGACCCAGGCGCGCGGCGCGATCCTTCGGGCGCAGGCCGAAGCCGCGCAAGCCAAAGCGGCGAGGCCCGGAGCGCCCCCGCCGGCCAGCGTCCCAGCGCCGCCGATTCCCGGCACGGTCGGCAATCGACCGCCAGATCAATATCCATTCCCGCTCGACCCGCTGCTTTAGGCCGATGCATCTTTTCGCCTACCGCAACGGCGCGCTCCACGCCGAGGAGATCGCCGTGCATGAGCTCGCCGATGAAGTGGGCACTCCCTTTTACTGCTATTCGGCGGCGACAGTCCGCCGTCACTTTCGCGTGTTTTCGCAAGCCTTCGCGGGGCTCGACGCCCTCGTCTGCTATGCGGTGAAGGCCAATTCCAATCAGGCCGTGCTGCGCCTTCTCGCCCAGGAGGGCGCGGGCATGGATGTGGTTTCCGGCGGCGAACTCGCCCGCGCGCTCGCCGTCGGCGTGGCGCCGGAAAGGATCACCTTTTCCGGCGTCGGCAAGTCTGCGGAGGAGATCGCGGCGGCGCTTGGCGCAGGAATCTTTTGTTTCAACGTCGAGTCGGAGCCGGAGCTTGAAGCCCTGTCGCAAGCGGCGGGCGCGCTCGGGCGCGCTGCGCGCGTATCGCTGCGCGTCAATCCGGACGTCGACGCGCGCACGCACAAGAAGATTTCCACCGGCCTCGCCGAAAACAAATTCGGCGTGCCGCTGTCGCGCGCGCGGGAGATCTATGCCTTCGCCGCGAAGCTCAAGGGGATCGAGATCGCCGGAGCCGACATGCATATCGGCTCGCAGCTCACCGATCTCGCGCCATTCGACGAAGCCTTTTCGCTGCTCGCCGAACTCGTGCGCGACCTGCGCGCCGACGGGCATAATATTTCGCATGTCGATCTCGGCGGCGGGCTGGGAATCCCCTATCACGAGGGCGACGATCCGCAGTCCTACCATCCCGAAAAATACGCCGGGATCGTGCGCAAGCATTTCGGCGGACTCGGCTGCGGACTGGTGCTGGAGCCTGGACGGCTGATCGTCGGCAACGCCGGCGTGCTCGTCACGCGCGTCATCTATGTGAAGCATGGCGACGCCAAGACCTTCGTGATCGTCGACGCCGGCATGAATGACCTTGTCCGCCCGACGCTCTATGACGCCTGGCACGACATCGTTCCCGAGCGCCAGCACACGGATCGGCAAAAGATCGTCGCCGACGTCGTCGGGCCGGTGTGCGAAACGGGCGACTATCTTGCGCATGGCCGCGAGATGGTCGAACCGCGCGCCGGCGACTTGCTCTGCGTGCTGACGGCGGGCGCCTATGGCGCCGTGCAGTCCGGGACCTACAATACGCGCCCGCTGGTTCCCGAAGTTTTGGTCGATGGCGCGCGTTACGCCGTCATTCGCCAACGCCAAAGCGTCGAGGAGATCATCGCGATGGACAGCGTCCCCGACTGGCTTTAGATCGCGCCGCGTTTAGCCGGAATCGCTTGAATACAAAAACGTGGTCGATTTCAATGTTTCGAGCGCGCTTCGTGCGGGAAGCTCGCGTCCGCCTTTTCGCAAGCGGCGCCGGCGTGGGCCTCGATCCAGTCGCGCACGCGGGGATAAACGCCCGGATCGAGCAGCGCAAGATGATTGCGACCGGGCGCTGAAAGGAACGTCTTCGGCTCATTGGCAAGATCGAACAGCCGGCGTGCGAGGCGAATTGGAATAACGGAATCATTCTCGCCGTGGAGGATGAGGACCGGCGCCCGCGCTTTGCCGATCTCCCGATCCGAGCGAAACGGATCGCGCACGAGATAATGGACGGGCGCCCAGGAGTATCGCTCCGCCGCCACGTCGGCGATGGAGGAATAGGGGGAATCGAGCACCAGTCCCGCCGCATGATGCGTGGCTGCAAGATGGGTGGCGACGCCCGTTCCAAGCGACTCGCCCATAATGACGATCCGCTCGGGTGCGTAGCCGAGCCTCAGCGCCTCTGCGTAGGCCGCTTCGGCGTCGAGGAAGAGACCTTCCTGCGCGGGCGCGCCGGTCGAGCCGCCGTAGCCGCGATAGGAGACGGCGAGCATGCCGAACCGGTCTTCGACAAAGCGCCTGAACCGCGGAACGCGATCGCGAAGCGCGCCGCCATTGCCAGGAAGATAAAGAATGAACGGCCGCCCGCAGTCGCCGGAAAGCCGCCAGGCGAGAAGCGTCTCGCCGTCGCGCGTCTTGAGCGTCGTTTCCTGAGCCTCGGCAAGGCCGGCCGCGGCGGGATCGGCGCGCCGCGCGTCGGGGCGAAAGAGGAAGTCGCGCTGAAAGGCGACGAGACCGGCGAGCGCCGCGAAATAACCGGCGAAAAGAGCGGCGAGCGCATGTTTCAAATAGCGCGCCATGAGGTCCCTAAGCATTAGGCGCGGCGCCGCGAGGCGACGAGCGCGCGTATAAAAGATATCCCCCGGCCTCGCCGAAAACAAATTCGACGCGCCGGCGTCGCACGCGAGGTCTACGTCTTCGCCACGAAGCTCAAGCGAATCGAGATCGCCGGCTGGCATATGCTCGGTGGCGCGCGTTACGCCGTCATTCGCCAGCGCCGAGGCGTCGAGAATGTCATTGCGACGGACAGCATCCCGATCGGATCGGGTGAGCCGATCGTATCCGGTTGTATGTGACTTCGGACTGCGGCAGTTTGGGCGTCCGTTCTGGCCAGGCAGGCGGAAGTTGCATTTCCAAGCGAACGGAGTATGGCCGATGCTGTTTGCGATCTACTATGAAATGACGCCCGAACATCGCGACGATGTTCTCAAGCGTTTTCAGAAACTCGGCGACGCCGCTCCGAAGGGGATGAAGGTCATCGGAAACTGGCTTTCCGTCACGCTGCTCGAAGGCTGGAGCATCGTCGAAGCCAGCGACGTCGCTGATCTCGGCGCGCTCTTCCATTCCTGGACCGACCTCAACGTCAACCACATCACCCCGGTCTTTGACGAAAACGCCGCGCACAATTTCCTCGCAGCCAAGAAGAAATAGGTTCGCGGCTCAGAACGCCAGGTCTCCATGAGAGCGGCGATAGTCGCGATACCAGTTGACGAGCGCCGCGATGCCCTCGTCAAGCGACGTATGCGGGCGATAGCCGGTCAGGCGTTCCAGGAGATCGGCGCTGGCGAAAGTGCGCGGAACGTCTCCCGGCTGCATGTCGAGATAGTTGCGCTTGGCCTTTTTGCCGAGCACTCTTTCGATCGTCTCGATAAAGTCGAGAAGCTTCACCGGCGCGCCGCGGCCGATGTTGACGATCCGAAAGGGCGCGACCGGCGAAACGCTGTCGTCGCCCGAATCGCGCTCGGGAACGCACTCGATCAACCGCACGACGCCTTCGACCAAATCCGACACATAGGTGAAGTCGCGCGACATGTCGCCGTGATTATAGATGTCGATCGTCCGGTCGTTCTCGATCGCGTCGACGAATTTCAACGGCGCCATGTCCGGGCGGCCCCATGGCCCGTAGACGGTGAAGAAGCGAAACATCGTCGTCGGGATCGACCATAGATGCGCATAGGAATGCGCCATCGCTTCGCCGGCTTTCTTCGTCGCCGCATAAAGGGTCAGTGGAAAATCGGTTCGGTCGCTCTCGTGGAACGGCACCGTGGGACTCGCGCCATAGACGGAGCTTGTCGAAGCGAACAGAAAATGTCGCGGCTTCAAGAACCGCGCCATCTCCATGACGTTGAAGGCGCCGACGAGATTAGCGTCGACATAGGCGCGCGGATTTTGCAACGAGTAGCGTACCCCCGCCTGCGCGGCGAGGTGGATGATGACGTCCGGCGCGGCCTGTTCGGCGGCGCGGGTGAGCGCCTCCATGTCCTCAAGCATGGCGATCGTGTCGCGATAGCCATTCGTGCGCTGCAGAATGGCGCGGCGCGCCTCCTTGAGATTAGGATCGTAATAGGGCGTCATGCCGTCGAAGCCATCGACAAGATGCCCCGCGTCGAGCAGACGCTTCGCCAGATGAAAGCCGATGAAGCCGGCCGTGCCGGTCACGAAGACGCGCATGAGCTCGCCATATTCCCGCGTGATGAAAGCTTCGCCGTCATGGGGGAAGGCGACCGGCCTGTCAACGCGCCTGCGAGGCCTTCGTTTTCGCCGCCTCAAGCCATATGTTGGCGCAAATAGGAGAAACCGTCATGGTTGGCGGCGCCGACAAGCCTAAGACGATTCACCCGCTCTTCGTTCGGGTGACGCATTGGGTGAACGCTTTCGCGATCTTCGTCATGGTGCTGAGCGGCTGGCGCATCTACAACGCCTCGCCGATCTTTGGCTTCGAGTTTCCTAAGGATTTCACGCTGGGCGGTTGGCTCGCGGGCGCGCTTGCTTGGCATTTTGCCGCAATGTGGCTGCTGGCGCTCAACGGATTCGCTTATCTCGCTTACGGTTTGGTTTCGGGCCACTTCCGAAGAAGCTTCCTGCCGATCTCGCTCCGCGGCGCCTTCGACGACGTGTTTCTCGCGATGCGAGGCCTCCTGCATCATGCGCCAGGCCGCTACAACGCCGCTCAGCGGGTATCTTACATAGCGGTCATTCTTGCCGTGATCGTCGCCATTCTCTCGGGCCTCGCCATCTGGAAGCCCGTGCAGCTTCAAACGCTGACGGCGGCGTTGGGCGGCTATGAGGCGGCGCGCCGCGTGCATTTCTTCGCGATGGCGGCGATCGTCGCTTTCCTTGTCGTTCACATCGGACTCGCCGTGAGCGTCAAAGGCATTCTGGCGGCGATGTTCACCGGCCGTGCGGAGGCGCCGCGATGAAGCCGCCCCGCAGCAAACGTCTTTCCGCCTTTCGGCCGCAGATCGCGCGGCTCGAGCGACGTCTCTTTCTCAAACAAGGCCTGTCGCTTGGCGCGCTGTCGCTCCTCTCCGGCTGCACCCTGAAAGACGACGACGCCGTCGATCGGCTGCTTATCGCGCTGTCGCGCTTCAACGATAAAATGCAGGCGGCGCTTTTCGATCCTTCAAAGCTCGCGCCGACCTATACTGAAGCGGAGATCACGACGCCGTTCCCTTTCAACGCCTATTACGAAGAAAAGGACATCCCCCGCATTGACGGCGAAAGCTACCGACTGCAGCTCTCGGGTCTCATCGCCGACAAGCGCCCCTGGAGCTTAAGCGAACTGCGGGCGCTGCCGCAGTCGAGCCAGATCACCCGGCTCGTCTGCGTTGAAGGCTGGAGCGCGATCGGCAACTGGCGCGGCGTCGCCTTCCGCCATTTTCTGGAGCGAATCGGCGCCGACCTCACGGCGCGTTACGTCGGATTCAAATGCGCCGACAAATATTATTCGAGCATCGACATGCCGAGCGCGTTGCATCCGCAAACGCTGCTGGCGCTCGATTTCACGGACGCCAAATACGGCTATCCCCTGCGCCTGCGCCTTCCAACCAAGCTTGGATTCAAGAATCCGAAATTTATCGGCGAGATCTTTGTGACGAATGACTATCCCGGCGGCTACTGGGAGGACAAAGGCTACAACTGGTTCAGCGGCTCCTGACGGGGCGCCTCGCCCGAAACTAAGTCTCGACTCTTTCCCGCCACTATATATGACTGTCGGTCACGCCCCGGCAGGTCGATGAGTCGGCGCCAAGACTCTAAGCGAGGCATACATGACCAATCGTCGACCTTACGTTAATGGCATTCTCGCCGCGGTTCTATCGGCTAGCGTCATTCCCATTCATGGCGCTCTCGCGCAAAAGAAGGCGCCCCCCGCACCGAAGCCGGTCGCCAGGCTTCCTGGGATTTGGCCGGTCAAGAGCGAAACCGCGCCCGAAGACGCGATCCAGCGCCAAGAGTAAGCGCCGAGAGTAGAAGATGTCCACGGCGATAGGGCGGAAAGTCGCCGCCTGAATACACCCCGAACGCAAAGAGCGACGGCCCGCAAAGACGCCAAATTCGGCGACGCCTTCAGTTAAGCATTTTTTTACCAGTCGGACGAACTTCGTCAAACAGCGCGATTTTGGTCATGAAATCATCGCAGCGCGGACTTGGGCGCGACTCATCATCATCACGGTTGTTGCGCCTGATGACTGTGGGGCGGGCCGATTGAGTCGGTGGGGGCTCTCGCATCTGAGGGGACCAACCAATGCTGAATCAACGATCCTGCGTGAACGGAATATTGGCTGCGGTGTTGTCGGCGAGCTTCCTTCCCATTCACGGCGCGCTCGCCAAGGAAGAAAGATCAACGAACGCGGCCGGGGCCGTGAAACACGCGGCTAAAAAGCAGACGAAGCCCGCCGCGCTAAAACAAGACGCAAACAAGCCGTCGCCGGACGACCAGGGAGGCGCGGGCGACAAGCAGTAGCCCGCTTCCAAGCGCATATCGCGCGCTAATAATCGACGCCAACAAGGTAGAGACCGTGCGGCGGCGCGACCTGTCCGCAGCGCGCGCGGTCTTTCGCCGAGAGCGCCAGCGCCAGATCCTCGGCGCGCCACTTGCCGCTGCCAACATGCTCCAGCGACCCGACCATTGAGCGCACCTGATTGTGCAGAAAGGAGCGCGCCGAAGCGACGATCTCGATGCGCGCGCCGTCGCGGCGCACGTCGAGACGCTCAAGCGTGCGCAGCGGCGAATTCGCCTGGCATTCGGAGGCGCGAAAGGTCGTGAAGTCATGACGGCCGACGAGCGACTGCGCCGCTTCATGCATGGCTTGCGCGTCGAGCGGCCGCTTGACATGCCAGGCGCGGCCGAGGTTTAGCGCCAAGGGCGCGCGGCGATTGTCGATGACATAGAGATAATGGCGGCGGATCGCGGAAAAGCGCGCTTCGAAATCGTCGTCAACCGCCCGCGCCGAAAGCACCGCGATCGGATCGGGCTTCAGATGCGCATTGATAGCGTCGCGCAGCCGGTCGACGCGCCAGTCGCGCGCGAGATCGATATGCGCCACTTGCC
>NZ_JAKFWS010000136.1 GCF_021731785.1 Methylocystis sp.
AATGCGATGACCCAGCTCGGCCAAAGCCGCCAGTGTGTTCTGGGACGTCGTCGACTTGCCGATGCCCCCTTTGCCGTAAAATGCGATTTGCCGTAGTGACGACATGTCTGTCTCCTGTTGAGCCCTTCGACTGCCACCCAGAGATATGCTGGGCAGTTCCTCTGCATCAGAAACTGGTCGCGGGTTACGGGAAGGAACACATCGCTCGGCGTAACGTAGGCGTGCGCTCAGCCCTCACTCGCGTCAGACTGGTAGCAACCGCCATGCCAATACGGTCAAGCCGAGTAGACGATTGTTTTATTTGGCTTTTATCAAGCGATAAGCGCAATGCCGCATCGGTCTTGTATGTGAGGGAAGCCGACAGTCTTGACATTTGTTGCGAAGAATACATCGCACGCCGTTCTTTGCTCCGCGACAGATCAAGCTCGGGGACAATTGGAACAGAGCTTGCTTGATATCTTCTGCGTGGCGTGAGCGGCGTATCATCAAAAGGAGCAGGCATGCAGATTGGCGTCGAGACCGCAAAGGCGGTTGATCAACGGCGAGTGTTCGTCCTCGACGAAGACGAGGTGGTGCGCGCCGCGCTTCAATTCATGCTGCACGATGAGATCGAAACCCACGAAATCGCCAGCCTCGAAGAGGCCTACGATAAAGGCGTCGGCTGGCTGAAGCCGGACGTCGTTCTGCTCGGAGCTTCCTTTCTGAAGAACAAGGGCCTCCCGATCCTCGCCGAATTGGCGGAGCGTTTCGGCGGCGTGCGCATATTGATCGTCTGCGACAAAGCCGACGAGCCCCTGGCGGTCGGCGCCATGAAGCATGGCGCACATGGCACCTTAGTGAAACCGCTGAAGATCGAAAATGTGCGGCAAAAGGTTGACACGGTCCTGGGGCGCGGCGGCGCCAAGCCGCTCGTGCAACTGGGATTGCTTTAAGTCGATACGTCCGACGTCTCGGTCGGCGCTGCGATGGAGTGAAGGCGTGACCTCGCAGTTGGCGCAATGGTTGACGATGCAAGGCTTTCCGACGAAGGCCGCAAACGCCGTCGGCGCCGATGGGCTCACGCCGCTTCTGCGAGCTGCGGCCGAGGCCAACGTCGAAATTCTGCGCCAGATCGTCGCCGAGGGCGGCGATATCGACGCCACGACACGCGACGGCAACAACGCCGTTTGGTTGGCGTGCAAGCAGGACGGCGTCGAGGCGATCAAACTGCTCTCCGCCGCCGGGGCCAATGTTCACCATCGCAATCCCGACGGCTCGACGGCGCTGATCTACGCCGCTTCGGCCGGAAAGACTGAGGTTGTGGCGCTCTTGCTGGCGCTCGGCGCAGATCCCGCGCAGGAGAACATCGACGGATTTTCGGCGCTCGATCTCGCGGCAAACATCGAATGCCTGCAATTGTTGCGCGTCGCGTCTCGCCAGCGCCGCGATCGGCTCAAAGTTGAAGGAATGGTCGAAACATGACGACGATCGACGACATCATCGAAAACTTTTCCCTGCTCGACGATTGGGAGGACCGCTACCGCTATGTCATCGAACTTGGCAAAATGCTCGAGCCGCTTCCCGACGCGTTGAAGACTGATCAGAACAAAGTCTCGGGCTGCGCCAGCCAAGTTTGGCTGGCGACGACAATTTCTGAAGCCGGCGGCGGCGAGCCGACGCTGATGATCCGCGGCGACAGCGACGCGCATATCGTGCGCGGCCTCGTCGCCATCTTGCTGGCGCTCTGCTCGGGCAAGACCGGCGCCGAAATTATGAAGGCTGATCCCGTCACGTTGTTCGAGCGCCTCGGCCTGCGCGAACATCTGACGCCGCAACGCTCCAATGGCTTCAAGTCGATGGTCGGGCGCATCCACGCGGAGGCGCGCGAGTTGCTCGCGGCCCCCAGCGCGGCGTGTTGAACATTTGGGATCGGTCAGCGCGACAAGATCATCACCAAGCGGTCGACGCGCTTGCCGCCCTTGAGATGCGACGCATAAATTTCGTCGACGTCTTCGGGCGCCGTCGGCCGATACCAGACGCCCTCGGGATAGACCACCATCAATGGGCCCGCCGAGCAAAAGCCCATGCATCCCGAGGCGGTGAAGCCGATCTCGCCGCCGCCGTCAGCTTCGACCAGCTTGCCCAGCCGATCCCAAAGCGGCTGCGCGCCCGCGGCGCCGCAACTGCCGCGTGGATGGTTCGGCGGCCGCTGCGTGAAACAAGCAAAGACATGCCGCTTATAGAGTTGAGGCAGCTCGAATTCTTCTTCAGGCGTCTCCGACATACTACACCGAGCCTTTGTGAGGATTGTTACGCGGCGCTCTGCGAGAAACGCGCTTCGTAGCGAAAGCGCTCATCCATGACGCCGCGGACAATGGAAATGCTGCAAATTTCGGTCCAGCCTCAGCGAAGCTGACTGGCGCCTTACTTGCTGGATGACTGCGGCAGTCGAGAGGGGGCCCACCCATGCAGGATGCGCATTTGGAACCGCAAATCGACATGACACAACTTTCCGAACCGAACAGCCGCGTCAGCTGCGCCGATTCCTCGCCGGAGGCGAAGGCGCTCTATGAAGAAGTGGTCGCGGCGCTAAAGACCGTGTTCGACCCGGAAATTCCTGTGAACATATACGATCTCGGACTGATCTATCGCATCGACGTGATTGATCGACGCGACATCGACATCGACATGACTCTGACGGCCCCAGGCTGCCCTGTCGCCGGCGAAATGGTCGGAATGACCAAGAGGGCCGTCGATGCAGTCGACGGCGTCGCGAGCGTAAAAATCAATCTGGTGTTCGATCCGCCGTGGCACCAAAGCATGATGAGCGACGAAGCCAAGCTGGAACTGGGGTTCTTCGACTCTTGAGCCGAGGGCGTCCCTCGGCCGGCCGCCAGCTTCGAATGATGCGTTTCGTGAACACAGGCACGATATTCGCAACGGCGCGTGCAGGCGTGACATGACTCCGCCATCTCTCTTCGAGAGCTTCCGCCACCTGCTTGGACATCGAGGCCGTCATGATCGAACTTACATCCGGAGAAGGACACAGTTTTTCCGCCTATCGCGTCGAACCCGCTGATGCTCCGAAGGGCGCTGTCGTCGTTCTGCCTGACGTCTACGGCGTCACGCCACATCTGCAAAAGGAAGTCGACGGCTTCGCGGCTCAAGGCTATGTCGCGATCGCGCCAGCGATCGCTGCGCAGGAAGGCGAGAACGACGGCCCTTCCGTTACGACGGCCTTGCAAGAGATTCAGGCCGCCGTCGATGCCGTGAAGAGCGCCGGCAAGGTGGCGATCGTTGGCTATGACTGGGGCGGCTATCTCGCCTATGTCTCGGCCAATAGTCTCACCGACGTGGCCTGCGCGATCAGCTATTATCCCGCCGGAATTTCAGATGAACGTTGGGTGAAGCGGAAAATCCCGACTCTGCTGCACCTGCCCGAGAACGATCCGTCATTGCCGATGGAAGAGATCGTCCAATTTCGCGCGCAGCGGCCCGACGTAAGCGCTTTCTCCTATCCGGAAGCCCGCAACGGCTTCAATTTCGATGTCGCCGAGAGTTTCAACGAAGCCGCCGCGCAATCGGCGCGCGAGCGCACTTTGTTTTGGATATCGCAATATGTCGAAGGCCAGAAACCGATCGCGCTGAAAAACTCCGGCTCCTACGCGCAAGCCAAAGTTGAAAAGAAGAAGAAGAAGAGCAGCGACGACATGGGCCCGCCCGACGCGTGATCAGACGCTTCGCCGCGATGCAATTTGGCGCTCGCGCCGCCGCCATGCCCAACTTGGGTGGCGGCCTGGCGCGGCGGACAAAGCGGAGTCGAGCTTATCGAAATCGTCAAACGCCCTCTCGCTTCCACTCCGCCGCAGCGAGGGAGGAAACGAGAAGAGCGAAATATCGTCAGCGGAGCGCGATGCGTCAATCGCGTCGCGCTAGCGAGCGCAGGTAGCCCTGCATGTCGTCGCCAAGCTCCATGTCGACGGCCGGCGCGATCTTGAGCAGGAGGTTGGCGATGAACGGCTCGTCGTTACGCGGCTCGTTCAGCACCTCGCGCAGCACCGGCACATTGTCCTCGATGTGATGCAAGAAGGCGACGCCTTTCTCCAACACTTCCGTCCAACGCTCGCGATGCCATTTCGCCAGCGGAAACATGATCTCGCGCACGAAATTCGACTTGCGCGCCTTTTCGAAGAACCGCAGCCCCGCATTCCAATTTTCCTTGGCGCGCAACGGCGGCGGCGGCCAATCAGCGAGAAGCATCTTCTTGCCGGCCTGCCCAACGAAATCGTCAAGCGTCACCGGGGCGTCGATTTGTCCGCGAAAATTCCATAATGCGCTGAAACCTGGAAACTCCTTGCCGAGACTTTCGCTCAAGGCGCTCTCGACCTTGTCGACTGCGGCTTTGTCGCCCTTCAATGCGGCAGTCATGCAGAAGGCGAAGATGGCGTCATTGCCGACGCTGATCACTGCGTCGCTCTTCAGCTGTTTTTCGTCCAATTTCGGCGTCACGCCATCTGCAGGAACCGTCGCCTCGCCCGCGCGCTGCGCCGTGATGAACGCAGTGATCTCCAGCCAGGGCATGAAATTGGCGACGAACGCATCGGGATCGACATAGACGATCGCCAGATTCATGGGCTTTTTGCGCGCCTGTAATTCCGTCATGTCAGTCATTCGAACGTCCTCATCTGCATCGCGACGTGCGTCTCCGTCCTGTCCTGCCTCAGTCAGAAGTGATCATGACCTCTGGAGCGTCGTCCGGCTCCTAGAGACCCAGCCCATCTTCCTCGGCGAGTTCCACGCCAGTGACGCAGACGTCGCCGTCATCGACGACGATTTCAATAGATTTCAGCTTTTTGCCTTGGCAAGGACCGATGAAGCAGTGTCCCGTGTCGAGATCGAACTGGGCCTGATGATGGCCGCAGGTCAGGAAATTCCCCTCTTCGTCGAGAAAATGCCCTGTCTCGGCATCGAGACGCTCGCCCTTGTGCGGACACGCGTTTTCGAAGCCGCAGAAATTATTGCCCTTGCGCGTGATCAAGATCGGCCAGGGCTTTGGCTCGCCGGTTTCATCGATGCGCATCAGCAGGAAGCCGGAGGCGTCGCCGTCCTCGATCTTGCCGGTCTGGCAGATTGCAAAGAGTTCGTTCATCGACCGCCCTCCTCGTCTGGCGCGCACATTGCAAACCCATGTTGCCTAACGACGCAGCGTCCTACCCGTGCAATTGACGAGCCATGCTTGCGCGCTTGGATGGGTATTGAAGCTTGTCCGAAATTCGATTCAGAGATCCGGCTAGGAAAGGAGCAACGATCATGAGCGTCATCGAACATGATTTCGGTTTGGCAGATCGCCTGACGGAGCGGCGCTTCGGCAAATTGCTGGAGCTCGACGCGCCGCATGAATCGAATATCCGCGCCAATCCGCTGCCCTATCTCGAACGCGCCAGCGAGCGCATCTTTCGTCTGCAAGCCGCCATGTTTGAGGCGATCCAGGCCGCCAAGGAACCCGCGCTCGCAAGGGCCCCTGACGTGCGTCGGGTCCTCGTCGACAAGGCGGAGTATGAGCGTCTCAAGACCTGTCTCGCCTTGCTGAAAAAGGCCTACGCCGAATATGGCGCGCAGGACGGTTGAGCCTCGAACCTTGTCCGCGCAGCCATGTTGTCGGCGAACCGTTGAAAACTCTCGTCAGGCCGCTTTGGCTTCCGCAGCAGGAGGCTCCCATTTATAGAGCTCGGCGCCTTCTTCCGCCTTCGCCAAGGAGAAGCCGCAGGCTTTGAGGTCCGCCGCGAGCCCTTGCGCCTCGCCGGCTTTCACTTCGGCGTAAACCGGCGCATTGCGCTTCAAGATCGCTTCGATGAGCATTTTGAGCACGCCGTGCTGGCGATGGCTTTCTGACACGGCCGCCACCGAAACGTTGATTGTTTCAACATTGCGCAGACCCCAATCAAGTTCGTCGCGGCGCGCCAGCAAGGCCCCAACCAGATTGCGCTTTGCATCGAAAGCGACCGGCGAGAATTCCGCCGTGCAGCACTTCATGATTTCCGTCAGCGCGCGCTCCTGATCGCTTTCACTTTCAATCGAACAAGGGATGCTGGCGGCCGTCTGCCGCATCAAGGTCCAAAGATCTCTCATGTCGTCAAGCGACGCATTTCTGTGCGCGAGGTCAGCCAACTGCGTCTCCTTCGATTGCGCGCTTTCGATGCTCGGCGCGCGAACGCTCCCGAGGCAAGCAAGTCTCGTTCCCAGCCGCCGGCGCGAAATCCTTGGCAAGAAACTTGCTCGCCTCGTCTCCAACGATTCAACCCAAAAGCGTGAGGGAAGATGGCTGTCGAAGGCTATTTCATCGACTGGGACGGCAACGCGCGCAGCACAAGCGATCCGGGCGGCGGCTATCTGTGCGAAGCCGATACAGTGGCGCGCTATGTGGCGATCATGACCAAGAGCGGCGCGCTCATGCATGAAGGCACCTATTACAAGACCCTCGCCGATATCGAAAAGGCGGGCATCAAGGCGTCGCTGGTCCCCGGTTCGCATCCCTGGGGAAGCAAGGCGGAAGATTTTTGATCCATCACTACGGGAGCTGCACTCATGCTGCCGACAACCATTCTGATCGACGAAGACCCGCGCTGCGTTGTTCGCCCTATCGACACCAAGGATCTCAATCGATTCTTGCGCAACGGCAAGGCGTTTCTTCTCGCCGAGAGGCCGGCCGGGAAAGTGAGCCATCGCGCCGCGACGGAAGCGGAGCAACTCCGTTGGCGTGAGGCCTTTGCGCTGCACAAGGCATGGGGCGGCGAGGATGAGGCGTTCTTTGGAGTGCCGCTGCAAGGCGAAACTTCGGCGCGCCAGGATTGAATTTTTTCGTCGATAGTCGACTGGATTTGGCAGTTCATTCGTCGAGGCTGGGCGCGAGGATGACTTCCGCCGGCGCGCCCGGCCCCTGCCCCTCGATGAAATCCAATCCGCTCACGCGAGAAAGCCCACCGTCGCTGTCGATCAACACTACGGCCTCCCGCGGCAATTCCGACAATTTCACGATCAATTCCGCCACGGTCATCGCGCGCCTCTCATAATTGCCTTCCGCTTTGGCGTTCAGCCTGGATGGATCATGATCTCCATCGTCTCGTCCAGTTCGTCGTCATCGGAAATCTCTTCCTCGGCGAGCTTGACGCCACACAGGCACACGTCGCCATCCATGACGACGAGCGCGACGGGTTCGATGACTTTATCCACGCACGGCCCTTTGACGCACACGCCCGTCTCCACGTCGAATTCGGATTTATGCCTGCCGCACCGGAGTCGTCGACCGTCCTCGCTGAAGAATTTGCCGTCGCCGATGTTCAGCCATGCGCCTTTGTGCGGGCAGACATTGACATAGCCGACGCATTGATCCTTTTCGGTCCGCACGATGAAAATCGAAAAGGGCCGCGTCGCCCCGTCGTCCATGACACGCGACAGGCTAAACGCCATAGCTTGGCCGCGCTCAAGACTCTCGAACGCGCATATGACGTAGATGTCCAGATCGGCCTGCATGCCGGAACTCCGTCAGGCGTCTATCCGTTTCGCCGCACGCACCTCGCGCCGCCTCCGACAATGTCGAAAAGATGACAGATATTCCTCGCGCGGCGTCCAACCGGTCGAACAAGCATTATTCTTGCCGTATCGCCTCCCCAAGCGCGATTCTTGCTTCGTCATCGGTGTCGATGGCTCTCAGCGGAGGCGAAACGTGGTCATGCTCCAGGTTGACGAACGCAATCAAGACGATCTCTCGCGCCTCGCCGGCTGCTATCTCTATACCGGGACGCACATCAGCGTCGAAGACGGCATCGTGCATCGCGAAGACGGCCCGGCGGTGATTTTTCCGGATGGCGTGATGCGTTGGTATTTGCGCGGCAAGGAAGTCACCCGCGCCGTTAATTCGCTCTTCTACGACAACAAATGGCCGCTCGCGAAGGGCCTCGACACAGCCGAAAAGCGCGCTCGCTTCGCCGAGAGCTTCCTGAATTGAAATTAAGCGTCCCTTCCGCAAGAAACTCTGCGGAAGGTGTCATTTCAAGCGACGCACCGGGCTGATCAGGCCGCCGCATTCTTTGCGGCGATCCCGGCCCGCAGTTCCTCGAGCTTGTCGCGAGGGATGCGGAACACGCCACGGCCGCCCGAGAGCGCCTGATAAGCGTCGGGAGCGTTCAGACTGATCCAGTCGAACCAGGCTTGCGCCGAGTTCGGCGCCGGCCGTTCGCTGACTTCCACAACGCCGCCGTCGGGCGCAAAGCGGACATGAAGCATGACGATATCGGAAGACATCTGTCCCTCCTAGCTTAAAGGCCCGACGCGAAACCGAGCAATTCGACTTTGATGTTCTCGGTGCCGAGAATCTTCGCTTGGCAAGCCAAGCGCGACTTCGAACCGATGCCGACGATGGTGTCGAGCCTTTCGTTCTCTTCGCGCGCAATCTTCGAAATGCCCTTGCGGCCTTCATGCACGTAGATGTGACAGGAGCCGCACTCTGCCTTGCCATCGCATTTGTGATTGATCTCCTCGCCGCTCGACATGATGATCTGCAGCAAGGTTGCGCCCTCGGCGGCATCCACCGTCTTTCCTGAGGGCATGATGGTCACGGTCGGCATTTCCACACTCCTGGTTGGGATTTAGAGGGTTAGTAAATGGCGGCGCCGGCGCCGACATTGATCGACGCCTCCTTCATCGTCTGCACGATGAAGGCGATTTGGCGCTCTTGCAGATGAACGTGGAATGGCATCGCGACGGCGCGGTCCGCAATTTTTTCGGCGACGAGAAAACTGCCGCGACGATAGCCGTAGTCGAAGTAGCGCCGCTGGGTATGCAATGGATTGCTGTAAGCGGCAGCCTCCACCTTCTCGACGAGCAAATCCTCGACGATCGAGTCGCGGCTGGATTTGCTGAAGCGGGTGCCGAGATGCACGACATAGAGGAACCAGTGGACCTCATCGACCTCCGGACCGATGAACGGGTCCTTGATGCCTTCAAAGGATTTGACGTGCTTAAAGTAGTAATGTTCGATGAGCTTGCGCTTCTCCAGAATCTCTTCGAGACGGCTCAGCTGGTTCATGCCCAGCGCGGCAGTCATGTCGCTCATCGCCGCCTGATAGGGCGCGCTGGAGCCCACCACGACCGACGCTCTCTCACTCGACTTATGCGCGCGGAAGCGACGCATCGCCACGGCGACGTCGATGTCGTCGGTGACGACCATGCCGCCTTCGCCGCAGACCAGCGGGCCGGGCTGGGAAAAATCGAATACCGACGCGTCTCCGAACGTGCCGACCAGCGCTCCTTTATATTTTGAGCCGATCGCTTCGGTGGAGTCTTCGAGCAGGATGAGCCGATGCCTATTGGCGATTTCGCGCAACTCAGCCCATTGCGCCGGATGGCCATTGGTATTGCCGCCCACGATCGCGCGCGTCTTGTCGGTGATCAACGCCTCGATCTTGCCAGTCGCGATCACGCCAGACCAATAGTCAATGTCGGCAAAGACCGGCTTGGCGCCGGCAAGCGCGATCGCATGCACGGTTTCGCGGAAGGAATGCGGCGAGGCGATCACTTCGTCGCCCGGGCCGATCTCATACGCCGCCAACGTTAGCAGCAGTCCCATCGTGCCGCTCGACACCGCCACGGCGTATTTGCGCCCGAGATAGGCGGCGAAAGCGGCTTCGAACGCCTCCGTCACCGGGCCGCTCGACAGGCGACTGGAACGCAGCACCGCCTCCAATGCGGCAATGTCGTCGAGCGTGATGTCGGGGTCGGAGAGCGGAATGAAATCGCCGCCGGAGGCTCCTGGCGCCTGCACGTCCTCTTCAGACTTTTCGTTCACGTCGACCGGCGCATTCATCACGAAGCTCCCCGAAAGGCGACAATGACGCCGGTGGCGCGCGCTGGATCGTCAGTGACGGTTACGCAATGATCTGCGCCATCCAGCAGATGCACGTCGCAATGGGTGAAGCTGCGAAACGGCGGTTCGATCACGTCCGACGCGTCGCAACGCGTCCAGGAGAGATGGGAAAACTTGGCGCGCAGCTCCGACAGGGCTGGCGCGCCGCTGGCGCTCAGCAGTTTCTCCATCTCCATCAGTTCCGCATCGCTGATCGCCATGATCTGTCCCCGTTCAAGATCGAACTCACTGCCAGAAGCGCCGCTCGGCGTCTTCGCTGAGATGAGCGAGCAACTCCGCCAGACGCGGAAATTCGCTGTCGAGCTCCCATACGCCGACTGCATGGTCCTTGCGAAGAAGGCGCCAATTGCCTTTGCGCTCATCGAAGATCAGCAACGCGATGTCGATGACGCCGCCGTCGGGATCGACGTTGCGCGAACAGCAGGGGCTCTGAATCCGATAGCCATTCGCGGTCTTGAGCAAAAGCGGCGTGACGTAGCGGTAGCGGCGCCGCTGCTCCAGCGCGCGCTGGATGCGCCTGTAGTCAAATTCGTTCGGCTGAGACGATGCGACGCCGCCGCTAATCTTCGTGACTGTCGGTCGCATGCGCCATCGCTCCGCTTACAGGGGCGCGATCTCTTCCTCAAGACAGCCGACGACGCGGCCGTCGCCGAATTCCACGAGGTAGATCGGCGTATTCGAATCGGTATGGGTTCCGACCTGCACGATTTCGCCCAGACCGCCATTGGCGACCAGCAACGCTTCCGGCTGCATGTCGGGATAGCTTCCGTCATTGAGCAGATCGATCAGCGTCTTCACGCGCTGACCCCATTGATATTTCGGCAGTCGCGGTTCGAACACGTCCACACTCCTCAGGGCAGCGGCAAATCGACGTCATCCGCCGGATTAGCGGACTCGAGTTCCTTGCGCTTCATGCCGACCCGATTGCCGCTTTCGGTGAACTCGATGCCGTAGATATAAAATTGTTGGAGAAAAGTGCCGATGCTCACGACGTAGCCTTCCTCGCCCTTCTTCGCCAGAATCTCGCCGATCTCCTTGCCGGCGTAGGTGCCGTCATTGCGAATCGTGCGCTTCGCCTTCACCTTCTCGCCGAAAGAGAAGGTGGGCGGCGCCGTTAACTCACAGACTTCGCTGTCGCGAACGATGTTGCTCATCGCTGTGTTCTTCCGTGGTTTTCGGCCCGCGGACGCTCGTCGCGCCGCGCGAACCGCAGAACAACGCCTCCACCGCCGACTTTCCATTGGCGACGTTGGACGCTGGCGGCCGGAAGCCGAAAGCAGTACTGTCGTTCAATAGGCAACACGCGTGCCACACTCTGTTGTCGGGAAGGCGAAGGAAGCTTTCGCGCCCGCGTCAATTTGCCGACAAGCGGCAAAGACGGTCAGAATTTCATGTTACGAATGCAACATTTGCGCGGGCGCGGGCGCGGGCGCGGGCGCGGCTGCGCCTTTGCGCTGGCGCTGCGACAGCGCCGCGTCTGCATTCTTCATCCGGACGAAGGAGCATAAGCCCGCTTCACGCCGCCCCGGCGGTCAGAATTTCGCACGCGCGCTCAATCGGCAGCGCAATCGGAATGATTCCTTGAATGGTGAGGAACTTCAGCTCGTTTTTCGTCAACACGGTTGGATCGACGATCGCGTGATGCGTGGTCGTCGAACGCTTCATGATCTGCCGGGCGTAAGTGCGCAACAGCTGATCGTGGAAGCGACAGCCGACAAACAGAAAGCTGCGTTCTGAGCGGCGATTCTTTACCGCCTCGGGCAAGGGCGTCTGAATGTCGATTTCGGTCAGCACCTCGACGTAATCCGCGTCGGAAATCAAAAAATTCTTTGCCGGCGCGATACTGCCATGCGGCTTGTAGAGGATGGTCTTCCAGGTCTCGGCTTTTTCCTTGGTGGTTTCCGTTCCGTCGGCGTCGTAGAACCGGTACCAGCGATCCTCGCCAATGCCGGCGCGGGTGATGCCCTGGATCTCGCCCCAGTCGCCGCGGCCTTCGAGCGCCGAACGCATTGTCGCGTCATACCAGCTGTCAACGATCATCGGCAGCTGTAGCGACGCAAAGTAGACGTGCAACGGCGTCGGCGCGATGCTCCCCTCGAACGCTTGGGACATCAACGCCGAGACGGTCGAGCGATGCTTCATGTTCTCAATGTGCTGCGCGCTTGCCCAGGCGTTGCCCTTGGCGCGTTTCGGCAGCGCAACCTTGGTCCCGAAAAACGCGGCGAGCGCCTCGGGCGTCATCGGCGCTTCGGGTTGCGAGAGCTGCGTCAACCCGGGCCCAATGTAGGGAATTACGGTCCCCGTTCTCAGCTCGGCGGCAATTTTGCCCAGCGCCTCCTCGGCTTTCTCGCCTTCGAGGAGCGCATAGCCATCAAAGGGCGCGTTCATCGCGTTCACTCCGCTTCGCCGCGCTTGCGCGCATTGACCGTTATCGGAAGAGAGGTGCCAGCCGCCATTTCGGGCAGATCGAGAACCCAGCCGTTCGCGATCTTGATCCAGCCGCCCCACAAACTTTCATGCTCGGTTTCGACGATCGGTTCTTCGAGGTCCTTTTTGGGGACATAGATCGACAAGCCGGTCTCTGGGGAACGGCGGATCATGATTTTCATTATATCGACTCCTTTGGCGCGGCCGTCGCGCCCACGCTAGTTCGTGAGCAGCTGCGCTTCCGTATGGCGCGACGCCCGCGCGATTTCCCTCAGCTTGGCGACGATGCCCGGCAGCGTCTCCAGCACATCGTCGACCTCCTCGATCGTGTTTTCTCTCGAGAAAGAGAACCGTATCGCGCCATGCAAAGCTTCTTCCGGCACGTTCATCGCGCGTAGCACATGCGAAGGCTCTGTCGATCCCGCCGTGCAGGCTGAGCCGGTCGAGGCGGCAATGCCAGCGCGATCCAAATGGGTCAGCACCGCTTCGCCCTCGATGTCGCAAAAGGCGATGTTGGACGTGTTGACGAGCCGATTGTCGACGTCGCCGGAAACCCGACACTGGCCGATCCGTTGCGTCAGCCCGCGTTCGAGCCTGTCACGCAGGGCCGCGATATGGACGGCGTCGTCCTGCAGGCGCGATCGCGCCAATTCGGCGGCGGCGCCAAGTCCAACAATCCCAGTCGTGTTCTCCGTCCCGCCTCGGCGCGCCCGTTCCTGGTGGCCGCCGCGAATGAACGGGGCGAATTTCGTTCCCTTACGTACGTAGAGCGCGCCGATTCCCTTCGGGCCATGCAGCTTGTGCGCGGAGAGCGACAGGAAATCGATCAGCGTGGCTTTTAGATCGATCGGAACCTTGCCGACCGCCTGCACCGCGTCGGTATGAAACAACGCGCCGGCCTCATGCGCGAGACGCGCGAGTTCTGCGACGGGAAACAGCGTGCCGGTTTCGTTGTTCGCCCACATCGCCGAAACGATCGCGGTCTTGGGCCCCAGCGCCGCGCGAAAAGCGTCGAGATCGATGCGGCCGCGCGCGTCGACGCCAATGAGATGCACGGTGACGTCGCGAGTCTTTTGCAGATGTTCCACGAGCGACAGGATCGCCGGGTGTTCGACGGCGGTGGTCACGATCTCGTCGCGACCCTCCTGCGCCGAGAGCCCGGCCAGGATCGCCGCATTGTCGGATTCTGTACCGCCAGAGGTGAACACGATCTCGTGATCATGCGCCGCGCCGAGCAGCGTCTGTACGCTGCGCCGGGCCTCTCGCACCGCAGCAGAGACCTCGACGCCGAAGCCGTGCGACGAAGAAGCGTTGCCGAATTCCTGGCCGAAAAACGGCAGCATCTTCGCCACGACCTCGGGGTCGGTGCGCGTCGTCGCGTTATTGTCGAGATAGACGCGCCGCATCGACACTCTCGCTCAATGGCGCGCGGCGCCCGGAACCGGCACCAGCCGTACGAATTCGCCGAGCTCTTCGATCAGCTTGGCCTGGATGCCTTCGAGCGTCGCGCTGCTCAACTTGCAGAGCACGCAGGCCCCGGTGAGTCGCACCATGATTTTGTTGCCGCAGATCTCGATGAGTTCACAATCGCCGCCGTCGCGGCGCAGATTGGGGCGAATCTGGTCGATTACGGAGCGAATGACCTGCTCGCGCTCCGGCGATGGAGCCGCTTCGAGCTGGCCGGCTTCTTCGTTCTTCTGGGCGTCGTACGACATCGCTTGGTCCTTCCGCCGCGCCGTCCAGCGGACGCGCTTTCATAAATTGTGAAGTCTGGTCGAAATTATCCGAAAGACTTGCCGCACGAGCAGCTCGATTGAGCGTTCGGATTGTCGAAGGTGAAACCGGAACCTTGCACCGCGACGACGTAGTCGATGGTCGTGCCGGTCAGGAGTTCGTGGCTGGTGTTGTCGATGAACACCTTGACCCCGCTGCGCTCAATCACCGTGTCGTCGGGACTGGCTTCGCGCACGAGCCCCATTTTGTACTGATATCCAGCACAGCCGCCGGCCTCCACCATGATCCTCAGCCCGTCGACGGGATCGGCGGCGCTGGAAATGGCGGTCTGCACTGCGTTCAGGGCGCTGTCTGTCAGGTTGATCATGTCGCTCTTCCAGGGTCGAAATGCGGCTGCATCGCTCGAAGCAATTCATGTGCCGCGACAATTGCGCGTAGAAGAGCATGGGATTCCGGAATATCGGCCTGTTTTGTCTTGTTTCGTACATTGCCTTCCCGGTCGTGTCGCTTCCGTCGCGCCGATTGCTCTGTCGACGCGCCAAAACCGCGGCGAAGTTTTTGCATGAGGCGCGGCGTGACGAAGAATCCCCCGCGCGGATGCTGCGTTTGGATTGCAAAGCGGAGAACTGTCGATGACTCAAATTGAGAAGACTGCCCTTGCTCGGCTGGACCGGGAGGGCCGCCTGCTCAACGCAGTGCTTAAGGGGCCGACCGGCAAGCCGGGGCGTTTCGGTTTTCGGGGCGACATCGCGCTCAAATTTCAGGAGCAGCTGGCCGACGAGAAGCGCCCGCCGGATTTTTCCATCGAGCAGGTGCTCACCTTCGCGAACGAAGGCGAAGCGACGATCCCGATCCTCGCCGGCTATCTGCATAATTTCGCCTATCTCGAAACGGCCCACGCAGTGATCGGCGATCTCCTCTCGCCGACCGGCGCTTACTTCATGTTCTGCAACAATGTCGACCTGCTCGCGAAATTCCGAGTCAAGCTCGGCGAGATCACCTACAACGTGCTTCCCTGCGACGAGTCGACGGTGTGGAAGGAGATGATGGATCTCGCCATGGTCGACAAGAACGACATCAAAAAGCTCGATACCGGCGGCAAGCTCGACGTGCTTCTCGACACCGCGCTGAAATTCAACGACGCTTACGAAGTCATCGCCTATCAGCAGGGCGTCGAGCGTATGGAGCCAGTCAAGAACCGTAACGAAAACCGTCCGGTTTAACGTGTCGCTCGGTGGGTCCGACCGCCGGTGAATAACGACCGGCGTCGACCGACCTCTGCTCCATTCGATTCATCGAGAAGATGGGTTAAACGCAATAGGCTTTGAGGAGAGACGCGCAAAGACCCGGGTCTCCTCCTCTCCCTCGCTGCGCCTTCCGCAGGACCTTTCCCCTGGGGAGAGGAGGGGCCGGATCATGTCCGTTATTCGCCTGCGCATTCGCCTTCCTCGGCGTCTTCGTCGATATCCTCCGCCAGCGTGACGCCAATGACGCAAATGTCATTGTCGACCACTGCGAGATCGACAGGGACGAGGCCGCGCCCCTTGCACGGGCCCTCGATGCACATGCCGGTGCCGAGTTCGAACAGCGCGCCGTGCTTGCCGCACATCAAGCGCAGGCCATAATTGGGTTCGAGGAACGTATTGCGCTCCCAGTCGAGATTGACGCCGTCATGCGGGCATTTGTTCACATAGCCGAACACTTGCTTGCCCCAGCGCACGACGACGATCGGGAACGGCTTCTCCTCGCCATTGTCGTCGAGCCGGACAAGATTGAAGCCCCGCGCCTTTTGGCTCGGAATGTCGCTCATCGCGCAAATGGCGTAGACGATGACGTCCGAAATTCCGTCCGTCAGTTCGGTCGTCGTCCCTTGCTCGCTCATCCGATCTTCTCCTGCCTGTGAGGTCCGCGCCGCTTCGCCAGCAGCAATGCGTTTGCGGAGAGGGAAAACTCCCGCCACGCTGCAGCGATGTCCTGCATGATGACCTGCATGTAGTCCTTAGACAGCTTGTGCTCGTCCGGGAAGTTCGACAAGGCGCAGGACGTCTGGTTGAAGGCGACAACGTCGTCCATGATCGACTGCATCAATTCGCCGAACGGCTTTTGGATGCGCGGCGTCAGCGACGCGCGGCCGCGTTCGACCGCGACGTCGTCCATGTCGAAGTGAAGAGTCTCCAGCAGGCGCAACGCTTGCTCAAAAACCTCCTCCATCGCGCCGAGCACGGCGACTTGCGTGAGATTGTCGCGCTCCTGTGAGGCCAAGGCGCGATTAAGGCGGCGGCGATAATTTTCAAAGACGTCGTCGGATCGGGCGTCGACCCAGGCGGAAAATCGCGCCAGACTCGCCTCGTTCAAAGGCAACGCCCCGAAGGGCGCGTCGTCGGTTTGCCCCTTCTTCGCGTCGAGCGCCGCCATGGCGCGGTCGATGCGCCGCGCAGCGTCCACCGCGCCTTCGAGGTAGCCGGCGTTGCGCGCCGCGGTCTCGGAACCGCCGAGATAGAGCTTCTTATCCCACAGCACCCGGCGCAACAGCGGATTCGCCATGTCGCCGGAACCGTCTCCGTGATGCTGCGCGCGGTCGGCGGCGCTGCAGGTCAGTCGTTCCTTCGCCCAATCTTGATAGTGAATGTGCATCGGCTCGATATTGCGCCCGAACACATTGCATATTTGACTCTCGAGCAGCACCGGCAAACCGACGCCAAACGCCTCGCGCAAGTCGGCGTCCAGGGCGAGAAAGCCGCCGAGAGCATGAAGTCCCGCCGCCAAGTCGCAGGCGTCAAAGATTTCGCCGATCACGGCTTGCTCATGGGTGACGAAAGCGGAGCCGGAGAGGTCTTGCTCACGCCAAAACGCATCGCGATATTCCAAAGCGACTTTCGCCTGCGCCGCCATCCAGGTCTCGGCGCCGAGCATCGCTTGATCCGTCGCCTCATCCAAAGGCGGGGTGAAGCTGACGGTTTCGCGCAGCATGCGAGGCGGCAGCGCCAGAACGGCGCGGGACGCGGTGATCTCCAGCGGCTCCTCGCCAGTCTTGAAGGCGAGCGCCACATGGTCGCCGCAGTCGCGCAGGCCCGCCAGCTCGTGGCCAAGATGCACAACGTTCGCTGGCACTGCGGCGACTAAGGCCTCTATCAAGGTCGCCATCCCGCCGTGCAGGCGCCGAGCGTCGTCGTAGAGCCGCTTGTCGGCGATGCGTTCGGCGCTTTTCTCAGCCTCCCGCAAATGCAGCACTATGCCTTCGTCATGCTGCGCGAAGTCGCGCAATCCCAGTTCTTTGACGAGATGCGTAATCAGCGGCTGCGTGTTTGGCCAAAACCAGGTCGGACCGAGATCCAAGCCGCCGCCGTCGCCGCGCGCCACTGTGAGAATGCGCCCGCCAAGGCGATCGCGCGCCTCGAAGATCGCAACCTCTCGACCGCGCAGGTGGAGCTTTCGCGCCAGCGCCAATCCGCATAATCCGCCGCCGATGATCGCCACGTCCAACATGTTGCGTCGTCCGCTCCCTGTTCGACGCAATGAATAGCAATTAATGTGCAAGATTTTCGGCGACGCGCCGGCGCCTGACGGTTTCGGGCGTCATGGCACGAAAATTGAACCTCCCGGCTGGAGTTCTACAGCTAAGGAGTCGAAGATGAATCTGGCCACCGAATTCGCCAACTGCTCGCCGGACGAGTTGAAGGAGTTGCTGAGCGGCGGCACGTTGACCGTCTATTCCGTCGCCCGCCCGGCGACGGCGGACATAGCGGTCGACCGCAGTGGCGTGCTGACGGTCTTTACTTTCGCTTCGCCGGCATTCGGTCCCGCCGCAGACGGCGTTGAGACGCCCTTGTTCGTCGCCGATTCCGTTCCAGCGGCCACGACCGGCACGCCCGGATTCGCGCGCGCACGCAAGGCCGACGGCACAGTGGTCGCGGATTTTTCCGCGGGCAGCGGCGATCGTGAAATCAAATTCGCTGAAGTCTCCTGCTCGCCCGGCGCCCCGGTGAAATTGGTCAAATTCACCATCAAGCAGGCCGATTGGCCGGAGCGGCCTGACTATTACGGCACGCGTCCGCGTTCCGGCTATCCCCTGCCCGTCGCGCCGTGACGTAGGCAACGAGCGCTATTGTGAACTTGCAGACAAGAGGTCCGACCGATGGCTGAAACCCTGACCGGCGCGCTCGTCAGCGCGGCATGGCTGGCCGAGCATCTAAGCGACAGCGACATTCGCATTCTCGACTGCACATGGCATCATCCCAGCACCAATCTCGATGGCCGCAATCAATATCGCGGCCGGCATTTGCCGGGCTCCGTCCATTTCGACATCGACCATATCGCCGATCCCAATTCCGATCTGCCGCACATGCTGCCGAGTGAATCGGACTTCGCCAAAAAAGTCGGCCTGCTCGGCGTCGGCGACGGCGATCGCGTGATCGTCTACGACCGGCTCTTCGGCGGTTCGGCGGCGGCGCGCGTGTGGTGGATGTTCCGCGTCTTTGGCTACGACAATGTTGCAATGCTGGACGGCGGATTCAACCAATGGGTCGCCGCCAAACATCCAGCGGAAATGTCGCCGGTGCGTCCGGAACCCAAGACCTTCACGCCGAAGTTCAGGCCTGAACTCGTCTGCAGCTTCGATCAAATGAAGAGCATTGTCGCGAATGGCGGCGAACAGATCGTCGATGCGCGCGGGCCCGGCAAATTCGACGGCTCGCAGGCCGATGTTTTTCCCTTCAAGAAACTCGGGCATATGCCGGGCGCCGTGAACGTGCCTTGGGCCGATCTGGTCGATGCGCAGACCGGCGTGCTCCTCGAAGCCCAGGCATTGCGCGCGCGATTCGAAACCGCCGGCGTCGATCTTGGCAAGCCGATCGTGACCACCTGCGCCTCGGGCATGACGTCCTGCATGGATGCATTGGCGCTCTATCTCCTCGGACGCGTCGATGTTGCGGTCTACGACGGATCATGGGCGGAATGGGAACGCGCCGAACAAGCGGCGGCGGCGGCAGCTTAAGAGGAGCGCAACGCGTGAGCGGACTCGACGTCCATCAACTCGAAACGGGAGCAGAATATACTCTCTCCGCGGCGCCGGACCGGACGCGCTTCACGCTCCACAACAAGGCTGACGGGATGATCGCCGAACTGCGCGACGACGACGCGGCGCGCTTTCTCCAGGACTACGACGAATTGAAACTGCAATATCCCGACTGGAATGCGGATAGGCTGCTCGCCCAACTCTGGGATCAGGGCGGCTACGGCTGGCTCGCGCAACAGGAAGAGTGACGATGACGACTCTCGTGAAGATCACCGAAGATGGACGAAAACTCGAAGTGAAAGGCTTTGCACTCTATCTTGACGGGGCGCTCGAAGCCGTCGATCTCACCGAGGTGAAGATGCACCCCGCCAAGCGAAAAATCTGGTCGATCATGCCGGATGCCACCCATGTGGCCGGCCGCGTTGCGCTGAACGCGGAAGAGACGGCGATCGTCAAGAAGGCGCTCTCCGACGCTCAGGAGATGATGCTGGCCGATCCGATTGCAATCGCCGAACGGTTCCGCATCGCCGCCATGTGGAAAGCGCGGGAACAGGGAATCGAGTGACGCACTGAGCTTTGCGTTGTTGCGAGCCCCCGGATGGAGGCTCGCATTCTAACTCAGACCAGCGCTAAGTCTTCCGTCGCATGCGTCTGACAATTGGTCGGACACACACGCGCGCAGGCGCCGCAGCCGATGCAGGCGCCGATGTCGTTCATCACCATGATTTTCTTTTCGACCTCTTCGTCCTCATCGTCGTCGAGCGCAACCAGTTCGCCGTCCTCGTTCAAACCTTTCAGCGTCATCACGTCGCGACCGCACACCTTGAAACAGCGTCCGCAACCAATGCATTTGGCTGGGTCGATCGCAACAAGGTATTCGGGACACCAATCACGCCCATCGCGCGTCGCTTGTGACATGGCCGTATGCTTTCTTTCTCGAGTTAGACCGTCTCCAGGGACTTCAGCTTCTCGCGCTTCTTTTCCAGTTCGGCGAAGGCTTCGTGCGCCGTCTGCGCAACAGCCGGGATGTTGGTCCAATTGATCGGCAACTCTTCCGAAAGATCGTGCAGATCCATTTTGGCCTGCATGGCCCTTGCCGAGAGCTTTTTGATTTCCGCCTTAAGATCGTCGATCTCGCTCATTGCTCGCCTCAGTACTTTGCAACGTCTGGAAATTTTTCGATCATCTCGACGCCGGACTGGACATATTTGTCGCCTTCCGCCGCGAGCTTCTCGAAACTGTCGAACCCGAACCGGTGAACGTCGCGCAGCTGCTTGTTGACGACAATCAGACGTCCTCCGATCAGCACCATACGGCCGAAGCCTTCGTGGCTCATCTTCAGCATGGGCGAGATCATGACGCCGGTTGCGCGTTCGACGGAGAGCGCGACCGCGTTGAAGAAGAGCTCCATGCGCCAGATCGTCTCGGGGTCGGGATCGCCGATGATCGGCAACGCGCGGCGCGCTTCCTTGTCCAGGATATAGGGAGCCAAGAGATCGAGATCGCTCTTGGTCTCCCAGGTTCCATGCGTGTCCTGGGCGCGCCAGATCTTGATGAGCTCCTTCATGAAGGGAAGCTCGGCGACCGAAGTTTTGTCCAGCACGGCAGTAGATTCAGACATATGTTTTCTCACTCTTCGAAATCGAGGACGCGCTCTTTTCCCTTGGTCAACGCCTTGCGCAGCCATGGCGGCGGCACGCCTCTCAGCACTTCCTGAAGCTTGTCGAGGAGTTCTGAGATGGGCTCTGGCTGATTGACCTTCATCGGATGGATGTTGTTGGCGACGACGCGCGCCGCGCCTGAACCGCCGATTGCGGCGACGTAAAGAATGGCGCAATCCTTGATCGCGTCGATCTTCGGCGCGAGCTTGTCCTCATTGCCGTCTTCCTTGAGATCGCCGTCAAATTGGATGGCCTCGACGAATACGTGACCTTCCGGGCCGATCTCGTAGATCGCGATGTTCTTGGCCCAGCCGAAATGGGCGTCGACGCGTTTCAAATCCTGGGTTGCGAATGCGATTTTCATAGCGCCTCCGTTTTCGCCCCTAGTGCGAGGTTGCGGCGTGCGACGCGCCGACGCCATCGCGCCAGCTGTCGGGTGTCGGTTCGTGGTTGTCTTCGTGATCGGCCATCAGCAGATTGCTGATGTCGAAGATCAGATCGCGCGCGCCGCGGTAGCCGACCATCAATTGATGCCCGCCGCCGAGTCGGTCGAACATTGGAATGCCCATCCGAAAGAAGGGTATCTTCAAGCGAGAGGCCGCTTGCCTTCCGTGCGAATGGGTAACCATCAGATCGCAATCCTTGGCCTTCGCCAAATTTTCGAGATCTTCGAGATCGCCGATCATCACCTCTTCGGTCGGCAATCGTTGGAGCACCGGCGACTGCGTGGTCGTTACCGCGACAAGAAGTTGCGCACCCATTTCGGTCAGCAGACCGCCGATCTCGTTGAGGAGGTCCGGTTCGGCTCCCACAGCGAGTTTGCGCCCGCCGATGTGGAAATGACCGTCCAGCATCGCGTCGACGAGCTGGCCGCGCTGGCGACGATATTTCATCGGCGCGGGTCGGCCGCTGATCTCTGTCAGGAACGCCATCAGCGCATCATTGGCCTCGAGACCGCACAACCGCTCGAACAGCCGGAACGGGACACCGGTCTTCTGCTCCATGGCTTCGGCGGCGCGCTGCATTTGCGCGCCGATCGCGATCGTCCAGCCGGCCTGACCCATCATCGAGATTTCTTCGACGCCGACGCCGCCGATGGTCGTCGGGGTGAAATCGTCCGGTATGTGGCCGTCAAGCGAACCGGCGAGATCGGGCAGAAAAGTCGGCTCCAAGCCGAAATCCTCGATGATCGTGCGCAATTCATCGAGATCGCCGGGCGTCAAATGGCAGCCGGGCAGCACGTTGATCTTTGTTGGATCGCGGCGCGCCGCGCTCTTTGGCGCATCGACCATCGTCTCGACGATGCGTGTCACCGTCTTCTCCCAGCCGTCCTGGAAGGCGTCCTTAAAGTCAGGCGTCGACACGTAGACGATCGGCAGATGCGCGACCGCGGCGTTCTTCTCTCGAATAAGCTTGATGTAGCCGTCGACGTCGTCGCCCTTGGTCTCGGTGACGCCGGTCGAACAAATGCCGATGATCTCCGGCTTGGTGCGGTTGTAGATGTTGAGCACCGCCTGCTCGACATTCTCATAGCCGCCGAGCACCGTCGCGACTTCGCTCATCGCGGTCGTCTGCATCGGAATGGCTTCTTTGAAGTGCCGCGTGAACAGCACAAGGCCAAAAGAGGTGCAGCCCTGCGAGCCATGCAGCAGCGGCATGGCGCCCCGCAGGCCCATGAATGCAAGGGCGCCGCCGATCGGCTGGCTCATCTTGAGCGGATTGACCGAGCAGGCCTTCTTGCTGACGGTGACGGTCGCCATCGCGCTACTCCGCCGCGATCGCGTGAGAGGCTGAGACCATCTGCTCGAGGATTTCCTCGATGCGCACCGCGCAGGCGCCACAGCCGCCCGAGGCGTTCGTCGCTTCGCGCACGCCCTCGACCGTCGAGAGATTGTTTGCGAGGATCGCATCCTCGATCACCCCGAGTTCGACGCTCTTGCAATTGCAGATCTTTTTCGCGCGGCGAGCCTCTTCCGCCTTCACGGGGTCGGCGGCGAGCGCCGCCGCCTCGGCTTCCGCCTGCGCCATCGCACGGCTTTGCCAATTTTCTCCCGCTTTTTCCCAAGGAGCCGGCTTGCGCACCTGCGCCCAAACGGGATTGTAAAGCGCCTTGTCGATCTCTTCGACGAGCTTCACCATGCCGACATAGCCCATATAGGCGTGATGCCGCTCCTGGTTGATGTCGAGCCAGGGCATCGAGGCTTTCAGCGCGATGAACTGCGAGCGGCCGCCGGAGAGCATGATGTCGGCGCGCGCGTCCTTCAGCATCTTGTACATTTCGCGCGGCGTCATATCCTCGATCATATGAGCGTCCTGACCCATCAGCTCCTTGATGCGCTCTTTGTCTTCCTTGGTCGACTTCTTGACGGACGTGCCGACAAGTTCAAGACCGGCCTCTTGAAGCGCGGCGACGACCGACCAGGATTTGACGCCGCCGGTGATCAGCAGCACTTTTTTTCCTTGGAAGCGCGGTTTGTATTTGGCGATCGCCGCCCAGGCCTTGGCCTCTTCCCGAGCAATCAGCGCCTCGGTTCTATCCATCAGTTCAGCGGGCGCGCCGCGCTCGATCAGCATGCGCGCGATCTCGCGCAATGAGTCGCTGCTATCCTCAATGCCGTAGAAGGAGCCTTCAAAGAAGGGGATGCCGTAGCGCTCCTCCATCTTACGCGCCACATTGATCATCGCCTTGGAGCAGACCATCATCGCGGCCTTGGCGCGATGGGAGGAGGCGACCTCCTTATATTTTCCGTCGCCGGAAATGCACGCCATGATGCGAATACCGAGTTCGTCGAGCAGCGGCTTCACCTGCCACAATTCTCCGGACAGATTGTATTCGCCAATGATATTGAGGTCATAGGGCGTCGTATATTCCGGCTCTTCGGTGCCGATCACATGTTGCAACAGCGCCTCGCCCGCAAGCTTATTGCCGAGATTTTTCGGCCCGACGAAGCCCGGGGAGTTGATCGGAATGACCGGCTTGTTGAATTTCTCGCGCGCCGCTTTGCATACCGCGTCGATATCGTCGCCGATCATTGCGGGCACGCAGGTCTGATAGACGAAGATCGCCGGCGGATCGTATTTCTCGATGATCTCGCGGATGGATTTGAACAACCGCTTCTCGCCGCCGAACACCACGTCCGTCTCGTTAATGTCGGTGGTGAAACCGGTCCGCCATAGATTGGAGCCGGAAGACTTCGCGCCGCGATTGTCCCACGAATTGCCCTCGCAGGCGATGGGACCGTGAACGAGATGAGCGACGTCGGTTAAAGGTTGAAGGGCGATCTTGGCGCCGTCAAAGGCGCATCCCCCGGCCGCGCCGCCCGGCTGCAATTGTTTGGTGCAGCCCTTCTTGCGCTCAGCTTCCGACTTGTTCGCATTCTTGCCGCAGCCCGGCTCGTTGAAAACGTCCTGGATCGTGGCCGAAAGCGAACTCATGCCTCTTCTCCTTCACGTTGCGACCGTGTCACCGAAAGCAAGTTGCGGCTCCCGCCACAAAAGGCGGGAGCCACATCGTCTTAGCGGATGATGTCGAAGCTATAGTCGCTCTTCGCCGGCACGTTGGTGGTGGCGTCGATCGATTCGAAAATACGATCGAGGATCCACACCAGAACGTTCAACCCGCCCTGATAGCCCCACACCGGATAGCGGTGGTGGTGATGGCGATCGAAGATCGGGAAGCCGATACGGATCAACGGGGTGCCCGTGTCGCGCTCGAGATATTTCCCGTAGGTGTTGCCAATCAGGAAATCCACCGGCTCGGTAAACAGCAGCGAACGCATGTGCCAAAGATCCTTGCCGGGATAGACGTGGCAATTCTGCCCGAAGGGTGAGGAGTCGAGCAGCTTCTGCACCTTCTCCGCCCACGCCTTGCCGCCGTTGGTCGCAAGAATATGCGTCGGCTCGGCGCCAAGCTCCAAAAGGAAGCCGGCGAGGCCGAGGCACAGATCCGGATCGCCGTAGATCGCGAATTTCTTGCCATGGATGTGGGCGCTCGAATCAGCGACCGCGTCAACGAGACGACCGCGTTCGCGCGCAAGCTCTTCAGGGATCGGCTTGCCGGTGATGCGCGACAACGTCATCAGGAACTTGTCGGTCGCAGAAACGCCAACCGGGTGATTGAAGGCGGCGACTTCCTGACCATGCGCGGCGATCAGCGGCAGCGTCTTCTCGGTGCAATATTCCTGCATCGAGATCGTCGCCTTGGCGTGGATCGCATTCGCGGCGTCTTCCAGCGTCGTGCCGCCGTCATACATGCGGAACTCGCCGTCGGTCGGCGTGTCGAAGACCTCGCTGTTGTCGGCGAGGATCGTGTAGTCGATCCCCATCAACCCGAAGATGCGCTTGACTTCGCGAATATTGCCGACCGTGTAGCCGTCGAAGCCGCCGATGAAGTTGATCTTCTCATTCGCCGTGCGCTCGAGCTTGGGCGCCGTGCCGGCCTTGCCGTCCCAGAAGTGCTCGATGATGCCCTTCAACGCATTGTCGTAGCCGGTGACGTGGCTGCCGACGAAGGCAGGCGTGTGAGCGAAGGGGACGTCGTATTCCGCCGGAACCGAACCCTTTTCCTTCGAGGTCTTGATGAAGGCGTTGAGATCGTCGCCGATGACTTCCGCCATGCAGGTGGTCGAGACGGCGATCATCTTCGGCTTGTACATGTTGTAGGTGTTGGCCAGGCCGTCGATCATGTTGTTGAGGCCGCCGAACACCGCCGCGTCCTCCGTCATCGACGAGGACACGCAGGAACTCGGCTCCTTGAAGTGTCTCGACAGATGGCTGCGATAATAAGCGACGCAACCCTGCGAGCCGTGCACGAAGGGAATCGTCTGCTCGAAGCCGACGGCGGCGAAGACCGCGCCGAGCGGCTGGCAGGCCTTGGCGGGGTTAACCGTCAACGCCTCGCGCGCGAAGTTCTTCTCGCGATATTCGGGGGTCTTGGCCCATTCCCGAACGCGCTCCACCTCAGCCGGGTCGCGCGGGTTTTCGAACATCTTCTTTTTGTTCGCCAGCATCTGCTGGTACTCGGGACCTCTGAAGAGGTCGAAATGGTCTAGTACGTGTTCTGCGCTCTGCGGCATGGTCGAACCCTCGCGTCATGCGTTTTGGGGGGCCGGCGCGCGCCTTCGCAACGCGCCGGCGCTGGCTTATTCCGCGGCCTGGAGCAGCGGCTGTTCCTCGGCTTTCCATGGCGCCTTGGTCATTTTCCAGACCGGCGAGTTGATCGCCATGTCCATGTCCCGCGCAAAGATCGCGAAACCGTCATAGCCATGGTAGGGACCCGAATAGTCCCAGCTGTGCATCTGGCGGAAGGGCACGCCCATCTTCTGGAAGACGTATTTTTCCTTGATGCCGGAGCCGACGAGATCGGGCTGGATCTTCTCAACGAATTTTTCGAATTCGTAGCCGGTCACGTCGTCGTAGATCAGCGTTCCGTCCTTGACGTAATGCTGGGCGGTGCGCTGATAGTCGTCGTTGTGGCCGAATTCATAGCCCGTGCCGACGACTTCCATGCCGAGGTCTTCGTAAGCGCCGATCACGTGCCGCGGACGCAGGCCGCCGACGAACAGCATGACCGTCTTGCCTTCCAGACGCGGCCGGTATTTGGCGATCACCGCGTCCATCAACGGCTGATACTTCGCGATGACCTGCTCGGCGCCTTCCTTGATCTTGTCGTCGAAATAGCTGGCGATCTTGCGCAGCGACTCGGCGATCTTGCTCGGGCCGAAGAAGTTGTATTCGCACCACGGAATGCCGTACTTTTCTTCCATGTGGCGCGAAATGTAGTTCATCGAACGATAGCAATGCAGAACGTTCAGCTTCGCCTTCGGCGTCGCTTCGAGTTCCGCGAGGCTGCCGTCGCCCGACCATTGCGCGATCACGCGCAAGCCCATCTCTTCCAGCAGAATGCGTGAGGACCAGGCGTCGCCGCCGATGTTGTAGTCGCCGATGATGGCGACGTCATAGGGCGTGGGTTCGAAGCGCGGCGCGGCGTCGGGAGCGATTTTGTCGAACACCCAATCGCGGATCGCGTCGTTGGCGATATGATGGCCGAGCGATTGAGAGACGCCGCGGAAGCCCTCGCAACGCACCGGGACGATGGTCTTGCCGTCATATTCCTTCGACTTGGCCTTCGACACCGCTTCGATATCGTCGCCGATCAGGCCGATCGGGCATTCCGACTGAACGGTGATGCCGTTGTTCAGCGGGAACAGCTCCTGGATCTCGTCCATGATCTTGGCGAGCTTCTTGTCGCCGCCGAAGACGATGTCCTTTTCCTGGAAGTCGGAGGTGAACTGCATCGTGACGAAAGTGTCGATGCCGGTCGTGCCGATGTAATAGTTGCGGCGCGCCGCCCAGGAATATTGGCCGCAGCCGACCGGGCCGTGGCTGATGTGGATCATGTCCTTGATCGGACCCCAGACCACGCCCTTCGAGCCGGCGTAAGCGCAGCCGCGAATGGTCATCACGCCGGGGATCGACTTGATGTTCGACTTCACGCCGCAATCCGGCTTGCCTTCCTGATGCACGTTGAGGTGCTTGGCGCGGCGCTTGGCGGTCTTCTCCGGATAAACCTTCAGAACTTCCTCGATGAGCGCTTTGTTGCGGTCCTTGATCTCCGCGACGCTCAATGTTGGCGAGACACTCATTTGATGGCTCCTCTTTGTTTCGCGATTTTCAGCTCGGCCTCCGGCATATGGGAGGCCGACGCTCATGCATTGAGGGTTAGGCGATGGCCTGGAGTTCGGCGGCGGTCTTGCCGATCTGGCTCTCGTCGACCGCCTTCATGATGCCGTGCTCCATCAGCATGTCTTCGAGCTCG
>NZ_JAKFWS010000060.1 GCF_021731785.1 Methylocystis sp.
CGCCGGCGCGCATGACTTCGCGCGCGGCGTCGATCTGTCGAAGCGCCGTCGCCGCCGTTTGCGCATTTTTTTGACGTTCGGCGAGACGCATCAGCGCTACGCCCTGATTGCCCGTGGTCCTCGCCCAGTAGAGTGGCACGCGGTCGCGGGTATATTCCTTCAGCGCCTCGTTAAAGGCGGCGACCGCCTCTTTTAGCTTATCCGTCCCGCTCTCGCGCTCGCCAAGCGTTTCAAGCGCATTGCCGAGGTTCATCTGCGTCATCGCCCAGTCGAGCGGAACGCGGTCGCGCGTTCTCTCCTTCAGCGCCTCGCGATAGGCGGCGACCGCCTCATTGAGCTTATCCGTCCCGCTCTCGCGCTCGCCAAGTGTTTGAAGCGCAACGCCGAGGTTCATCTGCGTCGTCGCCCAGTCGAGCGGAACGCGGTCGCGGGAATATTCCTTCAGCGCCCCGCGATAGGCGGCGACCGCCTCATTGAGCTTATCCGTCCCGCTCTCGCGCTCGCCAAGCGTTGCAAGCGCATTGCCGAGGTTCATCTGCGTCATCGCCCATTGGAGCGGAACTCGGTCGCGCGTTCTCTCCTTCAGCGCCTCGCGATAGGCGGCGACCGCCTCTTTTAGCTTATCCGTCCCGCTCTCGCGCTCGCCAAGCCTTTGAAGCGCAGTGCCGAGGTTCATCTGCGTCCTCGCCCAGTCGAGCGGAACGCGGTCGCGGGTTCTCTCCTTCAGCGCCTCGCGATAGGCGGCGACCGCCTCATTGAGCCTCTCCGTCCCGCTCTCGCGCTCGCCAAGCCTTTTAAGCGCAGTGCCGAGGTTCATCTGCGTCATCGCCCATTGGAGCGGAACGCGGTCGCGCGTTCTTTCCTTCAGCGCCTCGCGATAGGCGGCGACCGCCTCATTGAGCTTATCCGTCCCGCTCTCGCGCTCGCCAAGCGTTTGAAGCGCATTGCCGAGGTTCATCTGCGTCATCGCCCAGTCGAGCGGAACGCGGTCGCGGGAATATTCCTTCAGCGCCTCGCGATAGGCGGCGACCGCCTCATTGAGCTTATCCGTCCCGCTCTCGCGCTCGCCAAGCGTTTGAAGCGCAGCGCCGAGGTTCATCTGCGTCATCGCCCATTGGAGCGGAACGCGGTCGCGGGTATTTTCCTTCAGCGCCGCGCGATAGGCGGCGACCGCCTCATTGAGCTTATCCGTCCCGCGCTCGCGCTCGCCAAGCGTTTGAAGCGCATTGCCGAGATTGTTGAGGGCCATCCCGCGCTCGTCCGCTTCTCGCGCCAGCGAGAACTCGCGGCGCGCGATCGCAATCGCGACTTGCAGCGAAAAATTGACGCCCTTGTCGCGCCCCTCGACAAAGAATTGATCTTGCCGCCGTTGCAGCGCCGCAAATCGCGCCTCGGGACCGCTTTCATGTTCAAGCGAGACGATTTTCTCTATCCGCTGCGCCGCCGCCTCCGCGTCGAAGCGTAATAGGTCGGTTTGGAGTGCCGCCTCGAGCAACTTCACGCCCCGCGCCACGGCGCTCGTCCGCCGTTCCGACTCCTCCTTCTCCCATTGGGCATATCCCGCCTCCGCCGCCCGTGTCGCCCCGGCGGCGTCGTTCGCCTTCGTGCGCTCGGCGACCCGCCGCAGCGTTTCGTCGATCAGCACGTCGCCAGAAGGCTGCGCCCCTTGAGCCACCAAGGACAGCGCGACGTCGACCGCATGCGACAATTCAACGGTCGCCTGGACGTCATCAAGCTGCTGCGTCGGCTTCAGTCGCTTGGCCAGCGTCCGCACCGTCGCAATCCCCAGACCCGCGTCCTCCGCCCGCAAGATGACGCCGCGTTTGACCAAAACCTCGATGACGCGGCCGATCTGATCGTCGCTCAGGCAATGAATGGTTTGGCTCGAAAAAGCCGTCGTTCCGCTGATCGCGATCGAACAATCCGTCGCCTTGATCTCCGCCCGCGCGGCCGACACCGCAACAAGCGCGCTCCACGCGGCGCTCGCAAAGACGAGGCGCGGCACGCGCCGAGACGCTGCGATCAGGAAAGCTCTGCGAACCCAGGAAATTGCCCCCATGTCGCGCCCCTCACTTCTTCTCGTTGGGCCCGGGAACGACGTTCCTGCAATCGCGCGATCCGGTGATCGTCACTGACGAAAACCAGCTCGACCCCCGCTGCGCAACGCTCCCACAATCCGCGGTCACCGAGCCCGTATTTGATGGAGCGTCCGTCTTCGGAGGGAACAAATAAACGAAGACCGTCCAAAGACCCGCAATGACGGCGACAATTCCGCCACCGAGCCAAGACAGCAGGTTACGGTTCTCCGGCGAACGGATAAACGACCAAATTCTGTCCATAATGAAGGGCGCTCCGCTCAAACAAACGAACTATAACGTTTGGCGAATAATTCAGATTATTGGAGAATACTCCGCCCTGCGAAAAAATTGCAGCCCCTCCTTTCGCATCTCCTGGCTTCCAAATCATCGTTGCGATGCGCGAGCCTTGTCCGCACACATCTACCTCAAGTCATGTCGCACGGGGGGGAACAAGTATTGCTGACCGCAACGCTTTCGAGCGCTCCATAGGCTAATTCGGCGGCCCGTGCCCTCGCGGTGCCCTCTTGGTCTTACCGCCTATCGCCACCGCGCCAAATCGAGCACTGGTTGTTGGTTGCTTTTCAGACTGTTAGTGTGGCGGTCCCGAAGGGATTCGAACCCCTGACCTTCGGTTTAGGAAACCGCTGCTCTATCCTGCTGAGCTACGGGACCGCGCGCGCCCTGTTTAGCACAGCGCGTTTTCTAAAAAAATTCCGTTGCGCGTCCCCCAGCGACGGGGAATTCAAGAAATACCCTGTGCCGCCTCTTCGAGTTGCGTGATGCATGCGCCCCAGCCGTCATAGAATCCCAGCTCTTCGTGCCGCCGGCGCTCGGCGTCGCTCTTATGCATGACGCGGGCGATGTAGCGCGTTCCCGAGCCCTCGTCGGCCATCGTCAGGACGCGGTAAATGCGAGCCACGGCGACGCCGGACGCCAGCCGCCAAGCAGCATTGACGTGAAGACAATGCGCTCTTGTGGCGCAATATCGAGAAAACAGCCCGGATTGTCGCTTTCTCCCCCGTCGGGCCCACTCATGAAAGTGTGAAAGGCGCCGCCAGGAAAAAGGTCGAAAGCGCGGATCTCCGTTTTCCAAGGTCGCGGGCACCACCATTCCTTCAAAATTGCCGGGTCGGCCCACGCCCGCCAGACACGTGCGCGAGGGACATTCAGGAAGCGCGAAATTTCAAGATCGAGGCTTTGATCGTTCATCCTTCTCCTCGCTTTTTTCTAAGAATGCGTCCAAGCGATCGAAACGCGCTTCCCATTCCGCACGTTGTCGGCCGAGCCACGCCTGCGCGGCGTCGAACCGCTTTGGCTGGATGCGGCAGGTGCGCACGCGCCCGACCTTACGGCTCGTCACCAACCCGCTTTGCTCTAGAGTCTGCAAATGCTGCGTGACTGCGGGGAGCGACATCTTAAGCGGTCTGGCCAATTCGCTGACATTCGCCGGCCCGCGCGCAAGGCGCTCGATCATGGCGCGCCGCGTCGGATCGGCGAGCACAGAGAACATGAGATCGAGCTTCTCCGAACGCTTAGGCATTTGCTTAACTAACATCGCGCGGCGGCGGATGCAATCAAAACTTCATAAGTCGCTTAAGTGTAACTGGACCATCTATCAGCCGCCGCGCGCCATCAGGCGCTTCTCCCAGTCGAGCGCCTGGCGAACGATTTCGTCGAGATCGTCATATTGCGGCGTCCAGCCGAGCGTCCGACGGATTCTGCCATTCGCGGCGATGATCGCGGCGGGGTCGCCCGGACGGCGCGGCGCGATTTCGACGTCGAAATCGACGCCAGACACCCGCTTCACCGATTCGATGACTTCGAGCACCGAAAACCCGCGCTCATAGCCGCAGTTCGCCGTGAGATTGGCGCCGCCGTCGCGCAGATGGCGCAGGGCGTCGAGGTGCGCGCGCGAAAGATCGGTGACCTGGATATAATCGCGCACGCATGTGCCGTCGGGTGTGGGGTAGTCGTCGCCGAACACCTGCAGCTTCTTGCGCAGGCCGAGCGCCGCTTGCGCCGCGACCTTGATGAGATGCGTAGCGGTCGGCGTCGACTGTCCCGCGCGTCCCTTCGGATCGGCGCCGGCGACGTTGAAATAGCGAAGCGCGGCATAGGCGAGACCATGCGCGCGGGCCGTGTCCTCCAGCATCCATTCGACCATGAGCTTCGATCGCCCATAGGGCGAAACAGGCTTCAAGGGCTCGTCCTCGGTCACCGGATTCTGCAGCGGATCGCCGTAGACCGCGGCTGTCGACGAAAAGACGAAGCGCTTGACCCCGCATGCGACCGACGTCGCGAGCAGCGTGCGCGCTTTCGCCGTATTGTTGAGATAATAACCCAGCGGATCGGCGACCGAGTCGGGGACGACGATTTTTGCGGCGAAGTGAATGATCTCATCGACGCCGTGGCGCTTGATCAAATCCGAAACGAGGCTCTCATCGCCGAAATCGCCGACGACCAGCGACGCGCCGTCGGCAACCGACCAGCGAAAGCCGGTCGACAGATCGTCGAGCACGATGGGCGCTGATTCGCCGGCGTCGAGCAGTTCGAGAACCGTGTGACTGCCGATATAGCCGGCCCCGCCCGTCACCAAAACCGTCATGCCAGCAACCTTCCTCTAATGTCCTGCGTCTGACTTGCGCACGCCGCGCCCCGGCGAGCGTTGGCCTGCGACATTTGCAGCAAGTTCTACCAACCGGCGAAACCGTGCTACACGCCCCGGCGTCGTCGCTACCCCCGCCATCTCAATGGGCCTCTTCATGAGCAAACGCATTCGCAAGGCTGTTTTCCCCGTCGCCGGACTCGGCACGCGCTTCCTGCCCGCCACCAAGGCCGTGCCGAAGGAGATGCTGACCGTCGTCGACCGTCCGGTCGTGCAGCATGTCGTGGACGAGGCGCGAGAGGCCGGAATAGAACATTTCGTTTTCGTCACCGGGCGCGGCAAGGGGGCGATCGAAGATCACTTCGACATGGCTTATGAGCTTGAGGACACGCTGCGCCGCCGCAACAAGTCTAAGGAATATGAAGCTCTGATGTCGGACTTGCCAGCCGCCGGCGCGACGAGCTTCACCCGTCAGCAGGCGCCGCTTGGTCTCGGCCATGCCGTGTGGTGCGCGCGCGACATTATCGGCGACGAGCCTTTCGCGGTGCTTCTGCCCGACATGCTCACGCTTCCCGCGCGAGGCAAGAGCGGGCGCTGCCTCGCGGAGGCGGTCGCGGCATATGAAAAGCATGGCGGCAATATTATCGCGGTCGAGGAAGTGAAGCCGGAAGAGACGCATCAATACGGCATCGTGGCGCGCGGCAAGGATTACGGCTCGACATTTGAAATCACCGGCATGGTCGAGAAGCCGCCGCAGGGTGCGGCGCCCAGCAATTTCATCATCTCCGGCCGCTATATCCTCGAGCCCGAAATTTTTGCATTGCTTGAAAAGCATGAGCAAGGCGCGGGAGGCGAAATCCAGCTCACCGACGCCATGATTCATCTTGCCAAGACGCGGCCCTTTCACGCCGTGCGCTTCGACGGACGCACCTATGACACGGGCTCCAAGCTAGGATTTCTCGCGGCCAATGTCGCATTCGGGCTGGCGCGGCCCGACGTCGCCGATGGTCTGCGCGCCGAATTGCAAAAACTGCTCGAATAGCGCTTCTTGAAATGACACAATTTCGCGCGCGTCTGTTGAGCGCGCGGGGGCCAAGCCAGGGGCGCGCGCGACCGGTCGTTTGACGCAGGCGCGCGCTTCAATAAGAAGATGAAGAGGCTTTTTCAGACCCGGCGCGAGGCCGCGGCTGATTGAATTCAAGCAGGGATTGAATGCTGATGCCGCAACAGAGCGCCGCGCACAGAATCGTCATTACCGGAATGGGCGCGGTGTCCGCCGCCGGCGTTGGCGCGGCGGCGCTATGGCGTGCGGCGCGCGACGGCGTGTCCTGCGTGCGGCCGGTGAAATTGCCGCGCCCGTTCACCGGACGAATCGGAATCGCCGCGCAGGTCCCGGATTTTGATCCCGCGGCCTATATCGGAGCCGAACTGCTGCCCTATTGCGATCCGTTCACGCAATTCTCCATCGTCGCCGCCGACGAGGCGTTGGCGCAGGCCGGGTTCGAGGGCAAGGAGGTCGGCGGGCCGCGAACGGCGGTCATTATCGGCACCGGCATCGGCGGCGCCACGACGATCGATAACAACGCCTATCAGGAATATAAGATCGAAACCCGGCCGGACACGCTGACCGTGCCGCGTCTCATACCGAGCGCCGCGCCGACGACTCTCGGCATGCGCTACGGCGCCAAGGGCCCGACCTTCGCCCTTGCCTCTGCCTGCTCTTCCGCTACTCAGGCGATCGGCGAAGCCTTTGAAATGCTGCGGGCCGGCCGCGCCGATCGCGCCATCGCCGGCGGCGCCGAGGCCTGCGTGACCAATGGCGCGATTCGTTCGTGGGAGGCGCTGCGCGTCTTGACCCCCGATCTCTGCCGTCCGTTCTCGCAAAAGCGCAACGGCATGACTCTCGGCGAAGGCGCAGCGGTCTTCATTCTGGAGACGTTGGAGGCGGCGCAAGCGCGCGGCGCAACGCCGCTCTGCGAACTCGTGGGCTACGGCACGACCAGCGACGCCTTCGATCCTCTGCGCGCCGATGTCGAAGGTCCGTCGCGCTGCATGCGGCTGGCGCTTGAAAGCGCCGGACTGGAGCCCGGAGACGTCGATTATCTCAACGCCCACGGCACGGCGACCTACGCCAACGACATCACCGAATCGCAGGCGATGCGCGCCGTTTTCGGCGACAGGCCGCCGCCGGTGTCTTCCACCAAGCCCGTGCATGGCCATGCGCTCGGCGCAAGCGGCGGACTTGAGCTTGCGATCACGATTTTCGCGCTGCGCGATCAGATCGCGCCGCCCACGATCAATTTCCTCGAGCCTGATCCCAAATGCGAGGTCGACGCCATTCCCAATGTCGCGCGCAAGATGCCGATTCGCGTCGCGATGTCGAATTCTTTCGCCTTCGGCGGCATCAATGCGACGCTCGCGGTGCGAGCGATCTAATCAGCTTGGAACTGGCCAGAAGGCCGCAGTCAGCAGCGCCAACGCAATCCAGAAGCCGATTTCGAGCGTCTCGATAACCGGCTGAACGCGCTGGATCGCGCCAATGATGTGCACAGCGATCATCAAGGTCCAGACCATCGCCATAAACTCGAATGTCGGCGTCATGGCTTCGGCCGTCAACGCGGCGCGGAACATGAAGAAGTTCAATATCAGGGCGAACGCGCCAAGACATCGGCCGAAATAAAGAGCGAGGTCGCGGCTTTCGGGAATGCGCCAGCCGACGAGGCGCGCCCACAGAAGCGGCGCGAAGGCAATCGGAATCGAGAAGAGAACCAGGGTTAACGCCGCGAGAACGAGCAAAAATGTTTGCGCGTGATGCGTCCAAACGCCGATCATCCAGTCGCCTCCTTCGATTTTGCCGACAAACCAAGCTAGGCGCAGAGGGGGCGAAAAACTTGCCATTTCACGACAGCGGTGAAACTTTTGCGGTGCAGGAGGCAATCAGTGGGCGCGGTCGGATTCACGAAGGCGCGTTCGATGGGACCGGTCGCAGAGGCTTTCGAGCGGGCCGGCGGCTCGGTCGCACGCGTCTTCCGCAAGGCGGAACTGCCCCTGCGGCTGATCGAGGCGCCGGAGCAATTCATCCTGCTGAGAGACCAACTCGCGCTCGTCGAGCACGCCGCGCGCGAATTGGATGACGAGGCGTTGCCGCTGCGCCTTTCCACTCAGGCCGGCATGCAAGGGCTCGGCGTCTTTGGCAGACGCGTGCGAACGGCGCCGACGCTCGCAGACGCCATTGAGCGGTGCAATTCTGGCATTCGCTCGATGTTGCAATCCATGACGCATATGAATTTGACTCAGACTGAAAGCGGCTCGCGGCGTCTCACGGTTTGGACATACGAAATCTTGGATGATGCGCCCGTCGGGCGACAGAAGAACGAATTGCTCGCCTTCGGCTATATGCTCTCGGCCCTCAAACATTTTGCGGTCGGCGCGCCGCTGCGGGCGACGCTGCCGCAAAAGCCGCTGGAGCGTGCGGCGCTGGAAGACATTCTGGGCTGCGAAATCGTCGCCGGAGAAAAAGCCGCGCTGATCTTTCCAGCTGAATGTTTGCGCAACGCCAATTTCGCGTGCGTCGATCCGATCGACGCGCGCGTTGACGATGTTGCGGCGCCGACAGATTTTTCCGCAGGCGTCGAACGCCTCGTAGAACTCGCGCTGCTGGAGCGCCATCCTACGATTGATTATGTCCGCCGACGCCTGGGGCTTTCGCCGCGCAGCTTGCAACGCCGGCTCGCTGAAGCGGGCGAGAGCTTCGAAGCGATTCGCCGCCGCGTCGTTCTTGCGAAGGCCCAAGCGCAATTAAGCCGCGGCGCGACGCCGATCACGCAGATCGCCTATGAACTCGGCTATTCCGACGCCGCGCATTTTTCGCGCGCGTTCGTCGGCTGGACTGGCCAGACTCCGCGCGCCTGGCGGCGCGCCGCGTTGTTCGGGCGGCCGAAGCGCGCCTTGCCCCCCTCGGGACAAAGCTCTACTAACCCAGGGCCTTAGGAGCATGGTTCGCACGATATGGCCAGCGACGACGACGAGCAGCGAAGGGTCGCCCAAAAAGGGGCGGATTTTGGCCCGAAGCCTAACGGCGCGCCGAAGAAGAGAGCGGCGCTCGCCGCTGCGCTACGCGCCAATATCGCCCGCCGCAAGGCGCGCGAACGCGCACTGAAAGAGTCGGCGCAGACGAAGCGCGGGCGCTCGAAAACCGACAGCGAGGGGTGATGGACAAGATAAAGATCGTCGGCGGAAGCCGGCTTAACGGCGTCATCCCCATCTCCGGCGCCAAGAACGCCGCCTTGCCGTTGATGATCGCTTCGCTCCTCTCTCGCGAGACCGTGACGCTCGCCAACATGCCGCTCCTCGCCGATGTCACGCTCCTCGAGCGCATCCTCGGCAATCATGGCGTCGATTACGCCATCGCCGGCAAGCGCACCGGTGAGTCGGTCGACGCAGGCCGCACCGTTCATCTCACCGCGCGCGAGATCGTCGACACGACCGCGCCCTATGAACTGGTTTCGCGCATGCGCGCGAGCTTCTGGGTGCTTGCGCCGCTGCTTGCGCGATGTGGCGAGGCGCGCGTTTCGCTGCCCGGCGGCTGCGCCATCGGCACGCGTCCGGTTGATCTTCTCCTCATGGCGCTGGAAAAACTTGGCGCCAAGATCGACATCGAGAACGGTTACGTCGTCGCAACGGCGAAGGACGGCCTTGTCGGCGCCGAGATCGACTTTCCCAAGGTCACTGTCGGCGGCACGCATACGGCGCTGATGGCGGCGTCGCTGGCGCGCGGAACCACTGTGCTGCGTAATGCCGCGCGGGAGCCGGAAGTCGTCGATCTCGCCGACTGCCTCGTGAAAATGGGCGCGCGCATCAAGCACGCCGGCCAGTCGACAATCGAGATCGAAGGCGTCGGCTCGCTCTATGGCGCAAGACACGCGGTCATGCCCGACCGCATCGAAGCCGGCACCTACGCCATGGCGGTGGCGATGGCGGGCGGCGACGTTCTTCTCGCCGGCGCCCGCGCCGATCTTCTGCAGGCGGCGCTCGATGCGCTGCAGCAGACCGGCGCCAGCGTCACCGAGACGAATGAGGGACTGCGCGTGACCCGTAACGGCGCCGGCATTTCGCCGGTCAGCGTCGAGACCGCGCCGTTCCCGGCCTTTCCGACCGATTTGCAGGCGCAGTTCATGGCGCTGATGACCCGCGCCAAGGGGGTCTCGCGGATCACCGAGACGATTTTCGAAAACCGCTTCATGCATGTCCAGGAGCTTGCGCGGCTTGGCGCCCATATCAAGCTTGAAGGCGATACGGCGATTGTCACGGGCGCCGATCATCTCGAAGGCGCGCCGGTGATGGCGACCGATCTGCGCGCTTCAGTCTCCCTTGTCATTGCCGCGCTCGCCGCGCGCGGCGAGACGACGATCAACCGCGTCTATCATCTCGATCGTGGCTTCGAGCGGCTGGAGAAGAAGCTGCGCGGCTGCGGCGCGGAAATCGAGCGCATCACCGCGGCAGGGTGAGCGCGCGATGTCATTGCCGCTGCGCGAAGCGCGATCGGGAATCCAGCAAAAAACACTGATGATGACGCGCCCGTGGACTCCCGACAGGCTTTTGGCCTGTGGGGATGACGCCTGGGCTCTCTTCACTCGATCACAATCCTGACCGCGCGCGACGCGACGGGGGCGAGCGCAAGCCGCGCCTGAATGCGATGTTTGCCGGGCGTCATCGGCCAGAATACGGTCTCGTCCGCCTGCGCCGTCGCGAAAGGCTTGCCGTCGACCGTCCAGACGATCTGCGCATCTGCGCCTGACGGCGCGAGTTTCAACGCGAGACGGTTCAAGCGTTCCGGCTGCTCCGGGTTTCGCCAGATATGCGTATTGTGTTCCGGCGTCGCGATGACGAGCGGCGCGGCGCCTCGCTCGCGGCGCTGTCCGAATTCGACGTCCGATGCGTCCGTCGGCGCCAGACGCGCAGCCGGTTCGTCAAAATGAGCATTCGTAGCGTGAGCCTCCGCCGCTCGCGCTTCCGCCGGCTTCACCCATTCGCGCAGCGTTTGCGTGCAATCGCCGCCGTCGCCGGCGCGACAGAGGTCGATGGCGATGCGTCCCGGCGGCGGCGCAAATGTTTCCGGGCCGATATCTCCGGGCCTCGCGTCATGCAGCTTCGCGAGCACGGCATGGGCGAGCCGCGCCGCCGATGACACGCCTGTCATCGCCCGCATGGCGCCGGCGTCGCCGCGCCCGATCCACACGCCGACGATGAATTTGTGCGAGAAGGCGATCGTCCAGGCGTCGCGATAGGCTTGCGACGTGCCGGTCTTCACCGCGACGGCGAAGGGATATTCGAGCGGGCCGTAGCGCGGAAAGGAGGGAAGCCGCGCCTGGGGGTCGGCGAGCATCGAAGCGACGAGCCGCGCGCTATCGATCGACAAGACGCGCCGCGGCGGCCGTCGCGCGTCATCGCGCGTGAATGCAAGTTCGCGCATGATCCCGTCATCGGCGAGCGCGGCATAGGCGCGCATCACATCCTCGAGCCGCGTCGGCAGCGCGCCGATCGCCATCGAAATTCCAAAACTCTCCGCCGGCGTTTCGAGATCATGCAGCCCGAGGTCGCGCAAGAAATTGAAGTTCGCCTCAAGCCCGACGCGCCTCAGCAGATTGGTCGCCGGCACATTGCGGGAATTGGCGAGGGCTTGACGCGGCGTCAGCGGCCCGAGATAGAGTCCGTCGGCGTTCGATACGCCCGACGCGCCTTCGGGAATGTCGTTCAAGAGATCCGTCGTCTTGAGAACGCCGCGCTCGAAGGCCAGCGCATAAACGAACGGCTTCAACGTCGAGCCGGGCGAACGCCGCACGCGGGTGAAATCGAAGGCGCCTGCCTGTGGGTCGTTATAGTCGGATGAGCCGACATCGGCGATGACGGCGTTGGTTCCGCGTTCGACGACCAAAACCGCGACTTGCCGCGCGCCGCGACCGCGAAAATTCGCAAGATAGCGGCGGGCAAGCCGCAGCGCGTCGCGTTCGACCGCCATATCGATCGTCGCATGGATGCGCCGGTCGCCGTCAGCGACGGGCCGCGCCAGGCCCTCGCGCGCGAGCGCTTCGTAAACTAACGCAAGTTGCAATGTCTCGGGGCGGCGCCTGGCGTCGAGCGGTCGCTTGTGATCGAGCTCGGCGCGCGCCAGCGCCGCCTGCGAGGCGTCGAGCGCGCCTTCTGTTTCGAGCCGTGCGATGGCGCATCTTGCGCGCGCCGCCGCCAATGCGAGGCCGTTTTCGCGCGTGATGTTCATTCGCCCAGGCGACTGCGGGATGGCGGCGAGCAGCGCCGCCTGCGCCCAGGAGAGATCGTCGACCGGCTTGTCGAAATAAAAGCGCGCGGCGTAGGCGACGCCGTGCCCGTTCAGCCCGTAGGGCGCAAGCCGCAGATAATGGGCGAGCGTCGTCTCATGTCCGTGACGCGCGACGATGGCGAGCGCCGTCGCCGCCTGCATCAGCTTTTCGCCGAATGAGCGCGGCCGCTCGCCCTGCATGCGCGCGACCTGCATGGCGATGGTCGAGGCGCCTTCGCGTCTGCCGCGCGAGGTGAGATTGCGCCATGCGGCACGCAGCAGCGCACGGAGGTCGACGCCCGGATGATCGTAAAAGCGGCGATCTTCGAGAGCGAGCGTCGCACGCGCAATTCTTTGCGGGACGGTCTTGAGCGGCCAGTAGCCGTAGTCGACGCGCGGCTTCCCCGTCGCGGAGTCGCGAGTCTTCTCGCCGATCTGCGTCAGAAAGGCGCCGTTGCGGTCGTAAACGATCGAACTTGCGCGGGGAGAGACAAGATCGGCGCGCGACAACGCCTCATGCGAGACCCAGGCGGCGCCTGATATCAAAGCTGCAGTAAGAGCAAGAAAGATCCAGTTCGCGAACCCTCTCCCCCACGCGCGAGAGGGTGGCCCCGCGAAGCGGGGTCGGGTGAGGGTGAACCAAGCGACCCTCATCCGTCATGCTCCGCATGACACCTTCTCCCGCGAGCGGGAGAAGGGGCGCATCGGCGCAGCGTCGCCAACAGTCATTACTTCCCGACCTCCACCCTCGCCCCCGCGCTTGTCGCGCGCAGGCCCTTCTTGTACATCGCCTCGACAAGCGCCGGCGGCTGCGTATAGGCGCCCGCCGTCTGCGCGCGTAGGCGAAAGGCGAAGCGGTAGGTTCCCTTCGGCAGCGAATCGTATGCGTAGAACACGCGGTCGTCGCCAAAGGAGACCCAGCTTGGTTGCAGCGTCGGCGCGAACGAGGGCTGCGCCTCGGCGGGCGCGGTGGCGATGTTGGGATTGACCGGCTCGTAGCCGGCGGCGAGCGGGATCGAGATCGCGATATGGGTGCGATCCTCGGGATTGACCACTTCCGCCGTCTCCTCGATGAGGTCGCCCTGCTTCATCTGCAGAACGCCGTCGCGCGATTCGATTTTTTCCGGCACCTTGCCGCTTTCGATGCGCCAGCTCTGTCTCACGATCGTGAAGCCGCCGCTCGTCGGTTGCGCCTTCGCGCCGGGTTCAGCCGGCGTGTAGCTCGTCTCGATGATCGCGACGAGCGGCGCATTGGAGCCGTTGGCGATCTTCAGCGGCGCATCGCTCCGCGACACATGCCGGAGGACCGGATTGTTGGCGTCGAGCGTCAGCGCGCGATCCTGTCCGCCATCATTGAAGCGCACGGCGATCGGCGCGGTCGGCCGTCGCCAGCCTTCGGCGAGCGCTTCGATGGCGGCGGCGTCGGCGTTGGTCGTTCCCCAACCGTCGCCTTCGCCAAGCCGCAATAGGGCTTCACGCAGCGCATTGGCGCGCGGATCGCCCGAGGCCGTCAGCGCCACGGCGCGCACCATTTCGGCGAGACTGCGGGTCTCGGAAGGTAGAATGATGGGCGAGGCGCTCTCGGCCGCCTGTCCCGCATAGACCTGCACGCCGTTGCGGCTGGCGAATTTCACCCGGCTCCACATCGTCTCGATGAGCGCAGCAAGCGCGCGCTGATCGACATTGGGGAGAAGTGCGGCGGCGGAGGCCATCTGCGCGACGCTGATATTAGGCAGGAAGTCGGCGCGGCGCGCAAATTCGGCGACGTAAGCGTCGTCGAGCTTGCCGCCTTCGGCAAGCGCCGACAGCGCCTCGACGCGTTCGCGCAATTCATCGCCTGACATCAGTCGCGGATAATCGGAGCGCAACGACAATTTCAGGATATTGGCGAGACGATCGAGAAGCGTCTTGTCGATCGGCTCGCCGGCGCGCTCCGCCCGCGCGAGGAAATCATAAGACCAGGCGGTCAGCGAGACGTTGCCGCGCGCGCGCGGCCAGAAGGCGACGAGCCCGTCGGCGTCAATCGACTGATCGATGATCTGCGCCATCGATTTTACGTTGGCGGAGACGCGATCCTCGAGCCCCGCCGCCGCAAGAATCGGCCCGAAACTTTTCAGCGCCAGTCCGCCTCGTGCGAGCGACAGACGTTGCTCGGTGCAGCCATAGGGATATTCGACGAGCGCATTCAATCCGGCGACGAGTCTCACGAGCGAGGGGTCGGCGGCGACGATCGTCTCGCGCGAGAAACTGCCCGGCCGCGCCCGCTCGCCAGAAGGCGCAAGCGTCTTGGTTTCACCCGGAGCGATCTCGACCAATTCGAAGCGTCGCGTCTCTTCGCGATCTTCTTTCACCGGCAGAGCGATCTCGACGGCGTCTTCCGCATGATCGGCGTCGCGCTCGATGCGGAAGCCGAGCGTCGCCTCACGTACAAGATCTACCGGCGCCTGCGCCCGCAGATCGACGCGCACGGGCTTGTTCTGTGTCCAGTCGATCTTGCGGCTCGTTTCGCCTAAGAGCGTCAGCGCCGGCGCCGCGATCGAGGCCTTGCCGGCGCCGCCGGGTCCTTCGACGATGCGCGCGACAAGGCCAATGTCGAAACTGTCGCCCGGCCGGATGAAGCGCGGCAGCGCCGGCTGCGCGACGAGCGCCTGCCGGATCAGCATTTCCCCACCCGCGGCGCCGAAACGGTCCGGCCCGCTCACCGCCTTGGCGCGCAGCTTGAATATGGTCAGCGTATCGGGAAGCTGCACCTTGATTTTGGCGACGCCGTCGGGGCCGATCTTCACGCTCGGCAGATAGATCGGCACGGGCGTGAAATTCTTGCGCACGGAAATATTGTTCTCGGCGCCCCATTCCTGCAACTCGTCGCCGTCGCCGCCGGCGATCTCCTCCAGCGGAATGACGCCAAAGGCCATGTTGCGCGTATCGCGCGCCGCCATTTTGGTTTCGCGCTCGACGATGAAATCGGGCAGGGGATCGAGCGGCCGTTCCTTGGCGAGCGACAGCACCGCCTGATCGACCATCCAAAAGGTCGCTTCGCCGGCGAGCGGCTTGCCCGCGTCGTCGGAAAGCCGCAGCGCGACCTCGATCGCTTCGCCTGGGCGCGCCTTGACCGGATGTTCGATCTTCACATTGACGATGTTCTTGACCGACGTCACCTCGATCCATTTGGTCGCGGCGATGGTGACGGGCTTACCTTGGTCGAATGTCGCCGTCGGCTGTGTCGGCGCGTCCTTCAACCGTCCGCGCATGATCAGAAAGTGCACAGCGAGCTTGGGCAACTGCTCTTTTTTTACGGGCAGCGTATAGCGGCCGAAGCCATTGGCGATGTCGACGAACTCATAGTCGTAGACGCCGCTGGGCTGTTCGACGATGGCGAGCGCGCGCGCATTCTGGAACGGCGATTGGATGATGAGCGTCGCCGTTTCGCCCGGCGCATATTTGTCCTTGTCGGTCGTGATCGTCGCGGATTCGGCCGGCGGCCGCGCGAAGGTGACGGGCGTATCGCCGCCGACGAAAAAGTCGACGCTCACCTGTTGCCGGCGTTTGAGCCTGTCATAGGCCTCAAGCTGCACGACATAGACGCCGGCGTCGCGCGCCTCTAATTCGACCTTTTGCGCGTCCTTGGCGCTCGTCACCTTGCGTTCGATCAGGACGTCGTCCTGCGTCTGCGTGACATATTTCGCCGCGCCCTGGGCGAAGTCGGACGCTTGCAGCGTCGAAATCCAGTTGCGCTTGATGAGGCGCAGCGTCATCTCGAGACCGACGAATGCGTCGCCTTTGCCGTCAATGGCGACGAGCTCCGGCGTCACAGCGCCGGGACGCTCGACATAGCGCTTCGTCTTGACGCCGAGCACGAACGGCGGCAGCGCGATGACGTTTTGCACATTTCGCACTTCGACGCCGTCGTCGCCCGTGACTGTCGCTTCGATGGAATAACGGCGGGGCTGCGCCGTCGGTTCGATCGTCGTGTCGAAGGTCATGCGGGCGGCGCCGCCGGCGTCGGTGCGCTGATCGCGCTCCAGCACCGCGGTGGATTTGAATTTGCCGTCGCCCGAGAAGCGCGCGTCGGATGAAAACAGAAAGCCTTCGCGGCCGGGCGGCGTGAAGATGTGCGGAAATTGCGCGGCGCGCCATTTGACCGGACGCTCAGCGGCAAGTCCGCCAGCGAAATAGCGGGCGAGCAGATCGACGTCGAAAGTTCCGTCAAGCGCGACGGTCTGCGGCGCGTTCAGGACGACTTCAAAAGTCGGCAGGCGATAAGCTTCTTTCTTGAAAGTGAACTGGCCGCAAGAAATGTCTTGCGCGGGCTCGGCCGCCGCTTCGTTCTCTCCCTCAGCGGCTTCTTCCGTTTCGCTCTTCTGCGCTTCCGGCTGCTTCGCTTTTTTCGGCGCATCCGGTTCGAACCGCGCTGAATAGTCGCCGGTCGCCTGAGTTTGCGCGTCGAATTTGTGATAGAAACCGCCGCTCGCGTCGAGCTTGACCGGAATGCGCCATTCCTGATTGCCGGGGCCTGTTACAACGAGCGTTCCGCCGGTTTTGGTCAGGCTCAGCGCGCCGCTGCGATAGCTACGCACGAAGCCTTTAATATGTGCGCTTTCCTCCGGCCGGTAGATCGGCCGCTCGGAGAAGACATGGCAGAGCGTGCGCGGCTTCTCGGCGCGCAGCGGGTCCGCCGTGCTTGTCCAGGCGAGCCATTCCGATTCCGGCTTCGACCAGATTTCCCGCGAATATTCCGAAGGCGCGCTGTCAGGGTCGACGACCAGCGTGTCGAGCCCCTTGTTCACCACGATGCGACGCGCTTGCGCCCCGCCGCGCTTGTCGGGCGTCCAGGAATAGAAGCCAGAAGCGTCGGTGACTCCGCTTGCTAGCGTGACGAATTTTTCGTCCCTGACTCCCTCCACGCGGATCTGCGCATTGCCGACAGGCTGGGTCGTCGCGAGCGAGGTGACGGCGAAACGCACGCGCGTCGGTTCTTCGATGGCCGACAGCGAAAGATCGGTGATCTGCACGCGCAGCCAGCGCCGTTTGTCGTCATCGACGGCGCGAAGCCCGACGAGATAGGTTCCCGGCTGATCGCGACCGCCGACCTTGGCGAAATCCTCCTTAAGATCGACGCCGAATTTCGCGTCGGGACCGTTGCGGCGAATCGGCAGGTCGACGAGCCGCGACACGGCGGGCGACCCCAGCGACTTGAGGCGCTCTTTGATCGCGTCGGCCTCAATGTTCGCAGTCTCGCTCCATGACTTCGGCTCATTGCCGGGCAAGGGCGGCGCGTCGGAGTCGCTCGTCTCGACGCCATGCGCCGGGAAGGGGAAGAAATCGCGCGACAGCGGATCGATGGCGTGGATGCGGATATCGGCGCGGTCATAGCCGCGACCGCGCAGCGGCAGAAGTTGCGGACCGAACCGCTCGGCGACGCCGTAGCCCGCATCCCACTGCAGCGCCGGGACATCGCGGGTGAAGGCGAAGCGCTGCGCGAAAGCGCTCGCGAGCGCGCGTCCTTGCGAGTCTTTCAGCGCGCCCTGCGCGACCGACAGTTCGTAAACTTGATCCGATAGGAATTTCGCAGCGACGCGCACGCGCCTGCCGTCGGTCTCAACGGCAAGATCGTCGACCGGCGGCGAGATCCGCAGCGCCTCGCGGGCGCGAAGGATGTCGAACGTCTCGGGCGTCGCGTTGAAGGAGAGCGCGAGCCGCCGCTTGCTCGCTGGCGCATAGGGGATGGCCGCGTCGCCGCCTTCGTCTTCGCCGCTTTCCGGCGTCACGAGATAGGACGCGCAGCGCAGCACGCTATCGGCGCGGTCGTCGCTCCAGCCGCGCCCGCAACTCGCCTCTGTGACGGCGAAGGGCGGCGCAGTGCGCAGCCGCAATTCATATGTCTGGTCGTCCAGCCCGGCTTCGTCGGCAAGGCGCAGCCGCAGGATCGCGACGCGGCCGTCGGCGATCCGTTCACGGAAACGGATGACGTAAGTTTGTTCCGCGGCGCGCTCGCCCCGTTCCAGCGCCCGGATTTCATAGGCCGAAGCGCTGAGCACTTGGCCGCCTTGCGGCGAAACGCCCGGCGACGGACGGATTTCGATCGAGAGCAGCCGCGCCAGCGCGGCGACATCGACCGGCTCGGCGAAGGTGAGCGCGATCTGCGTCAATTCGAGTTGCGGATCGGCGCCCTCGGCCGGCAACGTCGATCGCGGCGTCGGCAGCAGCGCGACAAGCCGGGTTTCCGCCGCGCCGAGCTTCACGTCGACGCGCGACAGCGGCTTCCAGGCGCCGGCGGGACGAAACTGCAGCGCGCGCGGGCCGAGCCAGCGCCATTCGCCGGCAGGCTGCGGGATCATCGTCACATATTTTTGTGGCGAGTCCTCCGCACCGCCGTTCCTCGGCCCGACGTCGCTCGGGAAGAAGACCGTCACCGGATCATAGGCGCGCAAGAATCGGTCGGGCGCGACGCGCGCGCCGTCGGCGCGTTGCGCGCGATCGAAGATCGGCGGGGTCTCGGCGCGCAGCGGCGCCGCCGCGACAAGGAGCGCGCAAAGAGAGAGAAGCAGAAGTCTGTTCATCGCCGCGCCTTTCGAAATCATTGCGTCCTGCTTTTTTTCATGCCTGCTTTGTCCAGCAGTTCCGCGACGATGTCCGCTGGCGGCGCGTTCACCGGCGGCGACAGCCCGACGATCGCCGCGCGGATCATCGTCGCCGGCGCGTCGGCGGGCGTTCGCGCTTCGAGGAAATAGCGGCCGGGCGAAAGCTTCATCGTCTGGGCGACGCCTTCGCCAACCGTCTTGCCTTGCGCATCGATCAGCCGCGCATGGACGCGGTCGGGTTCGGCGCGCACGCCGAGGCCGATGTCGCGCGTTTCCTTCGCCTCGAAGCTGAAAATCGCGCTGGCGCCCGGTGAAACCGCCACCGCATCGTTCACGCCTTCATGCGCCTCGATGACGGGCTGCGTCGAAATATCGAGCGCGCCGGACAGCGTCCCCTCATAGGGCGCGTAAATGTCGAGCGTCGCTTCGCCCGGCGTCATGTAGCGATAAAGATCGACGCCGTTCGCGAAGGCCAGCGTCTCTCGCCTGCCGTTCTGCGTGAAACCGACGATCGCCGGCGCGCCGCCGTTCGCCCTCAACAGCGCAGGCTTGTCCCTCTTGATCGAAAAGCGCATCGCCGCGCCTTCCAGCGCAACTCGCTGCGGCAGCTTGAGCGCGCGCGGCGAAGCCGTGGGCCATGGCGCGGCTCCCGCGCGCTTGATCCAAAAAGCGACGAGCCCCGGTCCGTGATCGATGATCGCTTCGCCGGCGCCGTCGAGCGCAATATTGTCGCCGCGCGCGATCCGGCCGGTGTTCGATATGACCGTCGCCTGCGCGCCGCTGACGATCAGCCTGTCGTTCTTCTGCGCGTCGAGCGGCAGCGAGATTTGTCCCGCAGCCGGGAAGAAACGCGTGAATGCGCGGCTCGCGTCGAGTCGTCGGGTCTCGCCCGTTTCGCGCGCGATGCGCGCCGGCAGCGGCGCTTGCGTCAGATTGACGAGAAGCACGCGCGATTTGACGCCGTGCAGAATGCGCGACGTCGCGGCGCCGTCGCTAAAGACGACGCGCGGCTGTGCGAAGGCGGCGAGTCCGCCTGCGAGGTCGAGCGCGAGCGGCCCGGCGGCGTCATCCATGTCCACAGGCTGTGCGCTCATCGGCGCGATGATCCCCGAAAACAGCGCGCCGCCCTTCGCCGCCGGCTGCGTCTCGACATCGATCGCGCTCAGCGCGACGCGCATCGGCGCGCCGCCGTCAGCATTCCAAAGTTCGAGCGTAGAATCGCCGGCGAGCGTTAACGCCGCTCCTTTTGCCGCGCCGACGCCACGGCCACCGTCGAGCGCCGGCTGCGCAAAGGCCGAGCGCGCGAGCCACAGCCGCAACTTGCCGGCGGGCGGCGCGAAAGAAACGATATGGGCGCGCTCGCTCTCGCCGACGTCGAGCGAAGCTTCCGCGCCCTTCCACTCGAAGGCGGCGACGCCGATGCGCGACGCGCAGTCGCCGCGGGTCATCAGCCACAGATCCTGCGCTTGCGGCGCGAGCGCGCCGGAGCGCGCCGCGCGCAACAAGGCTCTCGGCGTCGAGCCGGCGGCGATGTCTTGCTGCGTCTCAAGCGTGACGAGCGACGCGTCGGGCGTCGCGACCTTGGCGACGCAGATCCCGGCGACGCCCTCGACCGGCGTCAGAGCGACGTCGCCGAACTTTCGCGCGCGGCGGTCGACAGCGCGCGCGGAAAGCGCAATCGGCGCATCGCCGCCGCCGACCGCCCAGACGACGGCGCGCAGGTTGGCGTCGCCTGATGCGGGCCAGGCGGCGACCGGCGCGGGGCCGCGCTCGACGCCGATCGCGCGCCATGCGCCGTCGGGGTCGCGTCGTTCGATCGAAATGGCGGCCTCGCCTTCCGAGCGCGCCGCGACCATCGCCAAACTTCCGGCGGGAGCAGGCGCGAGCGAAAGGACATGCGCGCCCGCGCCGCTCAGCGTCTTTTCGCCCGATAGCGTTAGCGCGCCATCATCTTTCTCCTCAAGCAGCGACAGGCGGAGCTCGACGCCGCTTAACGGCGCGTCGTCATTGGTCGCCGTCTCTGCTTCATTGGCGCCCTCTGCTTCGTTTGAAGCGTCCTGGCTTTCCTCGCTCGTCGCTTCCTCGTTGGCTACTGGCGCGCTCGGCTCGGCGCCGAGTCGTTCGAGTTCAACACGGTAATTCCCGGCAGGCAGCCGTCGCGAGAGCGCTACATTCCAGTCGTCGGCGCGCGGCTGCAGACGTTCGATCCCGTCTCCCATGTCGTTTTTCAATGCGCCGATGGTTTCGATTGCGCCGAAACTCGAAAGATCGACAATGCTGTCCTTCGCCAACGAGAAATTGACGTGGGTCGGCGGTTCGACAATGCGTGGGGCGTCAGGCTGCAATTCCTTCGAATCGAGCGAAATCTCATAGTCGAACCGGTCGTCATGCGCGAGGCTGCGCGCCTCGATTCGATAGTCGTCCGCCGTCAGCTTCGACTTGAACGGTCTGTCCGAAGCGACTTTGCCGACGCTCTCCTTTTCGCCTTTGAAAATCTCGCCAATCATGCCTTCGCCGATCGAAAGATCGATGTCGGCGTCGCCATGGAGCGAGAAGCGCCAAACGTCTGGCGTACGCGGCGCATCGCGCGTCTGCGGCTCACGCCACTGCAGTCTTTGCGCTTTGCTGAAGGGCAGGGGATGCGGACCATGGCCTTCCAGCGTGTTGGCGGCGACAATCGGCGTCAGCCGCGCCGTCATCCGCGCTTCGACGTCCTTCGGCATGACCACCAGCCGATAGGCGCCCTTTTCGAACCGCCGCGTCAGGCGCTGCATTTCGCCGGGCGCCGCGAGCGGCCAGCCGTCGGCGTCCTCCAATCGCGCGCGCCATTTCTGCTTCGGGCCGAGGAGCTCGATGCGATATTCGCCGTCGCTGGCGATCTCGATCGGCACGATCGCGCCCTTGCCTGAATCGAGCGTCGCGCGCGCTATTCCTGCATCGATGAGTTTCGGCGTCGGCGCGAGAGTCGCAGGCGAGACGCCGAGTCCCAGATGTCCAGAAGAGTCCTTCGCAGTTACCGCTGCGCGATAGGCGCCGGCGCGCAGAAACGCGGTCACCAGCGCATTGGCGCCGGGCCCGTTCGCTTCACCCTCGCCAAGGCGCGGCGAGACATTTGCGCCGACGCGCAGCGCGGTCTTCATGCGCCCGAGCGTTTCGACACGATAGAGCCCGCCTTGCGGCACATCGAAGCGCAGACGCTTCGTCTCGTCGCGCGCAAGGTCAAAGAAGGCCGGACGCGCGACTGAGGCGGAAAGCGCGGCTGGCGCGGCTTTGCCTGCATATTCCTGCTTCGCCGGCGTCAATTCGGGAACAAGGATCAGCCCGAGCGCACGCGACTTTTCCGGAGCTGCGATCTTTATCGTCGCGAGTCGCTGCTCATTCTCCTCCTTCTGGTCGGCCAGCGTCAGCGCGACATCGGCGCCACGCGCATCGCGCGCAATCGCCTTGCCGGTTTTAGGAATCCGAACCGGCAGCGCAATGTCCTTGCCGGCGTCCTGCCAGATCGCCAACGGCGCTTTGTCCAGTTCGACGGGCAGCGCGACGACGCGCGGACCGGTCAAGAGTTGCGGCGCGACATTCGTCAGGATGAGATAGGAGCCGTCCCTTTCGAGTGTCTGCGTCCCGAAGGACATCGTTGCGCGCGAGGGCGCCGGCGCGGGCGCCGATACAGCGAGTCCGGGAGGACCGAGAGTCACATCGATGACGCCGCCGGAATCGCCTTTCGGCGCGAGCCTGAGAAAATAATAGCCCGCCTGGAGATCATAGCGCGCAGGGTCTTTGCCGTCCGCGCGCGCCGCAAGTGCGCCGAGCGCAGGTTCGATCGAAGCGTCGACCTTCACCCCTTTCGCGTCGATCGCGACGGGTCCGTCGCGCGTCGCCTCAAACAGGATCGACGTCGGCCCGAACAGGTTGAGTTTGCCGCGCCACGCTTTTCCCGTGCCGATGCGCGGGGCATCGGAGGCGATGACCCGTGTCTTGCCGTCATTCTCGATGCGCGCGAAGAGCGCGGTCGCCGGCGCTTCGTCGCCTCCGTCGCCAGCGAGGTCGACGCCGACAAGATGCGGTCCGGAAGCTTCGAACGTCTCGCGGTCGGACTGACGCAGGCCGCGCAGCGTAAACGCCTGGCCTTCATAGCCGGAGACTTCCAGGCGCGCGTTGGTCTTGCCGTCGGCGGCGATCCGGACGTTTGCCGACGGCGCGCGGCTGTTCTTCGAGATCGTCGCGATCTCTCTCGAGTCATTTCGCCGCGCTTCGAGCCGCGCCGGACTCGTCTGAGCGAGGTCGAGACGGAAGGCGTCGTAGCTTGTCGGCGCGTCGAAACGCTCGGCGCCGAAAGGACCGATCACACCCTCGGCGACGCCGGCCGCGAGCAACGCCGGCTCCTCAAGCCGCAGCATAAAGGGCTGCCCCGCGTCGCCTTGCGCCCAGACGAGTTTCTCGCCGCCATAGGCGGTGACGAGGTAGCGCCCGGGCTCCAGCGCGCCTTCGAGCCGCAGTCGGTTCATGGCGCGGCCGGGCTTGGTTTCGACCGTCTCTTGCGCGAAGGCGAGATCGACGAGTTCGCCGTCGTTGCGCCAGACGCGCAGATCGCTGAGCGCGCGGCCGATCGCTTCGATATTCACGTGGCCTTCAGCGCCGACGTCGAAGGAGAATGAGCGTTGCTGCAAATCTCCGAGTTCGCCGCTTTGAATGCGTCCTGGCGAAAGCGTCGGCTTCGACGCGTCCGCTTCGACGAAAGGCTGCGCGGAGAACGCGGTCTTGCCGCTTGCGCCTTTGACGCCGAAAACGCGCAGCTTGTAAACGCCCTTGTCGAGCAGCGCGTCGATTCGTCCATCACGCAGGCCCGGCGCGCCGCTTGAATCGAGCGGGCCGGCGATCATGTCGACGAGTTCGACGCGCGCGCCCGAGGGACTCTTGGCGCGGATCGAATAGCGGCCGGGCGCGGGAACGTTCAGGAGACTCGCGCCGTCGCGATCCGCCGGCAGTTCGCCCGGCGCAAAGCTGATCGAGGCCTGCTTCGCTTTCGTGTCGGCGACGGCGCCTTGCGTCGCGCGCCACAGCGGCGGCGCGAAATAGGCCGCGCAGGCGACGACAAGAGAGAACGTAATCCGCTGCATGAAGGCGCCGTAAGCCAGCCGGCGATATGACGGAAAAGACTCGCCGCCGCGGATGTCGACCATAGGCCGCGCGCCTCGAGTAAGTCGAGAGCCGAGCGGCCTTGGCCGCGCCGGGGATTTCTTCATGCCGCTGTCTCACGCGCTTGATTGGCCGCCCCGTTTGGAGACGGCGCGAATATCTTTTAGGCTAGGCGCTGCGCCCGGGGATTTGCGCGAGCGCACAGCAACCGGAAAGTCGCCATGCGTCGATCGTTATTTGCCTTGGTGCTTTTTTCTGTCCTTTTATTTGGCGAGGAGGCGGCGGCGATCAAGCTGATGCTCGCTTATCCGGCGGTGCTGCGCGCTGGTCCCGAGGAGCATTATGCGGCAATCGGGACGGCGCCGGCGGGGACGGAAGTCAAAATCATACGCGACGATCCGAGCTGGACCCGCATCGCGATCGACAACAGACGCTATTTTGTCGCGACGCTTGAGCTTGTGTTTATGTCGTCGCGGGTCACTGAGACGTCGGGCTGCGATTTCGGCTATCCCTATTCGGGCAGCAACCAATATTTCGCCTCGCCGTTAGTGGAGTTGCGCCACAGCTGGCCGCTGGGCGACCTGCTTGGCTACCACACCCGGCGCCCCTGTTAACTCCAGCGGCCCGCCGTTCGCCTCAATGTTTTGAGCGATCGGTCAAAGTTTCAAGAAACGCCACGATGGCGTCGATGTCCTTTTCGGACAGTCGCGGTTGCTGTCCCGGCTTGCGATCATAGGGTACTTCATCGACGTTGACGTTGTCGTGCGCCGCGGGCGGCAAATCGTCGAATTTTTGCGGCTTGCCGCTTCGGTCTTTCGGGTACCAGTGGCCAGGATCGGTGTCCCGCGTCGCATAAAAGGCGACGACGTCGCGCAGCTTGTCGAAGACGCCATTATGCAGATAGGGGCCGGTCACGGCGATGTTGCGCAACGTCGGAACTTTGAACGCGCCGCAAACGCTCTCGACCTTGAAATCCGTGGGCGCAGCCTCGGCCAGTCCGGGTCGCGCGCACAGGCCGAGATCTGGGACAGCATCCGGTTTCGCCGCGCTTGGGATCGCCTTGTTCTTGGGGCCGCCGAGCGCGTCATAGGTGAAATCGGTGAACAGCCAGTCCCGGGGGTCGCGCGACTCTTCCTTGCCGGCGTGGCAAGCGAGGCAGTTGCCCTTCTTGGGGTCCTTGAAGAGTTCGAAGCCCTTCTTCTCGAGGGCGGTCAACCGCGCCGCGCCGCGCAGATAGTCGTCGAACTTCGAGGCGAAGGGATGAAAGCGCGCGCTTCCCTCGAAGGCGACGATCGCTTGCGCGAGCTTTTCGAAGGCGGCGTCCGGGTCGGCGAAAGCCTTTTCGCCATAGACCTCACGGACAAGGTCGGCGTAAGCGCCGTCGCGCACCGTTTCGACGACGAAGCGTTTTGACGGCGCGTTCATCTCGAGCGGATCGAGGATCGGACCTTCAACCTGAGCCAGCAGGTCGCGCGCGCGGCCGTCGAGAAACTGTCCGCCCGCCGGAATTTTTTCGATTTTGCCGGTCTCTTCGTCCTTGTCGTCGATGAAGCCGAAAGGCGGCGCGAAGGACGCGTACATGATCGACGGCGTATTGCGTTTGCCCAAGGACCCCGGCGACGAGCCGCGCGCCACAGCGGGCGCGCTCGAACCATTGTTCCCCTGGAACGCTTTTGCGGCGTCATGGCAGGAGGCGCAGGAGACGCCCGCCGGCCGCGATAGATTCGTATCTTCGAAAACGCGTTTGCCGAGAAGCTCCATCGGCGTGAGGCCACGCTCGTCGGGCGCGACCGCGCCGGATGGCGCAGCCTGGGCGCAGAACGCCGAGCCGAACAACGAGAGGACGGCGCAAAGCGCCGCTCGGCGCGCCTTGCCTAAGCAGTATCGGGTCACTTGAAGCCGTCCGCCTGAAGAGGAAGCACGCGTTCCTTAGCGCTTTTGACATTTAGAAATTGAGAGGCGCCAAGGTCAATTTCGGTAATCTGGATTCCTTCCAGCGAGGACGCCGCCTGACGCCGCATATGGCGGCCGTCAGGGGCGTAAATAGCGACGAAATCTATTCTAAGGCATTGATAAATAGAGACTGAAAGCTTGGCGCAGCCAGCCGGCGCAGTACAGCCACATTTTTGCGTTTGTCTGACCGCGGATAACGTGACCGCGCGCGACTCGTCGAGGAGTTCCTGGCGCGTGGCAACGAAAGGGTTCAGGCATGATGGATATCGGCGACGAAAAGGAGCTGATGGCTGAATTTGCCGAGTTTAAAGAGTTGATGCGTCGAGACTTAGGCCATGCGCCGGCATCGGAGCCTTCGATCCATGAGCGCTCACTGTCGGACGCCGCGATCGATCAGGGACCGTCGCCTCAAGCGCCCCGCGCGGAGGATTCCTGGAGCGCGCTCCATGCGACGGAAGAGGAGTTCGATAACGAGCCGGAGGATGCACGCGAAGGCGGGCGCCGGGCTCTGTTCTTTGCCGCAGCGGCGATCGTCATCATCGGGCTCGCCGCGTTGACGTGGGTTTTGGGTCCGTGGAGCGCCGTCGATCCGAGCGAGGATCAGGTGCTGGCCACGGCGCCGCCTTTGGCCGCTCCCGACGCCGCAGCGCCGGTTCTCGACAGCGCCGAAACGCAACCCCAAGACGCCGCGCCTGGGCGGCAACCGGCCAATGCGTCGGCGCTCGATGAGAGCGTGAAACCTCCGCTCGAACCGGTTGAGGCCGCGTCGACGGCCGGGGCGGCGGCCCCCGCCGCGGAAATCCAATCCGAGACCGCGGCCAGCGCTGCGCCAGCGGGCGTTGCAGGTATGACGCCGATGGGCTCGTCGATTCCTGTTCCCGCCGGCGCCGCCGTTGCGCCAAAGCTTGCGCCTCTGCCGACGACCGCGGCGGCTCCGAGCGCCGCTCCCGTGGAGCCTGCGTCGCCGCCAGTAGCGGTCGCTCCGCCGGTAGCGGTCGCCCCGCCGAAAGCCGTTACGCCGGCGCCCTTGCAAGCCGCGGCGCCGTCGGCGCCCGTTTCCGAGCCTCCGACCGCCGCAGCTGAGGCGACCCTTGCGCCGAAGCCCGCGCCGCGTGTGAAAGTTGCGAAGCCGAAGAAGCCGATAAGGCCGGTCGCCAGCCGTCCCGCTCCCGCTCCTGCCCAGCCGGTCGCGGTCGCCACGCCGGAACCCGCGCCGCC
>NZ_JAKFWS010000074.1:0-9460 GCF_021731785.1 Methylocystis sp.
CACCGGTAATCTGCGACTGCGGGACGAAATCGCTAAAACGGGCGCGCCGTCAGCGCGCCCGTTTTTTTTGCGGCTACGATTTATTTTGGATGCGGCGTTCCGATGTAGGGGAATTCTTTCAAAGTGTCGGTATGCGGCTGCAGCCCATCCGGCGGGATGTCTCCCTTTGAAAGAAACGACAGCCGAAAATTGATGACATCGTCCTCAAACGTGCGGCCATTGGGATAGCCTGCGGGCTTAGTGGGATCGAAGCTCAACATATCCGGCAGGATGCCGTGTTCGTCGATCGCCGTGATCGCCTCATCCCTCGTGTAGTTGCCCGTGTGCCCCATCAGATGGATGAACAGCTCGAGCCAGCGCTTGCGGTCGTTCACAGGCTCGCTGGCGTTGTATTCCTCCTTCGTTTCGTCGGTATTGAAGAAACTGCTGACTGACGGGTGGCCGGCGCGATCGGCATGAATAAGCTTGCCGTCGCTGCGCACGCTGCAGCGACCCCAGATCCTGACCGCCGGCTTGCCGCCAAGAGCGCTCGTCGGCATCTCGGCGACCGTCGAAAGAATGTTGGCTTCGGTGTTTGAATCCTTGCCCGTCCAAGGAGACTTGCCGCCCAAATGCGGCGCGGTGAAATTTCTGCCGCCGGACGTGTCGTACAAGGCCAGAATGCCGTCGTAATCAAAAAAGAAAGCGTCGCTGCGAACGCCTGTGAAAAAGGTGAGATCGCCCGCGCGCACGATATTCGGCTTGGCGCCGAAGGAAACCTCCGCGCCCGACACGATCTTCTCGCCTACGGGTTCGGGGGAATGCGACTCTGCGCCCCGCGCCAGGTAAACGTCGAAAGTCTGCCTGCCGTTTTGCTTGGGCGAGAACACATAGCTGATCGCAATATCCGTCAGGCAATCGCCGTCATTGTCGATGTTGAGCCGGTAGATGGCGTCAGGATGAAATTCATCGCAGTTGGGATTGGCGTTGAGGATGATCGCCGTCCGGGACGGATCGCTTGGAGACTGAAAGGCGTAGAGATCGCACAGGTCCAACCTTTGGTCGCCGAGCGGCGGACCGAGACTGAGGCCGGTAAAATGATTCGACATGAGTTGCCTCCTGTAAGACGTGAAGAGAATGCGAGACCGTTCTTTTTGGCGCAGCGATACGCAAGCTATGTCGCCGCTGTTTCAACATCAAGATTGTCCGCCTCTATTCGCCGCGAATGAGTCTGATGATGCTCGAAAAATCGGCGGCACCCTGGCCAGAAGACTGATGCAGGGCATAGAGCTGCGTCGCGACGGCTCCAAGCGGCGAGGCCGCGCCGGCGTGAGCCGCGGCTTCCTGCGCCAGTCTTAAATCCTTCAACATGAGCGCGGTCATAAAGCCCGGCTTATAATCATTGTTTGCGGGCGACGCCGGCGTCAATTCCGGCACGGGGCAATAGGTGGTGAGCGACCAGGATTGCCCAGACGAGATCGACGCCGCGTCAAACAGCGCCCGATGCGACAGTCCGAGCTTTTCCGCGAGCACGAAAGCCTCGGCCGTCGCGATCATCGTGACGCCGAGCATGACATTGTTGCAGATTTTCGTCGCCTGTCCCATGCCGGCGCCGCCGCAATGAAGCACATGCGCGCCCATATGTTCGAGGATGGGCTTCGCCGCCGCGAACGCTTCCTTCTCGCCGCCGCACATGAAGGTCAGCGTCGCCGCTCTTGCTCCAGCGACGCCGCCCGATACCGGCGCGTCGACTGAGAGCGCGCCGCTTTCCTGCGCGAGCCGATGCGCGGCGCGCGCGCTTTCGACATCAATCGTGGAGCAATCGATGAAAAGCTTGCCGCGCGCCTTCGCCGCGATTTCATGCCAGACGGCGAGCGTCTGATCGCCGCTCTGCAGCATGGTGATCGCAACGTCCGCCCCGTCGATCGCATCGCGCAACGAACGGGTGGCGACAACGCCGTCCTTGGCGACGGCATCGATCAGCGACGCGCTAAGGTCGAAGCCGCGCGTCTCGACGCCGGCGCGCGCCAGCGCCGCCGCCATCGGACGGCCCATATTGCCGAGACCGATGAAAGCCGCTCGCATCATGGCTAGGACAAGGTCGGCATGACGAAACTCGCGCCCGTCCGCAGGCCGCCAGGCCAGCGCGACGCCACGGTCTTCGTCTTCGTATAAAAGCGAATCGCGTCAGGCCCATGCTGATTGAGATCGCCGAACATCGATCGCTTCCAGCCGCCGAAAGTATAATAGGCCAAGGGCGCCGGAATCGGCACATTGACGCCGACCATCCCCACTTCGACGCGCGAGGCGAATTCACGGGCAGCATCGCCGTCGCGCGTAAAGATTGCGACGCCATTGCCATATTCGTGGTCGCTCGCGAGCGAGAGCGCCTGCTCGAAGCCGCGCGCGCGCACGATGGAAAGCACCGGGCCGAAGATTTCCTCCTTGTAGATCCGCATCTCCGGCCGCACCTCGTCAAAAAGGCATCCGCCCATGTAGAAGCCGTTCTCATAGCCCTGCATTTTGAAACCGCGTCCATCGACGCGTAATTTCGCGCCCTCTTGGACGCCAAGCGCGACGTAATCCTTGACGCGCTCCAAATGCGCCCGCGTGATCAGCGGACCGAAATCGGCGGAAGGATCGGTCGAGGGACCGACGCGCAGATTTTCGACGCGCGGTTCGAGCCGGGCGACCAGCGCATCGGCTGTTTCTTCGCCCACAGGCACAGCGACCGAAATCGCCATGCACCGCTCGCCGCCGGACCCATAGGCGGCGCCGACCAAAGCGTCGACCGCCTGATCCATGTCGGCGTCGGGCATGATCACCATGTGGTTCTTTGCGCCGCCGAAACACTGCACGCGCTTTCCATGGGCGGCGCCATGCGAATAGACATATTCGGCGACCGGCGTCGAGCCGACAAAGCCAATGGCCTTGACTTCAGGCTCCTCAAGCAGCGCGTCGACCGCTTCCTTGTCGCCATTGACGACATTGAGCACGCCAGGCGGCAGCCCGGCTTCCAACATCAGTTCGGCCAGAAACAGGGGCGCGCCGGGATCGCGTTCGGAGGGCTTTAGAATGAAGGCGTTGCCGCAGGCGATCGCCGGGGCGAACTTCCACATCGGAATCATGACGGGGAAATTGAACGGCGTTATGCCGGCGACGACGCCGAGCGGCTGGCGCATCGAATAAACATCGAGGCCGGCGGCTGCCGAATCGGTAAATTCGCCCTTCATCAGCTGCGGAACGCCGATGCAAAATTCGGCGACCTCGACGCCGCGCTGAATTTCGCCCTGTGCATCGGCAAGCGTCTTGCCGTGCTCGCGCGCCAAAATCGCTGCAAGCCTCTCCTTCTCCCGTCCGACGATATCGACGAATTTCATCAGCACGCGGGCTCTGCGCTGCGGATTGACCGCCGCCCATTCGCGTTGCGCCGCAGCAGCATCGGCGATCGCTTCTCGAACCTCGTCGCGGCTGGCGAGCGGCACGCGCGCGATCGCCGCGCCCGTCATCGGTTCATAGGCGTCGGTGAAGCGCCCCGACCTTCCCCTGACCCGGCGTCCGCCGATAAAATGCGATAATTCTTCCATGTTCGCTCATCTAAGGCGCGTCCGGCCGATGTCATCTCGCAAGATGGAACGACGCGCCTATATGTTGGAGAGAGACGCCTTCCACGACGGAATTCCGCGATGGGACTGCAGCTCACGAGCGAAAGCAAGAATCGATACGCGCAGGCGCCGCGACAGGCGGACTGGACGATAGATCAGAACTGGGCCTCCTACAGCGACGAGGAGCACGATCGCTGGAACAGGCTGTTCGCCCGGCAGGCGAAGCTCTTGCCCGGCCGGGCCTGCGATGCGTTTCTGGAGGCGAAGCAACAGCTCGAACTGTCGCGCTCCGGCATTCCCGAGTTCGCGGATCTTAGCCGCCGACTGGGCACCCTGACCGGCTGGAGCGTCGTTCCGGTGGCCGGGCTCATTCCAGACGACGCCTTCTTCGACCATCTCGCCAACCGGCGCTTTCCCGCCGGCGCGTTCATTCGCCCGGAGTCGGAGCTCGAATATCTGCAGGAGCCGGACGTCTTCCACGACGTTTTCGGGCATGTGCCCCTCCTCGCCAATCCGACCTATGCGCGATTTCTCGAAGCCTACGGCAAGGGCGGGCGACGGGCGCTCGCGCGCGGGCAGCTCCATCATCTCGCGCGGCTCTATTGGTACACGATCGAATTCGGGCTGATCGAGACGCCGAAAGGGCTGCGCATTTTCGGCGCCGGAATCATGTCGTCGCCTTCGGAGACGATCTTTTCGCTGGAAGACTCCTCGCCTAACCGCGTCGCCTTCGACCTCGAGCGCGTCATGCGAACGAATTACATTATCAGCGATTTCCAGCAGACATACTTCGTCATCGAAAGCTTCGAGAAGCTTCTCGCCGACGGCTATCAGGACTTTGGCCCGATCTATGATCGGCTGCGCAACGCTTCGGACTTCGCCGCGCATGAGCTGGCGCCGGGCGATCGCGTCATTTCGCGCGGCGACTTCCATTATTTTCGCGCCAAGCGAAGCGCTTAGGGGCGCATCGCTGAGTTCACGACGCGCTGCTCTATGGCGCCGAAAATCGAGCGCCCGTCGGCGTCGCGCATCTCGATGCGCACCACATCGTCAGCCTTCAGGAACGGCGTTCGCGGCGCGCCGTCAATGAGCTTCTCGACCACGCGCTGCTCGGCGATGCAGGAGTAACCGTCCCCGCCCTGCGCGATCGGCCTGCCAGGCCCGCCGTCGGCGTCGCGATTCGAAACCGTGCCCGAGCCGATGATCGTGCCGGCGGTTAGCGTCCGTGTTCGCGCCGCATGCGCGATGAGACGCGGAAAATCGAAGGTCATGTCCTTTCCGGCGTCGGGCCGGCCGAACGGCGCGCCATTGACGAAGGAAAAGAGCCGCAGCGACAGTCGTCCGCCGTCCCACGCGTCGCCGAGTTCGTCGGGCGTCACGGCGACGGGCGAAAAAGCGGACGCGGGCTTGGACTGGAAGAAACCGAAGCCTTTCGCGAGCTCCGGAGCGACCAGCCCGCGCAAAGTCACGTCATTGACCAGCATGACAAGCTTGATATGGCTGCGCGCCTGTTCCGGCGTCACGCCCATTGGAACATCGTCCGTCACAACCGCGACTTCGGCTTCGAGATCGAGGTCGTGCTTTTCGTCGAGCAGGGGAATGTCGTCACGCGGCCCGAGGAAGGCGTCGGAGCCGCCCTGATACATCAACGGGTCGCTCCAGAAACTCTCAGGCATTTCGGCGCCGCGCGACTTGCGAACGAGCGCGACATGATTGACGTAGGCCGATCCATCCGCCCATTGGTAGGCGCGCGGCAGCGGCGAAGCGCAATCCTGTTCGCGAAAGGGAAAGCTCTCGCGAAGTCCGCATTCTAGCCGCGCCGCCAGCGCCTGTAGCTCCGGCGCCACGGTTTCCCAATCTTCGATCGCCGACTGCAGGGTGGGCGCGACGAAGCCCGCCGCGACGGCCCGCGAGAGATCGCGCGAGACGAGGATAAGCGCGCCGTCACGCCGGCTCTTCAGGGAGGCGAACTTCACGGTCCATTGCCGGTAAAATGACGGCGTAACCCCGACCAGCATTCCGCGTAATCTTGCTGCAGCGTTTCAAGCGACATGGCGAAAGAGGTTGGATAGAGCGGCAGTCGAGACTCGAACATAAAGGCGAGAGCGTCGTCGATCTTCACCGGGCCAAGATCCGCCTGCGAGGCCTGTTCGAAAGCCTCCGTGTCCGGACCATGCGGCAGCATCGCATTGTGCAGCGACATGCCGCCGGGCTCGAAGCCGGACGGCTTGGCGTCGTAACGTCCGTAAATCAGGCCCATGAATTCGCTCATAATGTTCAGATGATACCAGGGAGGCCGGAACGTATGTTCCGCGACTTGCCAGCGCGGCGGGAAAATCGCGAAGTCGGCGTTGCCGACGCCGGTTTCGTCTGAAGGCGAGGTCAAAACCGTAAATATTGATGGATCGGGATGGTCGAAGAGCAAAGCCCCGATCGGACAGAATTTACGCAGGTCATATTTATAGGGCGCATAATCGCCGTGCCAGGCGACGACGTCGAGCGGCGAATGGCCGATCTCGCAGCGGTAGAAGCGGCCGCCCCATTTTACGCCGAGGCGGCAGGGCTTTTCCTTGTCCTCATACGCGGCGGTCGGCGTGAAGAAGTCGCGCGCATTGGCGAGCCCGTTCGCGCCGATCACGCCGCGATAGGGCAATGTGAAGGGAGCGCCATAATTTTCACAGACATAGCCGCGAGACGGGCCCGCCGCGAGCTCAACCCGAAATTTCACGCCGCGCGGAACGACGCAAATCTCACTGGGTGAGCATTCGAGGAGGCCAAACTCGGTGAAGATGCCTAGATCGCCGAACTGCGGGACAATCAGCAGCTCGCCGTCGGCGTTGTAGAAATAGTCGTCACACATCGACTGAGCGGCGAGATAGAGATGCGCAGCCATGCCGACTCTCATGCTGCAATCGCCTGCCGTCACAATGGTACGCATTCCTTCGATGAAGGAGCCCGCGTCGTCAGGGACGCGGCTCGCGCTCCAGCGCAACTGCCCAAGCGGCGCGGCGACATTGCGGCAGGGCGCGGTTTTCCAGTGGCTATTGTCAGTTTCCTTTGAGTTGCGGACGTGAAGGACGGAGGGCCGTACCCTGTAGAGCCACGAGCGCCGGTTGACGCAGTTTGGCGCGGCGAACGCCGATCCGGACAATTGCTCGGCATAAAGCCCATAAGGGCATCGTTGCGGAGAGTTCTGACCGATCGGCAACGCGCCTGGGAGGGCTTCGCTCTCGAACTCATTGCCGAAGCCATGCAAATAGCGCGTCAACGTCATGTCTCAGCCCGCCGCCCGGTTCAAGACGCCGCGGCGGATTTGATCTTCCTCGATTGACTCAAATAGCGCGCGAAAATTTCCTTCGCCGAATCCTTCATCGCCCTTGCGCTGAATGAATTCGAAAAAGATCGGGCCGATGACCGTTTTGGAGAAAATCTGCAGCAAGAGGCGGCGCGCGCCTGCTGTGACGCCGTCGATCAGGATGCCGAGCTCTTTGAGACGTTGCGTCGGCTCTCCATGTCCGGGGAGCCTGCGCTCCAGCGCGTCATAATAGGCGTCCGGCGGCGCCGGCATGAAGTCGAGCCCGTTCTTGCGCATGGCGACGACGGTCTCATAAATGTCGCGACATGCGCAGGCGATGTGCTGAATGCCCTCCCCCTTGTAGGCGTCGAGAAATTCCTCGATCTGGCTCTTTTCGTCGGAGCTTTCATTGATCGGGATACGAATCTTGCCGCAAGGACTCGTCATCGCGCGAGAGCGCAAGCCCGTCATCTTGCCTTCGATGTCGAAATAGCGAATTTCACGGAAATTGAAGATGCGCTCATACCATTTCGCCAGCGCGTCCATGCGGCCGCGGCGCACATTATGGGTGAGATGATCGATCTCCGTCAGGCCCACGCCGAATGGTTTGGGATCGCGCTCACGTATCCATCGAAAGTCGACGTCCCATATCGACCCCTGGTCGCCATATCGGTCGACAAAATAGATGAGCGAACCCCCGACCCCTTCGATCGCCGGGATGTTCAACTCCATCGGGCCGACTCCGAAGGCAACCGGCTTCGCGCCGAGGGAAACGGCGCGGCGCATCGCTTTGGCGGCGTCGATGACGCGGAAGCCGACGCAGCAAACAGAGGGGCCGTGCGCTTTCTGGAATTCAGCGGCGAAGCTGCGCGGCTCCGCGTTCAGCACATAATTCACCTCTCCCTGGCGATACAGCGTCACATCCTTGGAGCGGTGGCGCGCGACAGCGGCGAATCCCATCTTTTCGAACAGCGACGCCAGTTGCGCAGGCTCGGGATGGGCAAATTCGACGAACTCGAATCCGTCGGTTCCCATCGGATTTTCGGCAGGCGTTGCGGCGCCGCCAAGCGTCGAGTCCATAACCAGGCCTATACAGGTTCCGCTGAGCTGCTATTTAGATATTGCGTCGCCGATCCAGTTAAAGGCCCATGATCCTTTACGACTATTTCCGCTCGTCGGCCGCCTATCGCGTGCGCATCGCCATCGCGCTCAAGGGGCTCGTGGTCGAACGCCGGCATGTCCATTTGTTGCGCAGCGAACAGCGTGACCCCGGCTATCGCACGAAAAGCCCGCTGGCGATCGTCCCGACGCTGGAGCTCGACGATGGAAGACTCATCACGCAGTCGCTGGCGATCATCGACTATCTTGACGTGCTACAGCCTGATCCGCCGCTCTTGCCGAGCGACTCCGTGTTGGCCGCTCAAGCGCGCGCCGCGGCGTTGACGATCGCCTGCGAAATTCATCCGCTCGCCAATTTGCGAGTCATCGAGGCGTTGCAGCGACAATTCGGCGCCAAGGACGTTGAGATCGCCGCGTGGCGCAGGCGTTGGATTTCAGAGGGACTGAAGGCGGTCGAAGCACTCGTCGCGCCTGGTCCTTTCGCCTTTGGCGCCGAGCCGTCGCTCGCAGACATATGCCTCATTCCGCAAGTCTTTAATGCGCGACGTTTCGACGTTCCGCTCGACGCTTGCCCGCGAATCCTTGCGGCGGACGCCGCCTGCGCCATGCACCCCGCCTTTCTGAAGGCGCATCCTCAAGCGCAGCCGGACGCTTGAACCAGTTCTAGGACGCGAGCGTCAGATCGGCGATCGCCGCGGCCAAGAAGCGGCCGGCTTCGCCGCCGGTCACCACGCGATGATCGAAGGTGAGGCTGAGCGGCAATATCCGATGCGCCGCCGGCGCGCCATTGACCGCGACAATTTCGTCGCGTATCCGCCCGGCGCCGAGGATCGCCACCGTCGGCGGCAGGACGATCGGCGCAGCGTAGCGCCCGCCGATCATGCCGAAATTCGAGAGCGTGATGGTCGCCCCGCGCAGCTCCTCCGGCGGGATGCGCCGAGCCGCCGCGTCCTGCCGCATGCGGTCCAGCCCCTGGCGCAAATCCTGAGCGTCGCGATTGCCGACATCCCGCAGCACAGGCACGAAAAGACCTTCCTCCGACAGGTCAACAGCGACGCCGAGGTCGATCTTCTTCATCACGCGCCGCGCCAAAGCGTGAGGCTCGAACCAGGCGTTGAGCGCAGGCTCCGCCTTGCAGGCTGTTACCAGGGCCCGGATCAGCCGGACGGTCGTGTCGGTTCCTGCGGCCCAGGCGTTGATGTCCGCGTCGTCGACGATGGTGGCCGCGGCGACTTCCGCCTGCGCTTGCGCCATATTATGCGCCATGGCGCGACGCACGCCCCGCAGCGGCTCGGCGGCTTCCGTCTCGCTGAGAATGCGCGCGACGCGCTCGATGTCTTGAGTCGTGATCAGCCCGTCGGCGCCAGAGGGCGTCACCATGCCGAGATCGACGTTGAGCTTGCGCGCGAGCGCTCTCACCGCGGGCGTCGCCCGCACCGCCCCGCCGGCGTGACCGACCGAG
>NZ_JAKFWS010000074.1:9560-26602 GCF_021731785.1 Methylocystis sp.
GTCTTGAGTCGTGATCAGCCCGTCGGCGCCAGAGGGCGTCACCATGCCGAGATCGACGTTGAGCTTGCGCGCGAGCGCTCTCACCGCGGGCGTCGCCCGCACCGCCCCGCCGGCGTGACCGACCGAGATCGGCTGATCGCGAACGACGCCGGCGCCGTGCTGAACCGCGCCGACCACCGAGCCCGTATCCTGCCCCGCGCCTTCGAAACCCACCAGCGGCGCGCCGATGCGGATCACGTCTCCCGCGGCGGCGAACAGCCGCTCGATCCGGCCCGCCTGAGGCGACGGGATTTCGACGACGGCTTTAGCGGTTTCGACCGCGACCAGCGGCTGATCGACGTTGACGTTCTCGCCGGCGGCCACGCGCCATTCTACGAGCTCGGCCTCCTGCAGCCCTTCTCCGAGATCGGGGAGACGAAAGATATTCATGACGCCTCCATCACTTGCCGAACGCCGTCGATAATGCGATCGACGCTCGGCATATATTGCCTCTCCAATTTCGCGAGCGGCACGACGACGTCGTAGCCGGTGACCCGCTTGATCGGGGCGAGCAGCGAATACAGCGCGCGCTCGGCGATTTCGGCGGCGATCTCCGCGCCAAATCCGGCTGTGCGCGGCGCTTCGTGGACAATGACGCAGCGTCCGGTCTTTTCGACCGAGCGTAGAATCGTCTCGATGTCGAGCGGCTTTAACGTCGCGACGTCGATCACTTCAATCGTCACGCCCTCTTCTTCGAGCTTTTCGGCGGCGGCAAGCGTCTCCGGAACCATCGCGCCCCACGTCACCACCGTCGCGTCGGCGCCTTCCCGCAACATGAAGCAGGCGTCAAGCGGCAGCTCCACGCCGTCGTCCGCGACCTCCTCACGGAACAAGCGATAGAGCCGAGTCGGCTCGAGAAAGATCACCGGGTCGGGATCGCGCACCGCCGCCAGGAGCAAACCATAGGCTCGAGCGGGCGAAGAGGGCGCGACGACGCGCAGCCCCGGCATGTGGGCGAACATCGCCTCTGGACTTTCCGAGTGATGCTCGGGCGCGTGAATGCCGGCGCCGCAAGGCGAGCGCAGCACCATCGGGCAGGTCATTCGCCCGCGCGTGCGATTGCGCAAGCGCGAGGCGTGATTGATGATCTGGTCGATCGCGGGATAGATGAATCCGGAAAACTGAATTTCGGCGACAGGCTTCAGCCCCATCGCCGCCATGCCCACCGCGACCCCGGCGATGCCGCCTTCGGCCAAGGGCGTGTCGATGACGCGCGCGCGGCCGAAGCGCGCCTGCAAGCCGTTCGTGGCGCGAAACACGCCGCCATTTACGCCGATGTCCTCGCCCAGCAGCAGCACCTCGTCGTCCTCGTTCATCGCCCGAGCCAACGCGAGATTGACGGCCTCGACCAAAGTGATTTCAGTCTTGAGTCGTGATCAGCCCGTCGGCGCCAGAGGGCGTCACCATGCCGAGATCGACGTTGAGCTTGCGCGCGAGCGCTCTCACCGCGGGCGTCGCCCGCACCGCCCCGCCGGCGTGACCGACCGAGATCGGCTGATCGCGAACGACGCCGGCGCCGTGCTGAACCGCGCCGACCACCGAGCCCGTATCCTGCCCCGCGCCTTCGAAACCCACCAGCGGCGCGCCGATGCGGATCACGTCTCCCGCGGCGGCGAACAGCCGCTCGATCCGGCCCGCCTGAGGCGACGGGATTTCGACGACGGCTTTAGCGGTTTCGACCGCGACCAGCGGCTGATCGACGTTGACGTTCTCGCCGGCGGCCACGCGCCATTCTACGAGCTCGGCCTCCTGCAGCCCTTCTCCGAGATCGGGGAGACGAAAGATATTCATGACGCCTCCATCACTTGCCGAACGCCGTCGATAATGCGATCGACGCTCGGCATATATTGCCTCTCCAATTTCGCGAGCGGCACGACGACGTCGTAGCCGGTGACCCGCTTGATCGGGGCGAGCAGCGAATACAGCGCGCGCTCGGCGATTTCGGCGGCGATCTCCGCGCCAAATCCGGCTGTGCGCGGCGCTTCGTGGACAATGACGCAGCGTCCGGTCTTTTCGACCGAGCGTAGAATCGTCTCGATGTCGAGCGGCTTTAACGTCGCGACGTCGATCACTTCAATCGTCACGCCCTCTTCTTCGAGCTTTTCGGCGGCGGCAAGCGTCTCCGGAACCATCGCGCCCCACGTCACCACCGTCGCGTCGGCGCCTTCCCGCAACATGAAGCAGGCGTCAAGCGGCAGCTCCACGCCGTCGTCCGCGACCTCCTCACGGAACAAGCGATAGAGCCGAGTCGGCTCGAGAAAGATCACCGGGTCGGGATCGCGCACCGCCGCCAGGAGCAAACCATAGGCTCGAGCGGGCGAAGAGGGCGCGACGACGCGCAGCCCCGGCATGTGGGCGAACATCGCCTCTGGACTTTCCGAGTGATGCTCGGGCGCGTGAATGCCGGCGCCGCAAGGCGAGCGCAGCACCATCGGGCAGGTCATTCGCCCGCGCGTGCGATTGCGCAAGCGCGAGGCGTGATTGATGATCTGGTCGATCGCGGGATAGATGAATCCGGAAAACTGAATTTCGGCGACAGGCTTCAGCCCCATCGCCGCCATGCCCACCGCGACCCCGGCGATGCCGCCTTCGGCCAAGGGCGTGTCGATGACGCGCGCGCGGCCGAAGCGCGCCTGCAAGCCGTTCGTGGCGCGAAACACGCCGCCATTTACGCCGATGTCCTCGCCCAGCAGCAGCACCTCGTCGTCCTCGTTCATCGCCCGAGCCAACGCGAGATTGACGGCCTCGACCAAAGTGATTTCAGACATCGCCATGCTCTTTGCGTTCGGCGAATCGACGCGCGTCCTCGAGCTGCCATTGCATGGAGTCGGGGAGCTTTGCGTAAAGATGATCGAACATCGCGTCGGAACTGAGCGGCGAAGCGTTCAGATAGGCGGCGACTTCGCGATCGACCTCTTCGGCGCATGCCTTGAGAAGCTCGGCCTCCTGCTCCTTCGACCAGGCGCCTTCGCTGACGAGATAAGAGCGCAGCCGAGCGATCGGTTCGCGCGTCCACTGCGCACGCACGATCTCGGGATCGCGATAGCGCGAAGCGTCGTCGGCGGTGGTATGATCGCCGAGACGATAGGTAAGCGCTTCGATCAGCGTCGGTCCGCCGCCCGATCGCGCTTTTTCGATCGCCCGCCGCACCACTTCATGGACGGCGATCACGTCATTGCCGTCGACCTGCCGTCCTTCGACGCCCGCGGCGACCGCTTTTTGCGCGAGGGTTTCCGCCGCGCTTTCGAGTTCGCGCGGCGTCGATATCGCCCAGCCGTTATTGTTGATGATGACGACGACCGGCGTTTTCCAGACTCCCGCCATATTCAGCGCTTCGTAGAAGGCGCCATTGGAGGTGCCGCCGTCGCCGATGAACGTGACGACGACGCGATCCTCCTTGCGCATCATCAGCGCGTAAGCCGCGCCGACCGCATGCGGCGCCTGGGTGGCGACCGGCACGCAGTTTGGAAAATCGCCGCGCGCATGTTTGAAATCGCTACCGCGCTCGTCGCCGCCCCAATAGAGCAGACATTCTGACATTGACATGCCGCGAGAGAATTGTGCCGCATGATCGCGATAGGACGGCACGAGAACGTCGCGCTCTTCCATCGCCGCCGCCGTTCCGATGCCGATCGCCTCCTGGCCGAGCGCGGAGGCGAATGTGCCGAGCTGACCGGTGCGCTGAAGGCTGATCGCCTTATTGTCGAAGGTCCTGGTTCGCGTCATCGCGCGATAGAATCGCACCAGTCGGTCAATGTCCTTGGCCGATGCGCTGGCGGCCTTGCTGATCTCGCCGCTCGGCGACAACAGCTGGACGAAATCCACATTGAGATCGAAACCCATCTCCATGCTTCCCATCGCCGCGCTCCTGATGAGCGAAGTAGCGCGCCCATGCGCGAGGTCACGGCGCTGCGACAATTTTTTTGTCATATGCGTGGCGCCGCAGCGCAGGAATGAGGCTGTTCGAGTCGTTTCATTTTGCAACGATCTGGCGCGTTCATTCGCCAATGCGTTCGCGCCATCAGCATTTCCCTATCCACCGCCGTCGATCGAACGCCAGGCTGTCATCCGCGTTGTTTGCCTAGCCGTTCAAAGCTGCATCGCGCCGCCTCTCCGCAGGGCGCGCAACGAACCGACGCGCCGGATGTGTTGCGCGCGCGCAGCTGGCGCTAACTTGGCCGTTCGATGGCCATCGCGGTCGCTTCTCCGCCGCCGATGCACAGCGCCGCGACGCCCTTCTTCAGACCCGTCGCCTCCAGAGCGGAGAGCAGCGTGACAATGATCCGCGCGCCCGACGCGCCGATCGGGTGGCCGAGGGCGCAGGCGCCGCCGCGCACATTGACTTTGTCGTGCGGCAGGTCCAGGTCGCGCATCGCCGCCATCGCGACAACGGCAAAAGCTTCATTGATCTCGAAGAGGTCGACGCCGCCGGTCGTCCAACCGACCCGATCCAACAGCTTGCGAATCGCTTCGATCGGCATGACGGAAAAGCGGCTCGGCGCGCCCGCGACGGTGACATAGCCCCGGATGAGCGCCAGCGGCTTCGCGCCGGCGCGCTCGGCGTCGTCAGCCCGCATCAGAGCAAGCGCCGCCGCCCCATCCGATATTGCGCTGGCGTTGGCGGCGGTGATCGTTCCATCCTCCCTGAACGCCGGCTTGAGGCGCGCGATATCCTGCGCCTTGGCCTTGCCTTGGAGTTCGTCGCTGGCGATGATTCGCGCATTGGCGCCTTTGCCGAGCGTGATCGGCGCGATCTCCCCAACGAAAGATTCGTCGGCTGTGGCGCGTTGGGCGCGCGTCAGCGAGGTCGCCGCATATTCATCCTGCATCTCGCGGGTAAATTGATATTGCGTCGCGCAGTCCTCGGCGAAAGCGCCCATCAGCCGGCCTTTTTCATAGGCGTCCTCGAGACCGTCCAGGAACATGTGATCGAGGACCTTGCGATGGCCCATCCGATAGCCAGAGCGCGCACGATCGAGCAGATAAGGCGCATTGCTCATGCTCTCCATGCCGCCCGCGATTGCGACGCGCGCGCCGCCCGCCGCAAGCTGGTCGCTGGCGAGCATCACCGCTTTCATTCCGGAGCCGCACATCTTGTTGACGGTGACCGCGCCGGTCGTCTCCGACAGCCCTGCGCCGAGCGCCGCCTGACGCGCGGGCGCCTGACCGAGTCCGGCCGAAAGCACGCAGCCCATCGCCACTTCATCGATGTCGTTTGGCGCGAGCCCGGCGCGCGTTACGGCGGCTTCGATGGCGCGGGCACCGAGTTGCGGCGAAGGGACGTCCTTCAACTCGCCCAGAAACGCGCCGATCGGCGTGCGGGCGGCGCCGACGATGGCGACGGTTGCGGCAGCGCTCATGACATAATCCTCATCGCCTGGCCCGTTAGCTCTCCCATCGAGAATATGGCGACGAATTCCAGTTTTTAAACGTCGGAGGCGCCGTCCCGTCGCCCGCAAGAATGTCTTCAACTGCTTCGTCGCTTACCGCGTCGAGCCTGTCCGGCGACCATTTCGGACGCCGGTCCTTGTCAATGATCGCGGCGCGAATGCCTTCATAAAGATCGTGGGTCTCGAGCATGCGGCAGGCCGCCTTGAATTCGTTGGTCAAGCAGGTTTCGAGGTCCGGCGCCCGCGCTGCGCGCTGGAGCAATGCGCGCGTGACTTTCAGCGCCGTCGGCGATTTCGACCTGATTTCCTCCGCCGCGCGCAAGGAGAATTCCGATCCCTCGCGCGCGAAGGCCGCGATCACGTCCGCGACCGTCTCATGCGCCGCCCCTTCAGCGAGCAATCGCGGGCAGGACGAAAGCATGGAAGCGCCTGGCTGACGTGCAAAGCGTCGCAGCGTCCTGTCGACGTCTTCGGCGCGCTCGATCGTCGAGAGTTCTTCGATCAGCCGCTCGATATCCCGCGAATGGATCATAAGATCGGCGAGACCGGCGTCGATGACGTCGGCCGCGGTCACCGACGCCGCCGACAGCGCCATATAGAGTCCGACCGCGCCGGCGCGTGAGAGAAGCCAGCTCGCGCCCACGTCGGGAAAAAATCCGATGCCGACCTCAGGCATGGCGATCCGGCTGCGCTCCGTCGTGATCCGCCGGTTGCCATGTGCGGAAATGCCGACGCCGCCGCCCATAACGATCCCATCCATGATCACGACATAGGGTTTGGGAAAGGAGGCGATGCGGGCGTTGAGTTCATATTCCTCGCGCCAGAAGTCGGCGAAGAGTAGCTTTTGCGAGGCGTCCAACTCATAGAGAAACCTCACGTCGCCACCGGCGCAAAGACCGCGAGCGCCGGCGCCGGTGACGAGCGCGGCGCTGACGCCATCGTCCGCGCCAAATTGGTCGAGCGCCCGGCGAAATTCCCGCACCAGCGGCAGCGTCAGCGTGTTGAGCGCCTGCGGCCGGTTGAGGAGAATGCGTCCGAGGCGACCCGCGCGCGAAGCGATGAGATCCATAGCTACTTCAATAGCGAACGCGCGATGATGACGCGCATGATTTCATTGGTTCCTTCGAGAATCTGATGGACGCGCAGGTCACGAACGATCTTTTCGATTCCATATTCGCTTAAGTAGCCATAGCCGCCGTGCAGCTGAAGCGCCTCATTGGCGACCGCGAAGCCGGCGTCGGTGACGACGCGCTTCGCCATCGCGCAGAGCGTCGTGGCGCCCGGGGACTTCGCGTCGAGCGCCGCCGCCGCCCGCCACAGAAATGTCCGCGAAACTTCAAGCTGCGTCGCCATGTCGGCGAGCCGGAACTGCAAAGCCTGGAATTCGTCGAGCGTGCGTCCGAAGGCTTTGCGCCCGCTCATATAGCGCAGCGTGTGGTCAAAGGCCGACTGCGCGCCGCCGAGCGAACAGGCGGCGATGTTCAGACGCCCGCCGTCGAGCGCCGCCATCGCGATCTTGAACCCATCGCCCTCGTGTCCGATCAGATTTTTGGTGGGCACGCGGCAATCGTCAAAAATGACGGCGCGCGTCGGCTGGGCCTTCCATCCCATCTTTCGCTCAAGCGCGCCGAAACTTAGGCCCGGCGTTCCCCCTTCGACGATGAAGGCCGATATGCCTTTTGGGCCCGGGTCGCCTGTTCGCGCCATGACGACATAGAGATGATCGTCGCCGCCCGCGCCGGCGCCCGAAATGAATTGTTTGGCACCATTCAGGACATAGTGATCGCCGCTGTGCGTCGCCTGCGCGCGCAGCGCCGCGGCGTCCGATCCGCTGCCGGATTCGGTCAGGCAATAGCTTGATAGAACTTCCATCGTCACGAGCCTTGGCATAAATTTGTCGATCTGCCGCTCGCTCCCGAAACCGTCGATCAAACTCGCGCACATGTTGTGAATGGAAAGATAGGCGGCGATCGACGGACAGCCCATCGCGAGCGCCTCGAAAATCAGCACGCCGTCGAAGCGCGTCAGTCCGGCGCCGCCCGAAGCCTCCCGCACATTGATCGCCGCCATGCCAAGCGCCGCGGCGTCGCGCAACGCATCTACGGGGAAAACATGCTCGCGGTCCCAGTCGAGCGCAAAGGCCGTGAGGCGATCGCGTCCAAAGTCTCGCGCCGTCTCGAAGATGGCCTCCTGCTCGGCGCTCAATTCAAAATAGGATGACATGTCGCCATTCACCGCGATGGTTGAGGTAAATCTGTCGCGGCGAAGCGCTTTGACAAGCTTCGGTCCCCGCAATCTCAAAATTGCCCGGCCTAGGCACATTCCAAAGCCAGACGACCGTCGGATGCGGCGGCGCCCAGTCGAACTTGTCACCGTCGCCCTTTTTCCTTCTTGGCCGTCAGATGAATGCTACGGTTTTTCGGGTTCCAGTCGGCAGCGAGACTTCCTAGAATGGGAGCCGTCCGCGCGTAAAGCGGATCTGGCCTTGCAATAAAGATGGCGACGGACCGCCTGGAGCGCGATACCAACCGTGGTATAGGCCAGATAACGTATCGGCGGACCGCAAGCATCGCGTCCGGCGCAGGACTCGAAGCGCGACGCGGCGAGGATATCATCCTGGACCAGAGGAGGATTGAGCATCATGAGCACAGATAGTCCGTTCAATGACATCGGCCTCGAAGAGCTGAAAGCAGGCCTCACGACAGGCGCGGTATTGCTTGTCGACGTGCGCGAAGCGGATGAATACGCGGCTGGCCATATCGCCGGCGCGATCTTTAATCCGCTGTCGAAATTCGATCCGAGCAAATTGCCGGTCGCCGACGACGGACAAACGGTCGTGATCTATTGCCGCTCCGGAAAGCGTTCGGTGTCGGCGATGGAGCAGGCGCGGCTTTTTGGCCGTCGCGACGCCAACACCCATTTCGGCGGCGGCATTCTCGCCTGGCTCAACGCCGGCGAACCTGTCGTCCAAGGCATGTGAGAAGACGCGCGGACGCCGCGCTTCGCGTTCGTCGCCGTAACCATGTTGGGCGGGCGGAACTCCGTTCGCGCTCGCGCGCCATGCGACGCGAAATCCTCCGGCCGTCGCCCGTATCGCCGGCGCAAAGCCGAAAATTGCGTTGGATTGAATCGGCGTCACGACTTTTTGAGGCGGCTTATGAAGGATCAATATCGAACGATCAGCGAGCAATATTTGCAGGCGCGCACAGATGACGTCACCCATTTCCTCGAAACGCCGTCAGTCCAATCCGCGCTCGGCGATATCTCGGGAGCGCGCGCCATCGACTATGCCTGCGGGACAGGTCATTTTTCCCGGCTCCTCAAGAAACTCGGTGCGACATATGTGCTCGGCGTCGATCTGTCGCCAGCGATGATCGAAGCTGCGCGGCGGGCGGAAGGTGAAAATCCGCTGGGAATTGTTTATGAGGTCAGCGACGCCGCGACGATGGCAATCTTCGGGTCGTTCGACGTGGCAACTGCGGTCTTTCTGTTCAATTATGCCGAGGATGAGCACACGCTTGCGCGAATGCTCAGCTCCGTGGCGGCGAATCTGACTGAGGACGGCCGACTGATCGCGGTTGTGCCGAATCCCGATTTCATTAACGGTCGAGACGATATGCTTCCCTACGGCTATTTTCTCGAGGAGATCGGCAAAGGTCCGGAGCGCTTGCGCGTACGGATGAATTTCGTCGGCGACAAAAAATTCTCGATCGAGTTCACGCAATGGAGTCGTCGCGCTTACGCGGACGCGCTGGCGCAGACGGGATTTGCAGACGCCGAATGGACCCCGTTCGCCGTCTCCCAAGAGGGAATTGAGCGCTACGGCCAGGAACTCTGGAACGCGATTCTTACCAATCCGAAGAGCATTGTGCTCAGCGCGCGACGAAAGCCGGCGTGAGCACGACCTCGACCGGATAGATGCGGGGGCGCGATGCTTCTCGTCGATACTGCCGATCAAGGCGCCATCTTGAAGGCGATGCAATTTCCGGGCGTGCAAGGATTCACCACCAATCCGGCCTTGATGGCTCGCGCCACCGGCGCCGATGTCCTGACGCTGGAAGAATACATCGGCGCGGCGCGCAAGCTCTGCACACTGTCCCACGACATTGGCGCCATTCGGCATCTGATGATTCAGGCGGTCGGAGACGCCGACGACGCGGTGAGACAGGCGACCCTGTATCGCGACGCGTTGAACGCCGCGCATGACAAAAAGCTATGGATGAAGCTGACGCCGACTCCCGCGAGCCTCTCCTGCTGCCCGGCGCTGAAGGACATGGGCTGCGCCACTCTGGTCACGGCCGTCTTCACCGCAGCGCAGGCCTATGTCGCGATGGAGGCCGGCGCGGACGGCGTCGCCGTATATCTCGGCAGGCTCATGCGGCTTGAAACGGATTGGGAACTTCAGCTCGAAACCATCGCCGCGATCGTCGAGAGCGCCGGACGAACCTTGCTGCTTGCGAGCTTTCCCGATCGACAAACCGTCGAAATTGGACTTCGGCACAGTCGCGACATTACGGCGCCGCCGGCTGTTCTTGCAGAATTACTCGCATCCCCCCTGTCGCTGGAGGCGATCAAAGGCTTCGACGAGAAAGTTGCATCGAAACGCTGATGAGCTGAAACTCCCCGCTACCGCCGAACGGCGTCTTCAGGCGAGAACGCAATGCGCGCAATGAATGATGACGTCTCGCGTCGGAAGCTTCTGATCGGCTGCGCGCTCGGCGCGCTGACGCCCTGCGTTCTGAATCGGATCGCTTTTGCGGAGACCCCGGACCTCGCCGATTTTATTCGCCTCAGCGCAGAGCTTACGGGACGCTCGCGTCTCTCCGTCGATGCCGCTCGGACCTATCTGCAGGCTCTTGGACTCGCTCGCGGCGCATTAAACGGCACGGAGACTCAAGAAAAAGGCTCAGACAGCCTCGCGCGCAGAATTGTGGCTGACTGGTATTCCGGTCAGACCGTCGACGCCGGACGCATGATTTGCGTCGACTACACGGGCGCGCTGATGTGGGACGCAATTGGATTCGCGCGGCCAGGCGGCGTTCCCGGCGAAGCCGCGAGTTGGGCGCTTGCTCCAACCAAGGAGTGACGACCGCCCATGGACTTTCAAGCCGACATATTGGTCATAGGCTCGGGCGTCGCCGGCGCGCTCGTCGCCTGCCGCGCGGCGCGCAAGGGGGCGAAGGTCATCGTCTTGGAAGCGGGTCCCGAAGTGGATCGCGCCGCGGCTGTGCGACGATTCCAGGACGCCTTTCCCAAGACTCCCGAGTCGGCCTACGAACAGGCTCCGTTCGCGCCGCATCCTGAAACCGACAAGCCCTATGCGTTCTACGCGCAGAAAGGGCCCCACCCGTTCAACTCGACCTATTTGCGCCAGGTCGGCGGGACGACATGGCACTGGCTCGGCTCCGCCATTCGCCTGGTTCCCGCGGATTTCAAGTTGAGATCGCTCTTCGGCCTCGGCGTTGACTGGCCGATCTCCTATGCCGATCTCGAGTCATGGTATTGCCAGGCTGAGCAGGAGCTCGAAGTCGCCGGAGACAATGACGACGATCTTGGTTCGCCACGCTCCGCGCCTTACCCTTTTCCGCCAATCGCGCAAAGCTTTCTCGATCGCGCATGGCGCGACGCGTTGCAGCCGTCCGACTACAAGGTCCGCCCGACTCCCCAGGCCCGACTCTCGACATCGTCCGGCGGCCGGCCGTCCTGTCGCGGCAGCGCCAGTTGCATTCCGATCTGTCCGATCCAGGCAAAATATGACGCGACAATTCATCTCGCGCGCGCCCAATCTCTCGGCGCGCGACTGCTCGCCGAAACTTGCGCCAATTTCGTTGAATGCGGCCAAGACGGGCGCGTCGAAGCGGTCAGATTCATGCGATCGGACGGATCGACAGGGCGCGTATTCGCGCCCGTCGTCGTCATCGCCGCCAATGCGATCGAGACCCCGCGGCTGCTTCTGGCGTCGGCCTCGGAGGCGTTTCCTGCGGGCGTCGCCAACCGCTCCGACCAGCTCGGGCGAAATCTGATGGATCATCCGGACAGCTCAGCTGGGCGCTCGCGCGACAACCGGTCTGGCCTTATCGCGGACCCGGCGCGACATCGGGAATCGAAAACTTCCGTGACTTGAAAGATCGCGGCGTGAATTCGGCGTTGCGATTCGAAATCGGCAATGAAGGCTGGAGCTGGCCGAAAGGCGCGCCCGAATCGACCGCGCGCGAATTGGCGCTCGGCGGCTTGCGCGGAAAGGCGCTCGATGCGGCGCTCAGAGCCCAAACGTCGCGGCATATCCGCGTCGCCGCATTGACGGAGCAGCTCCCTTTGGCGAGCAACAGGGTGACGCTCGACCCGACGCGGCTCGAAAAGACCGGCCTGCCGCGCCCGGCGATCTTCTATCAGCTCGACCGCTATACCGACCGCGCGCTCGCGAGCGCCAGAGATCGGCATGAAGACATGTTTGCCAAGATCGGCGTGGAGAGTTTTTGGCACAAGGACGACGCCCAAGCCGCAGGCCATATCATGGGGACGGCGCGCATGGGCGACGACATGGCGACGTCCGTCGTCGACAAGAAGCTGCGCGCCCATGCGCGCCGCAATCTTTTTCTCGTCGGCGCGGCCGCCTTCCCGACCGGCGGAACCGCCAACCCGACGCTCACCATCGCCGCGCTCGCCCTTCGCGCCGCCGACGCCGTGCTTTCCGCTTTGAGGGAATAGGCGCACGCGTCTGCAATATTGCGGGCGTCCTACGATGAAGCGCCCGTCTTGAAGGCGGCGCCGATAGCGTCCGCGGCGTAAATCGCATCCATGAGATTCCCGGCGGTCACTTCGAAGGGTTCGTTATGCGCGCTCTCGCCGACGGCGACGGCGCGTTCGGCGATCGACCGCGCCGTCTCGCGCGATAGACTTTCGAGCCCGAGCTCAGCAAGCGTCAAAGGCAGCCCGACCGAGAGGCAAAATCCCATCGCTTCATCGACCGTCGAACGCGACCGTCCTTCCAGAACGAGCTGCACCAGCGTGCCGAAGGCGACCTTTTCGCCATGCAGTCGATCATGGGTTTCCGGCGCAGCGGTGAGACCATTGTGGACCGAATGCGCCAATGCGAGGCCGCCCGACTCGAACCCGAGGCCAGAGAGCAGCGTATTGGCCTCAATGATGCGTTCGAGGGCCGGGGTTATGGAGCCCGCTCGCGCCGCGGCGACGGCCAACGTTCCGTCGTTGAGCAGCGTTTTGTAGCAGAGCTCGGCAATTGCGGCCGCGGCGATCGTGCTCAGGCCCCCAGCGACATTTCTGCGATGCGCGCGGATCGTGGCGTCCGCTTCGAAATAGGTGGCGAGCGCGTCGCCCATGCCAGAGATCAACAGGCGCACCGGCGCGCGCGCAATGACTGTGCTGTCGACAAGCACGAGATCGGGGTTGCGCCGGTAATAGAGGCATTTCTCGAAGACGCCGTCCTCGGTGTAGACCACCGAAAGCGCGCTGCAGGGCGCGTCGCTCGACGCCGTCGTTGGACAGCAGGCGACGGGAAGCTCAAGTTCGGCGGCGACAGCGCGGGCGGCGTCCAATGTCTTGCCGCCGCCGGCGCCGACGATCGACGAGGCCGAGACCCGGCGCGCCTCTTCCTTGCCGCGGGCAATCCCCGCAAAGGAACATTCCCCGCCAAAATCCATAATCGCATATTCGAGTCCGGAGGCTCGGAACGCCTCGCGCCAAACCGGCTCCAACGCCTTGCGCGCGGCAGGGCTCGCGATGATCAGCGCCTTTCCCGCAATGCCGAGCCGCGAAAGCTCAGAGGCGAGCGACATCGTCGCGTCGCGACCCTGAACATATCTCGCGGGAGAGCAGAAAACCGTCAACATGCGGGCGATCCGACCTGATGCGTAAGGGTTGCGATTTGAGAGCAAACGAGGCCGCAACGCAATGCATCGGCTTTAGATCAGCGATCATGCGAGTGATCGCGGTAGCTTACCCGGCGCTGCACTCAAGAGGCCGAGTGGGTGGCGCAAAAAAGGGCCGGCCCCAGCGGCCGGCCCCGATCGCTTCGAAAAGCTAAGGGTTTTTTCAACGTTCAGAGCATTGCGCGTCTCGTTGGAGGACGCAGTGCGCTCGCGCACGGCGCGGTTCACGTCCAAAGCGCCTGCCGTTGCCTATTTAAGTAGACCGTCGCTGCCCGCTTAGCGCGCGCCAACTTCTCGAAATCGGCCAATTTGCCGGTTTCGCCAGTGTCTCATCCGCAAGCCGCTGTGACGAATATTGGCAGCAGATTGGGTAAAATTGCCGCTTGAAATCAGGCGGCGCAAGTTTCTCAATCGCAAGCAGACTCAGATGAGTGAGAAAGGACACGGAAAGTGCGCAGCATTCCGGAAGATATTTTTACCGAACCTGAGTTTTCCCCCGATACGCTCGCCAATCTCGGTCCGCTGCGCCGCTTGGCCGGCGTGTGGCAGTCCGATCAGGGCGTGGACGTCAATCCCAAAGCCGAAGGGCCCGAGACACGCGCCTACCGGGAGCATATAAGGATGGAGCCGATCGACCCGCAGACGAACGGGCCGCAACTCCTCTATGGTTTGCGCTATCACATCCATATCAACACCCCCGAGGAGGCGATCACCTTTCACGACCAGGTCGGCTATTGGCTCTGGGAGCCAGCCACGGGCCTGATCATGCAGACCATCGCGATCCCGCGCGGACAAGTTGTGCTGGCGGGCGGAACGGCCAAACCCGATGACGCGCGCATTTCAGTCGAGGCGCGGCGCGGTGACAGTCGCTTCGGCATTTGCTCGACGACCTTCCTGGAAGAGGCGTTTCGCACCGACTATTACCGAATCGACATCGCCTTCAACGATGATGGCAGCTGGACCTATGTGACGCGAACTGATCTCGCCCTGCGCGGCAAGACGCCGGCGTTCAACCACCACGACACAAATACCCTGCGCCGGATCGCGCCCCCGACGCCGAACCCGCTCGTCGGCCTGCTGAAGGGCGGCAACGCGGGTTAGCTCTCATTGGCTGACGACGCAGTCTCTGCGAACCGGTCTCTCCTGTGGGTTTCCTGCTTTACAGGAAAATAACAGGGAATTTTTCTGAAATCTGGCCTGTCACGCCAGTTTTAGCGTCTGTTTTCTCTTGGAACGTCAGCTAGTTAAGGCAAACTCCCTGTTCTGACGGAATAGGGAATTAATATTGCGAAGCTGGGAAAATATTTCCCCGAGCAGGGAATTGAGCGCCGGAAACAGGCGTCGCGGCGACTGGTCAGGAAGTGTGTGCGCCAAGGACTGCGGCGCGCGGGGAACGGCGCTAAATTGCGCTCGTCACGAGCCTATTCTTCGTCATCCTCGTCGGAGGCGTCGGCGCGATCGAGGGCGAGGAGCGTGATGGAGAAGCCGTCGCGCTGATGGAGCGTCTGAATGATGAGGTCGAAGCGGCTCGGGCGCGATAGAAAGTCGCGAGCATCCGCCTTGACGTGATCGGAAAGTCCATTATCGCCGGTGGGCGGCGGCAGATTTCGGATTGGCTCGTCGCGACCGCAGACGATGAAGGGAAAGTCGTCTCGACGCTCGATGTAGGGAACGACGCCGTTGCGACTGACGACGAGGCCGGTCGGTTTATCGTGGCGTTCGACATAGCGGCGGGCGGCGGCCTCGCGACTGAGATTGAGCGCGAGCGCCAGCTGCAACGCCTTGGCGAGGTCGGGGACGCCGCTCATGAAGGGCCGCATGAACTTCTCCGGCGCCAACAGCTCGATGGCGAAGCGATTGGCTTCTGCCTCCTGGGTAACATGACGGGAAGCCTGGGCCGACCCTTGACGCCAGGACTGCCCGAGGTCTTCGTTGCGGCAGGCAAATCCACCGGATGATTCAATCGGCTGATGCCGGAGATTGAGAAAATGCCAAGCTCATGGGCGATGCTGAATGTTTGGCGTTGCGGCGAGGCGGCGCAATTGACCACTATCGCCCCTTCGCCACGCTCCGGTTCCGCCACGAGAGCCGCTTCGAAACCCGCTACCGCCGCACGGCGGATCTCGACAATGTCGAGCGCTCGAGCGATTGCTGCGATCGGCGTCGGACCGCGTGGCAGGGCTAGTTGCTGGTGAATGGCGGCGGCGATCCGCTCGGGATTGGGCCCGGCGTCTTCAATAGCCATTCGATCGAGCTTTAGTCGCCAGTCGACATCAGGCGCGCGTGCTCGGCCTACGGAACGCACTCCATGCGCAGGAGGAAAGCTGCTCAAATTTACAAAAAGACGGGAAATTTGCGTGCCGTCCAACTCCTGTTGGGTCACACTAAGCTGGAGAGCACGGTGCGCTATCTCGGAATCGAGGTCGACAATGCTCTTAGCATTTCAGAGCAAGTAGAATTCTAAGGCAACAGGCGACGCGGACTAGCCAATTGCCATGGCCGCGTCGCGCCACAAGCGGACCCCGCCAAGTCAGTGAAACCGACGCTCTGCTGGCGAAGTCCGAAGCTTTATGCACCAGCAAGTCCTTCACCATCCATGGAACCGACATACACAACAGTTCGTCAGTTGTCGGAGCAGATTTGGCCGCCGGCCTTTGAGGCCGCCCCTGGGGGCTGGCCCCTGATCGCTTCGAAAAGCGGAAGGTTTTTGCAACCTTCTCAAATTATTGCGCGTCTGGTCGGGAGGCGCAGTGCGCGGGCGCACAGGATGATCGATTTCAGCGCCGCTTCCAGATGTGTCAACGCCAATTCGGCGCATTCGATCGCGGCCGTGGCGTGCATCATGACTCATCGAGCGTGAGAGCATTGAGTCTGGCGATTCGCATTTAGGATGGCGACAATGAACGCCTATCGGCCGAGCGAACCTCGCTATACCATTGTGACATCAAAAAACGCCAAAGAGCTCGGCACGCTGCGAGATTGCGAAACGATCCAGGCGCGCAGCTCTTTCGGTGGAACAGTCGCACGATACAAAAATTCAGGCGACAACCATCGAATTTTACGACGGACCTGACTTGATCGAGGCCTGGTCTAGCGAGGAAGGCTATGCAGCGGCTTCCGCCTAACGCCCGAAGGACTCGCCGCTTGCGGATGCGCAGCGGCAAAGTGTAAGGCCCGGGCGTTTTTTAGCATGCGAACTCAATAGTAATACGGCGGCGGAGGCGCGGTCAGCGCGCCAGCCGCGGCGCCACCCGCAGCGCCGATCGCGGCGCCGGCGAGAGTTCCACCGGCTCTGCCGCCAGACGCCAGAGCGCCTATGCCAGCGCCGCCAAGCCCGCCAATAGCAGCGCCGCCGAGCGCGCGATCCTGGGGCGTGTAACAACCGGCAAGGGAAAGTGTGGTCACTGCGACAAGCGCACCACATGCAAACGATTTCATCAGAGTCACTCTCCATTCCAGATCAGGCAGCAGAGTTGATCAATAGGGCTAAAAGTTGATCGCGTCACAGCATGTCGGACGACGCGCGAGGACTGCCGAGCTAAACCTGTTCACAGAAACGCTACGGCCTTCGTCGTTTGGAACAAAGGCCGGAGCGACATTTGCAAATCCTCAACAGACCCAGACCCACTGTCCATACCAACGCCAGCAGCCACCGTAGCCGCCGCCGTAACCGCCGTAGCCTCCGTAATAACCGTAGCCGCCCCATCCTCGACGGCCCCAACCG
>NZ_JAKFWS010000003.1 GCF_021731785.1 Methylocystis sp.
GCTCGCGCGATCGGCACTTCGCCATATCCGCGTCGCGTCCAAACAGGAGTTGAAGGATCGAATCATTGAGGCAATCGACGACGTTAACCGTGAGCCTGTCGTTCATACCTGGACTTACAAGATCGACATCGCGGCATGATATGAGTCGATTCAAAGAAACGCTCTACTAGATGGCGCCGAGGGCGCGGTTCAGCGCGGCGGCGTCGATCTGATAGTTGTTGTCGCCCAGGATCGCGGCGAGCCGCGCCGCCGACTGCGCCCAGCTGACGACGGCGGGCGGCGCCGCTTCCCTGCTCGACGCGAGCGCGTCCTGCACGCGCGCGGCGAGCGCCTGCGAGTCGAGCACATCAAAATATACAGCGCCGTCACCGCCGACTTCGCGAAAGACCGGAATGTCGCTCGCGATCACTCGCGCGCCGTGATGCGCCGCTTCGATCAGGGGCATCCCGAAGCCTTCGACGAAGGATGGAAAGATTAGGCCGCGCGCCCGCGGATAGAGATAGGAAAGATCGGCGTCGCTCGCATTGTCAAGCCAGAACAGCCGGCGTCCGAATTCGTTATGCTGTCGGATGCGACGTTGCAGCGCGTGCGTGTTCCACCCCGGCCGACCGACGATGACGTAACGCGCGTCGCAGCCTTGCGACCAAAGACGTTCGAATGCGTCCAAAGCCACAGGATAGGCCTTGCGCGGCTCGAGCGTGCCGACGCTCATAAAGAAAGGCGACGGCGCCGCGGCGATTTGCGCCGCCGTTTTCGACGGCGCTTCGGGTGCGCCCCCGCCAAAATCCGCGCCAAGCGGCCACCAGCCGATGCGCATATTGGCGGGCGTCGAAAGCCGCTCTTCGCGCAGATAGGCGACCAGGTCCTGCGCGACGCTTTGCGAGATGCAGACGATCGCGTCGCACTGCAGCAGCGCCGTTTCGAACCAATACGCGAATGGCGCGCTGTTCTTCACGGCGGTGGCAGCCGGATAACGCAAAGGGATGAGATCGTAGAGACAGCCGACAACGTCGGCGCCCGCCTCTCGCGCCGCATTCAACAGCGGCGGATATTCCTCGACAAAGCCCCATCCGGAATCGAGCAAGAGCAGTCTGTCGCCCGATTGCAATTCGACCGCGTCAGGCAAATTGTCGTGCTTGAACTGGCCATGGAGCCGGCCTGCTTCGAGATAGACCGGAAGCCCTGCGCCGCTTTCCACGCAGGCGCGCGCGATTTCGCGCACCACGCGCTGCACGCCCGAATGGCCGCCGAAACGATGCGTCGCCGTCATGTCGATGAGAAGCCGGTTGCGCCCCGCCGGCGCTGGAATGTCGCCCTCCAGCGGCGTTCGCAGAGACTGCGCTTTGACCGCATCCGGCTCCCGCCAGCGCCCGTCATGCAGGCGGCCGAGACCAAAGAGGCGCGAAAGCGTCCAATAAAACTCCAGCGCCTTCCCGTAAATGAACCGCGTGCGCGAATCGACGTCATATTGCTCGAAATCGCTCAGCTCGCGATGCAACTCCTCGAGCAGATAAGCGTCGATTTTCTCCTTCATCCCGCCTCCGGACGCTCGCCGCGCCGCCACGTTTTCCGAGCGTTGGGACGCGTTGGTACGGCAGGTTGGGGCCCATGACAAGGCTACCTTGTCAATGACGCTATGCGCGGCCCCCTGTTGGGCGCTTCAGGAGGCGACGGAAAACTGCGCCCACTTAACATCCGGGCCAATCACTGCGGTGCAAGTCCGTTATCTAATTACGTTTTTAGGTAAAGGTTACGTCGCCGAGGCGGTGCAGCCTGCTGACGAAGCAAGAGCTGAATTTCATTGGAGAGCTCGGGCCGGCGCGGCCATAACAAGACCGGCGCCGGCCACCTTCATCACTAGAATCGATACTTTACGCCGGCATAGACCGACGCGCCGTTGCCGGGATAGAACGCCTGTGGATTTCCGGGCACCCAGTCATACAGGCCCGTCGCGATTGTGAACGGCGGCCTCACGGCGTTAGCGACGCTGATGACGTCGCTGACATAATGAACGTTGCCGAGATTGCGCGCATCCAAGTACCACTCAAGGCCGTTGGCCATTTTTAGACCCGCCTGGAAACCAATCAGGGCATAGCCAGGCGCCCTCAGAGTATTGGCGTAATCCACATATGCGCCTGACGGAACCCAATCGACTTGCGGCGCAACGTACAATCCATCCGCCGTACTGTAACTGACGGTGGTGCGCAGCACATTGCGAGGAATCGCCGGAAGCCAATTGTTCCCATAGGTCGGGTCACCGTTGAAGGCGTATAGATTCATGTTCCAGATCTGGGCGATCTTCAACACGTCGCCCGCGCCTTCGCCCTGCAAGTCGCGAAGGACTTCGACGCTGCCGCCGAGCTCGATGCCTTGATGGACCGTGTTTGGCGCGTTGCGTGTTACGGACACGGTGCCGGACGCGGGATTGGTGTTGAACTTCAGCAATTCGTCCCAGATATTGGCGTAGTAGTACGTAATATCCCAGGCGAAACGGTCGAATTTGCCGCGAGAGCCGATTTCACCGGTCCAGGCTTTTTGCGCTTTGAGATTATTCAACTGAAATCCAAATTGACCCTCCGAATTCGGAATCCATGGCGGCCGCGGAGCAAAAAGCGTTTGCGTCAGATCGATCAAGTCGGGCACGTCGCGCGACAGCGTAACATCGGAGAAAACCTGAATATCCGGGGTCGCCTGCATCATCAAACCGAACTTCGGCATCAACCCGTGGTAGGTCTTAGAGGCGCTTCCGGCTAACGGCTCAAAGGGAATTCCGCCCAGGGCCGTCGCCGCTCTCCGGTCGCTAATGTATTTCAGTCCCACCATCGCGATAAGATTTTCGGTAAGGTGAAATCTGTCCTCAGCATAGAATTCGACATTGAAGGCGTTGATTCTATTGTTTCGCAGCTGCGGGTTTTGGCCGACCGGGACAAACGGGACAAGCGGGCAGTCCTGCAAGATTGCATAACTGAAGAAGCCGCACGCGTTGTTGCCGTTGTTGAATCCAAATTGCGACAGTGAGTTCCACGACCACGCCGGGAAACCGGCGCCGATGACGTTGCCAAACGGCGGCTGGCCAAGCGAGTTAAAGAGAGTGGGACGATCGGCCAAGCCATAGGGGTTGGCGATCGCGCCGTTGAAATTCGTCCACCACTTGTCGCTTCCGCTTTCGCCCCACACGCGCGCGCCGGCGATCACTTCATTCTTGTGGCCGAGCAGTTCATGCGTCGACGTGAAGCGCGGCGTGAAACCCCAGTTATTGGTGTTCTGCTGAATGACGACGAAGACCGGGTGATACAGATACTGCCCGACAAACCAACTATTGACGTCGAGCTGGCCGAATTCCGTAACATAAGACGTCTTGTTGGCGATGCGGTAGTTCTGCTGATATCGGCCCTGATTGCCGCTAAAGCCCCAGTCGCCGGATGCGGGATTGATGTAGTTGCCATAAAACGGGCCGAAACCTTCAACGAAAGGCGGCAGCGAGAGCCTTGGATCGGCTGCGATCTGACCCAATGTCAGTGTGCCCGGAATTTGCTGATGCGTGTTGTAGTAGCCGAAATACATGCGGGTTTCGAGGTTGTTTGAGAACCTGTATCCGGCATTGCCGTTTATGAGCGTGTAATCGGACTTTTCATGGCCACGAAAGCCAAGCGAATGAGTGAACGAGCCATTGAGCAGAACATCGAAGTTGCCGATGATTCTGGACGCCTGCGCCTGACCGCGGATTGTCTCGAAGCTTCCGCCTTCGAGATTGAGATAATTCGGCGAGATTGCGGTATAGGCCGTTGGCGAAACGAAATTGATGGCGCCGCCTAGCGTCGACGAGCCATACGTCAGTCCATTGCCGCCTTTATAGACCTCGATGGCGCGATAATAATGAGGATCGATCGAATATGTGTCGCCGGCGCCGTCGGCAAACGTCATCGGTATGCCGTCCTGCAGAAGCTCCAGCCCTCGATTGTGGTAATCACGCGTCAGATTGGATCCGCGCACCGACAGGCGGAGCTCCGCGCCATATCGCGATTCTGCGAAGACGCCGGGCGTGTCCTTTAACGCGTCGCGCAGATCTGCGATGTAGCGCGTTTGCTGTTCGGGCGTGTTCGAATCAACAAAAGCGACCGAGCCGACAGTACGGTTTAGTTGTGCACGCAGCGCAGGAATGGAAGGCGCCACCAGGGAGCCTCCGCCTCTCGTGAACAGCGCCGGTTCGCCGGAGGCTTGCCCCCCTTCTATCGCAGGACCCGGTTCAGCAACCGTGCTGGGCCCGCCCGAGCTTCGAGGGGGCGCCGACCGCGCCGAACGTCCTCCCAGCTGTTTCGGCTTGCCAATCTCGATGGTTGGAAGCGCTTGTTGAGCCGCAGAATAATGTGGATCGACAAGGGCCAATGTGAGGACGGAGACGCCTAGGGCGAGATGTTTCTGCTGCATCTTATTGTTCCAGTTAGGGAGGCTAGAAGCACGCAACCACTCATTTGCCGCGCTCTCGTCGAGCGGTCGCGGGGCCATGCGACTCCAGATCCAATCCGGGCGATGAATTTGATTGAGCTATGTTTGTTCAGCGAGCGTGCGCGAGAGTGAAACGCCGACCCGCTTGCTATGAAATGCGAGGCGGCGATGTCGCCGACCAATTTGCAATTAACCCGGGCGGCCGCGCCGAGCCCAGTTCATCCGGATAAAACGTCAACGGCGAAATATTGACCCGTGCATAGAGAGCGTCGGTTCCCGTAAAATTTGGAACGTCAGGAACAATTAGGTCTCGTGCCGCGGAGGCGCACAAGGCGCAATAATGGGAGCAATCGTGGATCGGCCTTCCGCGATCTGACTTATCCTGCGCTCGGTCGCAGTGCTCGTCGACATAGAGCGCCGAAACAATGGGTTTCGTCACGTTCGACGAATCCGCAAACGCGCCGGCAATCCCTAGAAAACTCAATCCACGCAGAACAAGCAGAGACAACACCGCCACCGCAATGATCTTGCGGCCCTGCGAGCGTCCATGAGTCTGATGGTTGACCATCTGAATTGCCGCCGTCCAACCTAAGGGGGCGACTCTGCGTGCTATGCGCGCCGCAATCCTGCCCCCAGCGAGAGTGAATTCTTGTTACTCTACCAAACCGGTTGCGGCAATGGCGCGCACAAGGATTACAGCACTTGCCAGTTCAATTCCTGGGCGCTGTTGCAATTGAGACACATCCCGGCAACTTCGTTGTTGTCTCCGGCAAAATCAGGGGAACTTTGCTATCGTAATTCCAGCGGCAAGAGAACGCATTGGAAAGCAGCCCCTGATGAACATTGCGATCGGCACACAGCAGCGCATCCTCGACGCCGCAATCCAAATCGCCAACAAAAACGGGATCAAGGGGCTAACGCAACCCAAGGTCGCGCGCGCCGCCGGCGTCAGGCAATCACACCTGACATATTATTTCCCCCGCAAGGCCGATCTATTGGCTGCAGTGCTGGAGGCGTCGCATCACCAAGGAGAAGATGCTCCTCCGAAAAATATCGACGAGGCGCTTAAAATGCTCAACACGCTCATGTTCACTCCCAAGCGAATGCGTTTTTTTCTGGGGGCGGTGATTGAAGCCGAAGAGGGCGCCGAATTACGCAATGTGCTCGCCGATCACGCCAGCGCTTTGACCAATCAGATCGCCCGGCTCTTCAACAGACCGAGCGACGACCCAAACGTTGAGGCTTTCATTGATCGGGTTCGGGGGATGGGAATTCGTTTGCTACTCGAGCGAAAACGCAGAGCAGACCAAAAAATTGATCTAAAGAGAATCGCACAGGAATGCGGGCTCGCGTAACTTAGCGCAGAAATTTTCACACTGACTGAAGATTGAGCCCCGCGCCACGGAGTTTGGGAGCTGCGTGTGGAGATTGCCAGTCCCTTGCCGCCTATCGCCCCCTCCGCCGTACCTGAGCGCGCCAGGAGCCCGATTTGAGCGGCGTGAACGTCGCCAATTCTGGTGCGCTCCATGTGCACTGAGAGATCGAAAAGCAGCGAAAAGTGTCGTATCGAGGCATAGAACGGCGTGCACACGACGCGACCTGTGCCGTTGAGACTAAACATACATGCTGACAAATCAGGACATTAGATTCGCCGTGGCGCCGATGATGGATTGGACGGATCGGCACTGCCGATACTTCCATCGGCTCTTATCGCGCCGCGCCCGGCTTTACACCGAGATGCTCACGACCGGCGCGGTCATCCACGGCGACCGGGCGCGGCTTATGGCCTTCGACGCCTTCGAGCAGCCCGTCGCGTTCCAGCTTGGCGGCGCCGACCCCGCCGCGCTGGCGACGGCTGCGCGCGTCGTCGAGACATTCGGCTATCAGGAAGTCAATCTTAACGTCGGCTGCCCCTCGGATCGCGTTCAGAATGGCGCGTTCGGCGCCTGTCTGATGCGCGAGCCAGCGCTCGTCGGCGACTGCGTCAAGGCGATGAAGGACGCCGTCGCCATTCCCGTCACGGTGAAATGCCGCATCGGCGTCGACGATCAGGACCCCGAACAGGCGTTGTTCGCGCTTGCCGAGGCCTGCGTGGCAAACGGCGCCGACGCGCTGTTCGTCCATGCGCGAAAGGCCTGGCTCAAGGGGCTCTCGCCGAAAGAGAACCGAGACGCGCCGCCGTTGGACTATGCGCTCGTGCATCGTCTCAAGCGGGCGCTGCCGGATGTTCCGATCGCGATCAACGGCGGGCTGACCCGCATGTCGCAAATTCGGGAGCAGTTGACATTCGTCGACGGCGTGATGATCGGGCGCGCCGCCTATCATGATCCGGCGTTGCTCCTGGCGGTCGATTCGCAATTGTTCGACGCGCCTGCTCCGGCGGCTGACCTCTTCGAGGCCGTCGACGCCTTCCTTCCCTATGTCGAGCGACAATTGGCGAAAGGCGAACGGCTCGCCGCCATGACGCGCCATCTTCTCGGGCTATTCGCAGGCATGCCCGGCGCGCGGTCGTTCCGTCGACGGCTGGCGCTTGAGGCGGTCAAACCCGGCGCCGGAGCGGAAACGCTGCTTCGGGCAGTCGGCGAGGTGCGCGCCGCCGCCGCGCGCCGCGCCGAAGCGGCGCGGCTGGCCGAACCGGCGGAAACCCGTTGACCGATCACGCGGCCGACAGCGCCGCCAGAATCGCGATCTCGACGAGTTGTTGCGCCGCGCCCAGCACGTCGCCCGTATAGCCGCCGATCTGTTTTTTGGCGAGATTCGCGACGACCGCCGCCGCAGCGAAGGCGGCGACGATCGCGACCGCGATCTGGCCTGCGCCTGCCCCCGCGAGCCAGGGCGCAAAACCAAAAGCGACGGCGACAAGGCAGGCGCGCACCCAGATTTCGCGGGAAGGCGCAGCAACGGTCGCGCCCAGTCCATCGACACGCGCGCGAGGAAGCCACAGCATCGGCGCCAGGCCGGCGACACGAGACAAAGCGCCGGCAAAGATGAGCGTCACAGCCGCCAGCGAGATGCTTCGCTCAAGGATCGACGCGAGCGCAGCGACGCGCAGCAGGATTGAAAAAGACAGCGCCAGAACGCCATAGGCTCCGATCCGGCTGTCGCGCATGATCGCGAGTTTCGACTCACGCGTTGCGCCGCCGCCGAATCCATCGGCGACATCGGCAAGCCCGTCCTCATGCAGGGCGCCGGTGGCGAGCACGAGACCCGCAACAGAGATGAGCGCGCAGACGAGTATAGGCAGATGGCACATGCGCGCGACGACCAGAGCCGCGGCGCCGATCGCGCCGATCACGGCGCCAGCGATCGGCAGCGCCGGCGCGATGCGCGCGAAGTCGAGCGGCGCATGGGCGCCCACGCTCAACGGAAGGCGCGAATAAAACCCCAAAAAGGTCAGGACGTCGGGTAGGAGAGCGCGCGGCATCGGTCCCATTTTCGGCTCTCCCGCCAATCTGTCGAGAACCGTAGAACGTCGTCTTGCAGCGTCGGCGATCTATATCGTCTGATTGTAGGCGCCGACCTCGGGATTTTCTCGCAGCACCGCGTCGATCGCCGTAAACATTTCCTTCATGCGCGACTGCGACACGGGACTTTCGACGACGACGACGAGCTCCGGTTTGTTCGACGACGCGCGCACGAGGCCCCATGTGCCGTCGGCGACCGTTACGCGCACGCCATTGATGGTGACGATGTCGCGGATCGGCTGACCGATGATCTTTTCGCCCTGCGCGCGCATCGCCTCGATGCGCGCCGTCACCTTGTCGATGACGCCATATTTCTTCTCATCGTCGCAATGCGGCGACATCGTCGGCGAACCCCAGGTCTTCGGCAGCTCGGCATAGAGGTCGGCCATCGACTTCGCCGGATTGCGATCGAGCATTTCAAGGACATGGATGGCGGTGAGCAGCCCGTCGTCATAGCCGCGTCCGATTGGCTCATTGAAGAAGAAATGCCCGGATTTCTCGAAGCCGGCGAGAGCCTTGCGCTCACTTACGCGGCGCTTGATATAGGAATGTCCGGTCTTCCAATATTCGGTGACGACGCCGCGCGCGACGAGTTCGGGGTCCGTCGCGAAAAGTCCGGTCGACTTCACGTCGACGACGAATGACGCGTGCGGATGAACCTTGGAGAGATCGCGCGCCAGCATGACGCCGATCTTGTCGGCGAAAATCTCCTCGCCATTATTGTCGACGACGCCGCACCGATCCCCGTCGCCATCAAAGCCAAGCCCGACGCAGGCGCCGGTCTCGCGCACCTTGTCGGCGATGGCGTGCAGCATGTGCATATCTTCGGGATTGGGATTATAGCGCGGAAAGGTGTAGTCGGGCTCCACGTCGAGCGGGATCACGTCGCAGCCAAGGTGCTCCAGCATCTGCGGCGCGAAGGCGCCGGCGGTGCCATTGCCGCAGGCGGCGACGACCTTCATCTTGCGGGCGAAGGGCGGCCGGCGGGTGAGGTCGTCGATGTAACGCGCGCCGAAATTTTCGATGTAGCGATAAGAGCCGCCTTCGGCCTCGTGAAATTCGCCGGCGAGAACGATCTCCTTCAGGCGGCTCATTTCCTCGGGTCCGAAGGTCACCGGCCGGCGCGCGCCCATTTTCACGCCCGTCCAGCCATTGTCGTTATGCGAGGCCGTCACCATCGCCACCGCCGCGACATCGAGATCGAACTGGGCGAAATAGGCCATCGGCGACAAAGCGAGGCCGATGTCGCGCACGCGCACGCCCGCGGCCATCAGGCCGCTCACCAGCGCCAGTTTGATCGAAGAAGAATAGCTGCGGTAATCATGGCCGACGACGATTTCCGGCGCGACGCCCATCTCGCGCAGCAGCGCGCCAAGGCCCATGCCGAGCGCCTGCACGCCCATGAGATTGAGCTCAGCGCCGAACAGCCAGCGCGCGTCATATTCGCGAAAGCCGGTCGATTTGATCAGCGGCGCTTCTTCATATTCGAATGTATTCGGGCGCAAATTCGGTGCGGGCTTGGGAAACATCAACGGTCCTTCGCTTGGGCGAGCGTCGCCTTGGCCGCCATGGCCGCCATGGCATAAGCGAAAATCCGGCCCGCGCCAAATCTGGGCTGGGAGATGATGCAGTTTAAGCTTGCAGAGCGCGGAATGCGCTCGTAGGATTTCTGATTGCTGCGACTATTTTGTTTTTTCATTTCGAGGTTTCGCTATGGCCAAGAAAATTATTTTGCTCGCCGACGGCACGGGGAACGGACTGCTTGTCCAGGTCTCGAACATCTGCCGGCTCTCGAAGGCGCTTGATCTCTCCCGGGACGACCAGATCGTCTATTACATTCCCGGCGTCGGCACCGAGGGTTTCAAACCGCTCGCGATGCTCGACGGCGCCACCGGTCTCGGCGTCCCTTCGAACGTACGCAAACTATATCGATTCCTGTCGTGGAACTGGGAGCCCGGCGCAGCGATCTACATGTTCGGCTTCAGCCGCGGCGCGTTTACGATTCGAACGCTGGTCGATTTTGTCGCCAATCAGGGTTTGCTGCCGACGTATGTAAACGGGCGACGCGTTTCGCACCGTGAAATGGTGCGCAACTCCGAGTCCGCATGGCGCGCGTACTGCGCCAAAGACCCTGCGCGCAAGACGAATATCTGGGTAAAGCTCGGCGTTCGGAAGCTGCGCGACGCCGTTCTATGGATCGGGCGCACATTGAGCCGAGAGCAAAGCTACGAAAAGATTCAGGCCGCCGATCCTTCTCGTCGCCCGGAAAATATCTCGATCGACTTCATGGGTCTGTTCGATACGGTAGAGGCCTATGGGGTGCCGGTCGAAGAGATGCGCGAAGGCGTGCATCGGCTGGTCTGGCCGATCAATTTCGGCGGCGATCATTCCATTTGGAAAAATGTAAAGTGCGTTCGTCAGGCGTTGAGCCTTGACGACGAACGCCGCACCTTCCACCCGATCCGCGTGTCGCTGCGAGACGACGACAAGACGTCGGGTCGCGTGAAAGAGATCTGGTTCGCCGGCGTTCATTCCGACGTCGGCGGCGGCTATCCGGACGACATGACGGCGCATGTTCCCCTTGTCTGGATGATTGGAGAGGTCGCAAGGTCGGCTCCGGATTCCGCGCGGGCGCTCGTTTTTCATGACAGCGCTCTGGACGAGTTCCGCAGCATCGCGACGCCGTTCGGGCCTATTCACGACTCACGCTCTGGCCTTGCCATCCTTTATCGTTACGATCCGCGCGCCGTCACCAAAGAAGACGCCGCTGAAAATCCCTATTTCCAGCCCACCATTCATCATTCGGTTGTCGAACGCCTCGTCAAAGGACACGAGGACTACGCGCCGATCGCGCTCGGCGCCGGGAAAGCACCAAACGACGAACCGGAAGTCGCGATGCCCGATGGGTCGGTAGCGAAACCCAAAACCGGCCCCGGCTATGACCCCGTGACACCCGCCAACGAAGCCAACGTTCCAGCTTTCCTGCGCGAAGCACTGAAGGACCGGATGCAGTTTGCAGAAGCCACGTTGAAACAACTCGATGCTCCCATTGAAACGGATATGGAGATCGCACGCGATTTCGTCTGGCTGAAGCGGATTCTCTACTTCTTTTTCTTCGGACTATTCCTCGTCATTCTTCTGCTGCCGATCGCGGACGGGATGATCGATTGGATGGGCGGCTTGATACCCGACTTCGTTGGCTCCTTCGTGCCCCATCTCAACGTCATGCCGTGGCTCCAGTCCATTCTCGATGCGCTCTCGAACGTCTTCAGAGGAATAGGAGATGCGATTTTATCCCTCACGCCCGCTTGGCTGACAGCGCATGTGCAGGCCGCGATGCAGCACCCGCTGTTCGTTATCGCGCTTATTCTTGCTTATTTCGGCCTAAGCGCTCTGAACAACAAATATCAGGACACTATTCAATATCATGCTCGACGCGCATGGAACGTCCAGGGCGAAGAAAATAGGAAGGTTGCGGGCGTGGCGCCAGGGCCGCTTTCGCGCGTCGTCCGCTGGCTTCGCAACAGCCCGGTCAGGCGTGAATTGATCGCCATTTCGCGACCGATTTTGCCGTTCGCCTACGCTCTCGCTTTCATTGCCGCGCCCGCCCTCATTCTCGCAAATCGCGCGGGATTCAATTTCCTGGTTGGGAAGGGCTCCGTTTGCGAAGCGTCCGACGACGCCCAGTGGCTCGGCGCCCACGCGAGTCCGAAGGAGTTTCACACCAGTGATCCATGCTGGGCGAGCGGCTGGTTGCTTGAACGCGGCGCTCCCTATCGTCTTACGATAAAGGTCGATCCGAGAAACGGTCACCAACCGTGGCTCGATCAATTGATCATGACTGACCCCTACGGTTTCGACAGTTCGGGCGTTGCCCTATCGGCGGCGACAGTTCTACGCCGCTGGCCGTCGGCGGCTTGGTTCCATCCGATCGCGCGCATCGGCTCGAGTGGCGAGGTCGAATGGCCGCTCGTTCCGAGCGACGGCGGCGGCGCGCTGCCCTCGCGCGGCCGTCGCTGCACACGCCTGCCGATCCGCTACGATGAAACCCAGGAGCACGCGGAATTTTGCAAGTCAACGCCGACAGCCGCCTCCTGCAATGCTGGCATGGCGCTATCGGTCAGCGATCCATTACCGCCTAAGGAACTCGCCGCGGCGAAGCGCGCCTGGACTCGCGACACCTTCGAACTCGATGGGCGCAGCTGCAATTCTCCGTTTCCGCGTACGACCTTCGTGTCCGAATTCATCGCGCGGGACACGGGGGAGCTTTTCCTTTTCGTGAACGACGCAGCGCACATCGCCTGGCCGGGGCGCGCCCAGATTTTTTACAGGAACAACACCGGCACGGCGACAGTCACAATCGAACGGCTGCCACGTGCCGATGCGCCTGCGACGACGGCGAGTAGCGCGCCTTGATACAAAAGCGCGCCTGACTTCAAGCCCCCTCGTGGGGTTACGAGCCCCACGGCTTGGCGCGTGTCGTCGGCTGCGCGGCCGCCGGATCGTCCGGCCAGAGATGGCGCGGGTAGCGCCCTTTCATCTCCTTCTTCACCTCGTTCCAGGAGCCCTTCCAAAAGCTCGGGAGATCACGAGTCGTCTGGATCGGCCGATGCGCAGGAGATAACAGTTCGAGCGTCAAGGGCACGCGACCGCGCGCAAGCGTCGGGTGGCTTGAGAGGCCATAAAGCTCCTGCACGCGCACCGCGAGGATCGGACCGTTCTCGGTTGAATAGTCGAGCGCATGGCGCGCCCCGGCGGGCGTTTCGAAATACGGCGGCGCTTCGGCGTCGAGCCTGCGCGTCAATTCGTAGGGGAGCGTCTGCGCGAGCGCGGCCTCGAGATCGTCGGCCGTGATCTCGGCGAGCGACGCGCGTCCGGGAATAAAGGGCGCGAGCCAGTCCTCAGCGCTTGCCGCCACAGCGGCGTCGGACAGATCTGGCCATTCATCGCCCTCGGCGCAGCGCAGAAAGGCGACGCGGTCGCGCCGTTGCATCTGCGACTTAGTCCACGGAAGGCGCGACACGCCGAGCCCGCCGACGCCGCGCGCGAGCGTCCGCGCATTCTCCTCAGACGGCTCGACCGCCAGATTGCGCTCCGAGAGGCGTATCGCGCCGAGACGCCGGTAGGCGCGCCGCCGCAGGCTGGCGCTTGCTGCATCAAAAACGGTTTCGTCACGAGTCTCGATGCGGTCGGCGGCGATCGTCTCGACCTCCTCGGCGGTGAGCGCGCAAGCCGCGAGGATGCGCGCCTGCGCCGCCCGGCCGGTGATTTCGGCTATGGCGAGAAATGGCGCGCGCGACAGCGGGTCTTCGACGGGCAATGTCGCGGCGCGGCCGTTCGCCATCAGGAACTCGCCGCGCGCGCCGCGCGATTTGGCGATGCGGTCGGGAAAAGCTAGCGCGATCAGCGCGCCTTCGGATAACTGCTCCCTCCCTGTCCCTCCCCCGCTTCGCGGGAGAGGGGACGCCAACGATCGGCGATCCGCCTGAAGCGCAGAGTCTGCTCCCGCTCCCACGGCAGCGGGGGAGGATTGAAGGGGCATGGCGCCGTCCGCCTGCCGCGCCCATTGCGCAGCGAGACGCAAGGCGTCGCGGGCGCGCTTGGAATTTTCGCCATGCAGGCGCTCCAGCCGATGCGACAGGTCGGCGTCGGCACCGCCGAGTCCGCGCTCGGATAGCAGCATGGCGAGTTCGGCGGCGCGCTTCGCCTCGCCGTGGCGCGCCGCCTTGACCGCCATGCGGGCCAGCCGCGGCGCGAGCGGCAGCGCCCGCATGGCGCGTCCCATGTCGGTGAGCCTGCCGTCGCCGTCGAGCGCCCCGAGTTCGCGGTCGAGCGCAACCGCCTCCTTCCAGGCGGGCGCCGGCGGCGGATCGAGCCATTTGAGTCGCCCCGGATCGCTTACTCCCCAGGCGGCGAGATCGAGTGCAAATCCGGAGAGATCGGCGTCGAGCATTTCGGGCGCGGCGAAGGCGGGGAGCGCCGCTGTCTGCGGTTCGTCCCATAGCCGATAGCAGACGCCGCGCTCGGTGCGGCCGGCGCGGCCGCGGCGCTGATCGACGCTGGCGCGCGAAGCGCGCACGGTCTCGAGCCGCGACAATCCGAGATCAGGCTCGAAACGCTGCACGCGCGCGAGGCCGCTGTCGACGACAACGCGCACGCCTTCGATGGTGAGCGAAGTTTCCGCAATCGATGTGGCAAGCACAATCTTGCGACGGCCCGGCCGCGCCGGCGCAATCGCCCGGTCCTGCTCGCCGCGATCAAGCGCGCCAAAGAGCGGCGCGACGTCCACGTCATCCGCCAAGCGGGACTCGGAGAGTCGCGACGCGACACGCATGATTTCGCCCTGCCCCGGCAGAAAGGCGAGGATCGAGCCCCTCTCTTCATGCAACGCCCGCAAGATCGCACGCGTCATCGTCTCTTCGATACGCGCATTGGCGTCGCGGCCGAGATAACGCGTCTCAACCGGAAATGCGCGCCCCTCGCTTACGATGATTTGCGCGCCCATTAACGCGGCGACGCGGGCGCCGTCGAGCGTCGCCGACATGGCGATGAGACGCAGATCTTCGCGCAAGCCGCTCTGCGCGTCGAGCGCCAGCGCCAGGCCGAGATCGGCGTCGAGCGAGCGTTCGTGATATTCGTCGAACAGCACGCCGGCGACGCCCTCGAGCGTCGGGTCGTCGAGTATCATGCGCGCGAACACGCCTTCGGTGACGACCTCGATGCGGGTTCGCGCCGAGACTTTCGACTCGAGACGCATCCGCAGGCCGATCGTTTCGCCGACAATCTCGCCGAGCGTCGCCGCCATGCGCGCCGCCGCCGCGCGGGCGGCGAGACGTCGCGGCTCCAGCAGGATGAGCTTGCAGCCCTCGGCCCAGCCGGCGTCAAGCAGTTCGAGCGGAACGCGCGTGGTTTTGCCGGCGCCGGGCGGGGCGACGACGACAAGGTTGCACGACGCCTCAAGCGCCGCGCGGATCGCCGGCAGCACATCGTCGATCGGCAACGCAGAAAGTTCATGCAGCATCGGAGGCGCGCGCTTCAAAAGGTCCAAATTCTACAGCCCGACGCATTGCGGACGTCGGTCAAAGGGTCAAGACGCTGCGTCGCGCCGGACCGGCAATAAAAAAGCCCCTCCCTTGCGGGAGGGGCAAAAGATTGCAGCCCAATGCTGAACTTACGCCGCCTGCTGAATCGCCGAGAGCTTCCATTCCTGCGGTCCGGCGCCCGCCGGTCGGCGGAAGGTCCAGGCCTCGGATGTCTCCGTTGGCCCGGGCGAACCGGGCGCGGGCTTGCCGGTGGCGCGGTCCTCCAGCACGTCATTGAGCGCGAAGCGCATGGCGACGGTGGCGTATTCGTCGACGCCTTCGCGCCACGCCTCCGACAGGTCGCCTTGCAGCAACTTCACGTCCGAGACGCGGTTGACGACGCCCTTGCGGCGGTTCTCCTCCAATTCGTCGTCGAAATAGGAGGCCATTTCCGGCGTCGACATGCCGCGCAGCGCGCCAAGATCCTCGCGGCTATAGGCGCCCTGCGCTTCGCCGAGCAGGCGTTCGAAGGCGTTGAAGTCCTCCGGCGCAATCTTGATTGGCGTCGCCATCGCCGCCTGCGGCGACGCGCCGGAGCCGAAGCCCGCCGCGCCAAAAGGCGCGCGCGCCGTAAACGGCGAAGTGAAGCCGGGGCTCGGACGGTGACCCGCTCCAGCCATGGCGTTCGCATTGCGACGCGTCCACCAATTGAAAGCCATACGGGCCAGTAAGACGATCAGCGCGATCTGCAGCAGCAGCCCGATGATCGACATGAAGCCGCCCATGCCGCCGAAGAGGCCATGGCCCGTCAGCAGGCCAAAGAGGCCGGCGCCGAGCAAGCCGCCGGCGAGCCCGCCAAGCAAACCGCGACCGAAGGAGCCGCCAAAGGCGCCGCCGGGCTGCGACATCGGCCCTGCCATGCCTGGCGAAGGCCGCGGCGTGACGCTACGCTCGAAGGGCGAGGCCTGGCCCGGCATCGTTCGAGTCGAGGGCGGCGCGGACCAGCTGCGCGAGCCGCGGCTGCCAAAGCTGCCGCCGCCGCCCATGCGCGCTTCGGCGATGGCGGGCGCTAACGCCAGCAGCGCCGCAAGTGCGAGAGAAATCAGCGATCCACGCTTAAGGGCGAAGAAACGCGACATGGTGTACATCCCCGAAATTGCGGGGAACGAGGTTCCCCTAGCTGCGCATATATAGGAACGCCGGGAGGCGCGCGCAAAGGCTTGGCTGCAAGAATCGGATGTCGGCGGGGCGTCCGCTTAAATGGCTTCTCAGTCTGGTATGCTCGTGGCCAGGGCGAGGAATTCGAAGTCGAGGCGCAAACGCCTACAAATCGAACGCGCTTTGAATTTTTTCCCGGTCAATTCGCTTCAATAGAGGCGCCACTGTTGATGATAAACGGTCAGGGCATTCTCGGCGCGGCGCGGACGCGCTAAACCCTCACCATGCGTCAGTATCTCGACCTTCTGGATAAAGTCCTGCGCGAAGGCGTCCGCAAGGACGATCGTACCGGCACCGGGACGCTGTCGCTGTTCGGCCATCAGATGCGCTTCGACCTTTCGCAGGGTTTTCCGCTGGTGACGACCAAGCGCGTGCATCTGAAATCGGTCATTCACGAACTGCTGTGGTTCCTGCAGGGCGACACCAACGTCAAATATCTGCGCGACAATGGCGTCACCATCTGGGACGAATGGGCGAATGAAGACGGCGACCTTGGTCCAATCTACGGCATGCAATGGCGGCGCTGGCCCGACGGCGACAGGGATATCGACCAGCTCGCCCATGTCGTCGAGGAGATCAGGCGCAATCCCTTTTCGCGACGGCTAATCGTCTCGGCATGGAATCCGGCGCAAGTCGACGACATGGCGCTGCCGCCCTGCCACTGCCTGTTCCAGTTTCATGTCGCGGAAATCGACGGGGCGAAACGCCTCTCCTGCCAGCTCTATCAGCGTTCGGCCGACGTCTTCCTCGGCGTGCCGTTCAACATCGCGAGCTATGCGCTGCTCACCCATATGGTCGCGCAAGTCACGGGCTGCGTTCCGGGCGATTTCGTGCACAGTTTCGGCGACGTGCATCTCTATCTCAATCATGTCGAGCAGGCGCGCCTTCAGCTCTCACGCGACCCAAAGCCCCTGCCCCGCCTGACGCTCAATCCTTCGGTGCGCTCGCTCTTTGACTTCCGATACGAAGACGTCAGCTTCGAGAACTACGACTCCTGGCCGGCGATCGCCGCCCCGATCGCGGTGTAGCGCAATGCAGCCAAAAATCGTCGCCGTCGTCGCGCGCGGACGCAATGGCGTGATCGGCGTCGCCAACGGCCTTCCCTGGCGGCTATCGAGCGATCTCAAGCGCTACAAGGCGCGCACCTGGGGGAAGCCGATGATCATGGGACGGCGCACCTTCGAATCGATCGGGCGGCCGCTGCCAGGGCGGGAAAGCGTCGTTCTCACCCGCGATCCGCATTTTAAGGCCGAGGGCGCGCATGTCGCGAAAAGTCCGCCGGAGGCCTTGGCGACAGCGCGACGGCTCGCTGCCTTGCTCGACGCCGACGAAATCATCATTGCCGGCGGGGAGGACATCTATCGCGCCTTTCTCGATCTCACCGACGTGATCGAACTGACCGAAGTCGCGCTCGACATTGCCGGCGACGCGCATTTCCCAGCGCTGGACCCCACAGACTGGCGCGAGATCGGGCGCGAAGCGCCGGCTCGCGGCCCGAAAGACGAGGCCGACTTCGCTTTTGTCACGCTTGAGCGCCGCCGCACGTGACGCGCCTGAAACCAGTTGCGGCGCAATCCGCCTGTCGATATAAACCGGCCCGAAGCGGCTTTTGGCCATTTCTATCGGAGTGTAGCGCAGCCTGGTAGCGCACCTCGTTCGGGACGAGGGGGTCGGAGGTTCGAATCCTCTCACTCCGACCAACAAAATCAATCACTTACAAAATCCGGTAGAGCGGGCGGGCACCGATAAGGGCACCGAAACCGGCTGGCCACCAGACCCCGGAAACGAAACCGCCGCCAAGCTCAGGGGAGCCGGCGGCGGAAATCCGAGGACAGAGAAGGCGACCAACCTTCAAAATCAAGGTAACCTTTACATCCCCCGCGACGCAACCCCTAAAATTCCGTCGCGCACAGAGCTTTCCCGCCGCTTCCCGCGTCTGAAGGTGAATCGCCTAAACTGGAAATGGCGAGACGACGCCAGCGGCCGGCGGGGCGATAGCCTCGAATCGCTGCGCGCCTTCATCGCGGAGGCGCGCCGATGAGCGCCAAAGAAAACCCCGGCGCTGGCGACGCCGGGGCCGATCAGGTTGTCGATTCGCAGCCGACAGCCGAGAAAACAGCCGAACCGCCGACGCGTGGGAAGGGTCGCCGAGGCAAGGATCGCTCTGCGGAAACGATCCGCCGAGCGAGCAAATTTCTTAGCCAATGGCGCGAGGCGATCGCACATCATCCAGAAATCACGCCGGGCTATTTCATCGCCGCGTTCGAATTGTCGCTCGCAGCCGACTGGGAAACGTTCGAGGCGTTTCCGTCGCAAGCGACGATAGCGCGCAAGGTGCATCTGACCGAAAAACAAGTCCGCCGCGGATTCCGGAAACTCGAAGAACTCGGATTCCTTGAAACCCGGCGACGTCAGCGAACGTCAAAAATCTATCAGCTGACCATTCCTGAACGGACAAAATCGACCGTTCAAAGCGACCCTCCTGAACGGACAAAATCGACCGTTCAAAGCGACCCTCCTGAACGGACAAAATCGACCGTTCAAAGGGGCGATGACAGAGGCGATGACAAGGATGACAAAACTTCTAGAACGGACAAAATCGACCCCTTTGAACGGACAAAATCGACCCCTTTGAACGGACAAAATCGACCGTGTAACGAATACTCTGAACGATTACCACTGAACGAATACGTCGCGGCGGCGCGCTCACGCGCGCCCGCCGCTCCGGCTAACGATCAGCATTCCTCCCTGTGCCGAGAACAAACATCAAGCTCACTCGCCAGCGCTGATCGCGCTCGCTCGCTTGATGAGATTACGCCCAACCCGAAAGGTAGCCCCTCGATGGTAGAAAAAATCCCTCCCTTCGATCCAGATTGCGCAACGCCGCCGAATAAAGCACCGCACGACGATGCGAATCTTGTCACTTCGGACACCGGCGGCGACGGCGAGGCCGACGCCGACCATCCCGCCGGGCCAGCGGAGGCCACTGGTGAGCCTTTTGCGCCTCGGGCTACCGATCCAGCCAAGGAAGCGGAAAACTCGCTCACGGTCTCCGCTGCCCCGGCAAACGATATCGAGGATGACGATCCGAAACCACCCTACGACGAGGATGACCCGGATTGGGAGCGACTGAATGACGAGTGGTGGGACCGCCAGGCACTGCGCTGGCGAAAGGATGAGGCCAGCGCCGTGGTCGAGGTCGAGGACGAGGACGAGGACGAGGCGGTCGCGGCGTCCAGCGACGAGGATTACGTGGAATGGTGAAGCGCGATCTGAAGCGGCTGTCGTCGCTCGGGCATATCCAGCCGTGGCGTCTGCTCGGCGAAAGCCGCAGCGCCTTCTATCGGCGGTCGCCGGTGGAGCGCGCCGCAATTCACGACGACATCGTTTTCTTGCTGTTCGGCGCGGAGATGCAGGCCGCCGTCGCCCTGAAGGATAGCATCACGCCCGACCGATAGGGCAGCATCAGCCCATCATTGCGGATAGGTCTGAATCACGCTATGTTCCCCACCCTATAGGCGCGCGGGATTGCTGGGGAAGCATGGCCGATCTTCACCCATATGAAAGCATGGCTGAGATATGGCGCGCCGTTCCGTCATGTCCGGGCTACCAAGCGAGCAACCTTGGCCGCATCAAGTCGCCATTCGGCCGTGTGCTGTCCCAAGAGAACATCAACGGCAAGGGCCATCGGCGTGTTGCTACCGCCAGAGGCGGCAAGCGCAAGAAGCTCGTGGCTCGGCTGGTGTGCGAGGCGTTCATTCGTCCGCCTTCAAGCGCCGATCGCCTCGGCCACATCAACGGCGCGAAGGGCGACAATCGTCCTGACAATCTCCAATTCGCCGCGCCGAGAGTGAGCAAGCCTGATCCTCCGAAACGACCGCGGCTAACGGACGATGAGCGCAACCAGAGGAAGGTTGAGCACAATCGCAAGAGATTGAAGGCGTTGCTGGCGCGCAAACGCGCTCTGCAGAAGCCCACGTGGGTTTGGATATGACATCTGGAGCCATCGTTGGAGAACCTTTTGACCCACCCAACCGGACTGGGGGTTTCCAATTATCGCTCTCGCGAGGGTCCCATGACGCCGGCTGAATCGGTTTGCCGCTTTATCGAGCGCCTTCGGGTCCCCGAGGGACCTCTCGCCGGTCGGCGGATCAAGCTGGCTCCGTTCCAGAGAGAATTTATCGAAGGTGCGCTCGGCTCCGGCGTTTCGCTCGCGGCCTTGAGCGTGGGACGCGGGGCCGGCAAGACGACGCTCGGCGCGGGACTGTGCCTTGCGGCATTGCTCGGCATTGCCGACAAGCAACCCAGGCGCGAGGTCGTGATCGCGGCAAAGACGCGCGACCAGGGCGCGATCGCGTGGCGACTGATTGAGGGCTTGGCGTCGTCGCTTCCTCTCAAGACGCGCAAGCTCTTGACCTTCGTTCGCGCGCCACGGCTGCAAATCCGCTACGAGGGCGACGGCGGCGGGCATGTGCTCAACGTGCTGGCGTCCGACGCTCGGAACGCCTTGGGCCTGTCGCCCGTCTTCTCGCTGCTCGATGAGCGCGGATTTTGGGACGACGAAAAAGGCGACGCGCTCGAGGCGGCGATCACATCGGCGGCCGGCAAAAGAGCCGGCCGTGTTTTGGTCATCTCGACTTCCGCGGCGAGCGATGCTCACGCCTTTTCGAAGCTTCTCGACGAGCCCGGCGAGGGCGTCTTCGTTCGCGAGTATCGCGCGCCGGACAATCTCGCGCCGGACGATCTGGAAGCGATCAGGGCGGCGAATCCGGGCGCGGTAGCGGGCATCGGTTCTTCGGAAGAATGGCTCGTTGCGGCAGCGCGCCGCGCGATCGCGCGCGGCGGCAGCGCGTTGTCGAACTTCCGGCTGTTTCACTTAAACCAGCGCGTTTCTCACGAAGCGCGCGCGGTTCTCATCGACGTCGGCCGCTGGATGGCTTGCGAGGTCGGCGAATTGCCGCCCAGGCAGGGGCCTTTGACCTGCGGAATCGACCTTGGCGGAAGCTCATCAATGAGCGCCTGGGCGAATTTCTGGCACGAGACGGGCCGCTTGGAGGTTTACGGCGCTTTCCCGTCGTCGCCGAATCTCTTGGACCGTGGACGCAACGACGGCGTTTCCGATCGCTACCAGCGCATGTTTGAGGCCGGCGAATTGCTCACGCTCGGGCAGCAAGTCGTCGACGTGCCGGCTTTCGTTTCCGCCATGGTGGCGAAGCTCGCCGGCTATTCGATTCAGGCGCTGTGCTGCGATCGTTTCCGGCAAAGCGAATTTCTTGAAGCTCTGGCGAAGACGGGCCTTCAAATCGTTCCGACATGGCGCGGGCAAGGATGGAAGGACTCGGCCGAAGACGTCGAACGGTTCCGTCAGTTCGCGTTCGAGCGGCGCATCAAAACGGAACGCAGTTTGCTCCTGCGCAGCGCGCTCGGCGATTGCGTGACCTTGGTTGACCCGACGGGCGCGGCAAAGATCGCGAAGGGCCGTTCGACGGCGCGCGTCGACGCTGCGACCGCAACGGTAATGGCTGTCGGCGAAGGCTCACGCCTCGCCGGTAGACCTCAACGCACAGCGCGGGCGATGTGGCTATGAAGGCCGGCGCGCATGTCTACTACACCTCGCGATGGGCGCGCGTTCGATGGATTGCGCTGCGTCGCGACGGCTTCGCCTGCGTCAAATGCGGGGCACGTGGTCGACTTGAAGTCGATCATATCGAGTCGATCCGCCGCGCGCCGGAGCGCGCTTACGAGCTCCACAATCTGCAATCGCTTTGCACGTCCTGTCATTCGATCAAGACGAACGACGAGATGGGGCGCGCGCCGAACCTTGCGCAAATCGCATGGAAAACCGCCGTCGCCGAGCTGGCGCGGCCTATAGGTGAAAGGACGAAAAAATGCTTGAGAGTGTGAAAATTTCTCGCCGTCAGAGCGAGATTAGGCAGGCGCTCGCCGTCCTTGTCGGGAAGGAAACGCCCGACGAAAACGAAGTCCGTTCAATCGGCGAAATGGACGCTGAGTTCCAGCGCAATGAAATCCGACTGCGCGGCGCGCTTATCGCCGAAGATCAGGAACGTCGCGACGCCGGCAAAGACCTCGAAACGCGCGGCTCGAACGAGTGGGCCGATCTTGTCGGTCAATTCCAGATGCACCAGGTCGCGCTTTGCCTTGACGAAGGGCGCGCGCTGAATGGCCCAACGGCCGAAGTCGTTTCCGAGATGCGCAGCAAGGGCGGCTATCGTGGCATTCCCGTTCCCTGGGGCGCGCTGGAACGTCGCGCCGGCGAAACCATCGCGTCGGGCATTTTCGATCCGAAACAAGTCCGGCCTGTGATTGATCGTCTGTTCCCCGATAGCGTCGCCGCGCGCATGGGCGGGCAGATGATCGCCGTCGATCAGGGCTTGCTTGAAATTCCGCTCACGACTTCAAGCGTGACGGCCGGATGGGCGGCGTCGGAAACCGGCAACGTCGCCGGGCCTACCGTGTTCGCAACGACGGAACGCACGCTTTCGCCCGAGCAGACGTTGGGCATTCAAGTCAAGCTGACGCGCCAGTCCATGAAGCAGAGCGGCGACGCGCTGGAACAGGCCGTGCGTCGCGATATCGCCGGCACGATGCAGGCCGTTCTGGACGCCGCCGTGTTTAACGGCGCGGGCGCTTCCGGCGTGCCGCTCGGCGTCATCGCCGGTCAGGCAACATACGCCTATGGCACGACGGCGGTTTCGGCCGCCGCGAGCGCCGCCGCGTTTCGCGCGGTCGCGGCGACGTTCATCGGAGCCAATGCCGCGAACGGTCCTGGCGACGTCAAGGTTCTGATGCATCCGTCGACCTGGGCGTTCATGGACGCGGCATTGATTACGGGAACCGCCGTAAGCGAGTGGGATCTTCATCTCAAGAACTTTCCCAACAATGTGCTCAGCACGTTGGCGACGCTCACGGCGGGCTCGCCCGACACGTCGGTTGCGTTGCTCGCGACGAATGCGGGCGGCGTCGCGCCTTTCGTGATCGGCGCATGGGGCGGAATCGACATGATCCGCGATCCCTATAGCGACGGGCTGTCGGGCATGCTGAGGCTGACCGCGTTGGCGACCTTCGATGTCAACATTCTTCGCGCCGCACAGTTGCATCTCCTGACCGCGCTCACGGTCGAATAATGGAACGCCGCGCCTTCGCTTTCGAACTTCGCGCGGCGGGGAGCAATCCCCGCCGCCTTGAGGGCTACGCCGCGACCTTTGGCGTCGACACGCAAATCGGCGACTTCGTCGAAACGATTCGCGGCGGCGCTTTCGCGGCGTCGCTGGCGAGCGGGCGCGATATCATCGGGCTTGTCGATCACGATCCGTCGCGCGTTCTTGGGAGAACGCGCTCGGGCACGCTGCGCTTATCCGAAGATCAGCGCGGGCTGCATTTCGCGATTGACGTTCCCGACACGACATTGGCGCGCGACGTTCTCACCCTCGCGGAGCGCGGCGATCTGGGCGGCGCGAGCTTCGGCTTTCGCGCCGTCGATGAACACTGGAGCGGCGATCGTCGCGAGCTTCGCGTGATCGAGCTTCACGAAATCTCGATCGTGAGCGCGTGGCCGGCTTACGAAACGACAGTCGTTGAAGCGCGGTCGCGTCGGCGCGGCGATGCGCCCGACGCGGGCCTGCGACGCGCTCTTGGGCGTTGGAGGGCGTGATGGCGGTAACGCTGAAAGAAATCGAAGGCACGCCGATGGACTGGCCCGAAAAGCCGCTTCATCTGTCGAAAGCCGCGAAGGCGATTGATCGCAAATTCGTCTGGCAGCGCATCGAAGCCTACATCGCGTTTCGGTTCTCCCCGCGCAGCATTGTGTGGATTGCCGAGGGGCCGGGCTATTGGTTGCCGCCCCTGTCGCCGGCGTCGATATCGGTTTTCGATATCTGGGCCAATGACGCCTGGGAATTCATCACAGCGCCGCCTGGCTCTCCGCTCGGCGGCTTCAATCTCCCTTGCGCCGCGCACTATCGCTTCAGCGGAATTGTCGGCGCCGCGCCTGTGCCGGAAATCGTTGACGAAGCCTATGCCCGCCTTGCCGAATATTTGGCGAACGTCACGCCGAGCAATGGCGTCAGGCGCGAGGAAGTGACGGACATTGGCAGCGTCGAATACGACATGGCGGCTGTTGCGCGCGCGATGGAACGCAGCGGCGCGGCCGACCTTTTGCGGACGTATAGGAGGCCGTCGTGATGGCTTGGCGATGGCCTTGGCAAAAGATCGAGAAACGCGCGTCGGCGAGCGGTTTCACCGCGGAAATCATGGCAGCGCGCGAAAGCTACATCAGCGGGAGACGCGGTGTCGCCGAACTCACGGCGACCGCGCAGAGCTGTATCAGCCTTTGGGAAAACGGCTTCAGCATCGCGGATGTTTCAGGCGCGCCAATGCTCAATCGCCGCACAATGGCGTTGCTGGCGCGCTCGCTTGCGTTGCGCGGCGAGGCCGTCTTTCTCATCAGAGACGATGCGCTCATTCCGTGCTCGGATTGGGATTTGTCGACAAGCGACGGCAAGCCGCGCGCCTATCGTGTTTCGATATCGGAAGCCGGCGGCGGGACGACACAGACCGCGCTCGCGGCCGAAGTGCTTCACGTTCGCATCGGTTCCGATCCTGTGGCCCCATGGCTCGGGCAGGCGCCGCTGCGGCGTGCCGCGCTCACCGCTGGTCTGTTGCAGGCCGTCGAAAGCGCGCTGGGCGATGTTTTCGAGAACGCGCCGCTCGGCAGCCAAATTGTTCCTTTTCCTGAGTCGCGTGAAGTCGACCTTGAGACTATCGGGCGAGGCTTCCGGGGGCGACGCGGGCGCGTCTTGCTTCGTGAGTCCGTCGCCGTGACGGCGGCCGGCGGGCCGGCGCCGGCGGCCGATTGGAAACCGCAGGACGTGACGCCGAACCTTCAGCAATCCATGTCGCTCGAGACGCTCGAGGCCGCGCGCAATGCAATCTGCGGCGTGTTTGGCGTGTTGCCGGCGATCTTCGACAAAGCGGCCCAGGGGCCGCTTGTCCGCGAGGCGCAGCGGCATTTGGCGTCATGGACCTTGCAACCTCTCGCCGAGCTTATCGCCGAAGAAGCGTCGCAGAAGCTCGGCGCGCGTGTCACAATCGACACGCTGCGCCCGACGCAGGCCTTTGACGCCGGCGGCGCGGCGCGGGCGTTCAAGACGATGATTGACGCGCTCGCGGCGGCAAAAGAAGCCGGCCTTGATCCAGCGGCCGTGGCCGGCGCGTTCCGCCGATTGGATTGGGAATCGTGAGCCCGGAAACGGCCCGCGACGCTCTTGACCGCGCGCTGGCGCAGACCGGGCAGACCGTCACGCTGAAACGGTTGACGCCCGAAACGCTCGCCGTTGAGGCCTCAGTCCAGCTACGCGCGCATGTCCGCGATTTTTCGGCGCGGGAGCTTGAGGGCATGCCGAGTCTGCAAAACGGCGCGTCAAGGGTCATCATCGCCGCGCGTGATCTTGAGGGCGTCGAGGATTGGTCGGGCCTGCCCGTCAAGGGTGACGTTCTAACCATTGCCGGGCGCGAACGCACCGTGCTCTACGCCTGGCCTGGGCCTTACGTCGGCGACACCATCGTCAGAATTGAAATGAGCGTCGAATGACACGGAGGCGATATGCTCGCGCTGACGCCAGCGATCTTACTCCGCGTCGTGCGTCGCCCCGAGCCCGTCAAGAAACTTCCGCGCCATCGCCGCGTCGCGATTCGCGATGCGATCGCCGAGTTGATGAAGGTTGCCGAGCCGACCGCCTTCTCGCTTGAGGCGCCGTCTCGACATGGCCTCCGCGTCGCCCTGATCTTCGAAGGTTGGAGTTGGGGTCAGGCCGACGCGGAAGCTGCGCTGATCGTCTTAAGCGCGCTCCACATGGCCGGCGCGCGGAGGCCGTCATGGCAAATGGGACAGCCGGAATATTGCCAGCCCGGCGTTTTGCCGCCACCCCCTCGCGAAACATGCGCCCGATGCGCTGCGCCGCTGCCCGAGGGGGCGCGGCGCTATTGCAGCAAGGTCTGCTACCAGGCGGCGGCGATCGACAGGAATAGGCGCGCCGATGCGGAGGAACGAAATGCGAAAGAAAAGGTCTATCGCATCGCCTGGTCGAAACGACAGCCTGCTCGCCTTTGTCCAAGCTGCAATCGGAGCTTCCAGCCCAAGCGCGCCGCGCAAAAGTATTGTTGCGATACCTGTCGTCACGACGCTCGACGCCTTGCCCGACGAACGGTGCCCCGTCTGTGCGAAGCCGATTGAGCAGAAATCCGGCCGCGGCGGGAAGCGCGTCTATTGCAGCACGCGCTGCGCAAACGCCTATCACAACGGCGAGACGGCGAAGGCGAGCGCCAAAGCGCGCGCCGCGCTGAAG
>NZ_JAKFWS010000095.1 GCF_021731785.1 Methylocystis sp.
GTCGGTTCGCAGAAGCTCTTGAAGCCCAGAAGGCGCAGGCGCTCGAATTTCATTGCCTAAAGACCGCCACAAACTGCAGGGGAAAGCAAGAAAACCGACGCGATATGTTGTGGGAAGGCGCTTCGTTCACAGGCCGCGCGATCGCCCCGTCAAACGGCGGGCGCCTTCGAATCACGATTTTCATTGCATCGCAGAATTGCGGCGGAAAAAATAGATGCGAGACATGAGTCGGCCGTCGGGTGAAGGACAGACGTCCTCTCCCTCATGCTGAGGAGCGCCCGCAAGTCGCGGTTTACCCGACTTGCGGATTTGCGGATTTAATGTCGATCTCGGGCAAGCCCGAGATCGAAGGCGCGTCTCGAAGGACGAGGGAGAGCCCTAAGTGGCGCGGTCAAGGTTCCCTCGTCCTTCGAGACGCCTGCTCCGCAGGCTCCTCAGGATGAGGAAACCTTCAGTCGAGCACTGCGAATTTTTGAGCGAAATCGCGAGGCTTCAAGGCGAAGAATGGGTTCAGCCAGTCCGCGGGACGAAGATTTCTGGGTGTTCGGCTACGGGTCGCTGATGTGGCGGCCGGGCTTCGACTTCATCGACAGCGCGCTCGCCTGGGTGCACGGCTACCACCGCGCGCTGTGCATTTTCTCGCATGTGCATCGCGGCACGCCGGAGCGGCCGGGCCTCGTGCTCGGGCTCGATCGCGGCGGCTCCTGCCAAGGCGTCGCCTTCAAGATCGCCGCCCGCGACCGCGATGAAACGATTCGCTATCTGCGCGAACGCGAACTCGTCACTTCGGTCTATCTTGAGAAAACGCTCGGCGTGCGGTTCGCCGACGGCGGCTGCGCCAAGGCTCTCGCCTATGTCGTCGACCGCACGCATGTCCAATATGCGGGGCGGCTGCCCGATGATGAAATGATTCGCCTCATCGCCGAGGGCGTCGGGCTCAATGGCGACAACCCCGCCTATGTCCGCAACACCTACGAGCATCTGCTGCGGCTCGACATCCACGACGCCGAACTCGCCGAAATCGTCCGCCGGCTCGATCATGATTCGTGCAGAGCCGGGTCCGCGACCGGCGGCGCCGGCGACGAGCCGACGCCGCTTTGACGCGACGCCTTAACGAAATACGCCCGCGCTATACGCGCGCGACGCAACGCTTCGCCACTAACAGGTCCGCCGGATCAGTTGAGCAGCGACGCCGAAAGATCGCGCAGCGCCGCGGCGTCGGCGCAAAAATGCACATGCCATTCGGCAACGCCGAGCTCCCGCGCGATTCTGCGCAGCGCAAAGCGATCGCCCGGCGCGCGCTCCTGCGCCAGAAACACGCAAACGGGACGCGTCGTGACGCCCTCCCGCGCGACGCCGATGACGGCGCCATTGGTCACGTCGGCGATGAACGACTCTTCGCCCGACTGAAACACCGAGCACACATAGCGGCGGCCCGAAGCGCCGCGCCAGGAAAAGAACCGGCTGCGAAGCGAATCCGTTTCGGCGAGCGATTGGAGCGCCTCGCCGCGCGGCGCGACTTCGCTGAAAGTCCGGGGAGAAACGCTGAAAGAGGGGTAACGAGGCTGATACATGACACGGTCCGCCACATCCGAAGACAAACACGGAACATGAGTAGAACACAACGCGCACATAGTCAACAATGCGCGCGCCCGTCCATATCTTTTGGGTTCCTGGCAAAAGACGGGACAGGCGCGCGACGCGCCGCTACTCTCCAACGGCGCGAGACGGTTTCCCGTCTCGCGCCGTTTATGCATGACGCCGATCTTTAAGGATGTGCGCCAACGCGCATGACGAACGCTTTACTCTCTAAAGAGGTGGGCGCCGTCCGAAGGTTTCGCAAGCTGCGCCGCATCGCCGCAGCGCGCCTTATCCGTTCGCGCCGCCGCCGGCTGTGCGCAGCCAGGCCGCGCCGCAGGCTTTCGCGAGTTCGCGCACGCGTAAGATGTAGCTCTGGCGCTCGGTCACCGAGATCACGCCGCGCGCGTCGAGAAGATTGAAGGCGTGGCTCGCCTTGATGCATTGGTCATAGGCCGGCAGCGCCATGAGATGCATCTCGTCGCCAGAGCCGGCGCCGAAATGCAGCAAGCGCTCGCATTCGCTTTCTGCGTCCTTGAAATCCTCGAAAAGCTTTCCCGTGTCGGCGGCCTCGAAATTATGGCGCGAATATTCCTGCTCGGCCTGCAGGAAGACATCGGCGTAAGTGACTCTGTCGTCGCCGTCGCGGCCGTTGAAATTCAATTCCATGATGCTGTCGACGCCCTGCAGATAGCAGGCGAGTCGCTCCAGCCCATAGGTGAGTTCGCCCGATACCGGCGCGCATTCGAAGCCCGCGACCTGCTGGAAGTAAGTGAACTGCGAGACTTCCATGCCGTCGCACCAGCATTCCCAGCCGAGCCCCCAGGCGCCGAGCGTCGGGCTTTCCCAATCGTCCTCGACGAAGCGGATGTCGTGCAGTTTCGGATCGATGCCGATCGCCGCGAGCGAAGAAAGATAGAGCTCCTGCAGATCCGGGGGCGACGGTTTGAGGATCACCTGGAATTGATAGTAATGCTGCAGGCGATTGGGGTTCTCGCCATAGCGCCCGTCCTTGGGGCGCCGGCAGGGCTGCGCATAGGCGGCGCGCCAGGGTTTTGGCCCGAGCGCGCGCAACGTCGTGGCGGGGTGAAAGGTGCCCGCGCCCATCTCCATGTCATAGGGCTGCAGAATGACACAGCCCTGCGCCGCCCAGAAGTTCTGCAGGGTGAGAATGAGGCCCTGGAAGGAGAGCGTGGGGGAGAGATAGGCAGAGTCGTTAAGCGGCGCGGCGCTCACCCCCTCTCCCCGTTCACGGGGAGAGGGTTGGGGTGAGGGGCCAGGGGTATTGGCCGAAGTATTCTTGACGTTTGCTTCCGTGCTTCGATGAACGCTCATGTCAAAACCCCAAGCCCCTCACCATTCCCTCTGCCCGCCAGCGGGGAGAGGGTTTGCCTAGCATCGTCTAATGCCTGTCAGTTCCTCGGGCAACGCTGTTGCAAGATCAAAGAGAGATGCGGCTTAATTGAGAGACTCGTCTACTCTTTGCTCGCGTCTTCCGCAGCCGTGTCGAGGGGTGGCGGGAGCACTGGCAATTTTCCAGCAAGATCCGCAGCGAAGAAATGACAAGCTGCAGCGATCTCATTGAATTCTTGTATTGAAAAAGTGATACGATCGCCAAGCGCAAAGCTGACCCTGCGAATCTCCCGACGCAAGAAAATTGGTATCTCAGTGCCGGCAGCGCCATTGTTTCTTTCGTGGGGCGACACAACATTGTGAGTGTCTATTACTTCTCCCGGAACGACTTCAATTTCGTGGTCGTCCCGTTTATAGAAAATTTTCAAGCGCGGAAAGCTCAGTATCAGAGAGTTGCATCCGCTCTCCAAGTCATCGTCGCTAACGATCCCGCGCCGATGCTCCAAACAGTTGCGCGCCTTCTGCATAGAAAGAAACTCTGCCTCGAAATGTAGAGGTTCGCGCAATCCTGTGTTCACTTCCGCCAGCAACTGTGGAAAGTTCCGCTTTGTTGCGCGTCTTCGAACGCTCGCGACACTCTCTTGAAAATGCCCCCACGTCGTTTTGGCGGACTTCATTTCAGCGAGCCTAACGTACAGATAAGCCTCCTCCAGCGACTCGCGAACGCCTTGCGCCAAGCCTTGGAAGCCTTTGCTCAACAACCAATTTTGGTAGAGTTGCTTCAGTTGATCCCGGGACATTTCATTGAAGGAAAACCGATATCCGATCGAGTGCGTTGCGGAAGTTGGCGCAGCTAAATCGGCATCATCCAAGTGCTGGAGAAAATGACTCACTACATGCATCGCCGTTGTTGCAGCTACCTGAGCAGGCGCCGCAACACCATTCGGATGTAATTGAACCATCACGCGCTGCATTTTTTCTCAATTCTTTCAGGGCAAAAGCTCACCCAAACTCGCTAAAACTCCTGCGCCGTCGGCCGAATAACAATCTGGTTCACATCCACATTCGCCGGCTGTTCGATCGCATAGGCGATCGCGCGCGCGATCGACTCCGCCGGGATCGCCTGCTCATAAAATGCGTTGACGAATTTTCGGCTCGCCGGGTCCGACGTGCCCGACTTCAATTCCGTGTCGATCGCGCCGGGCATGATGACGGTCGTGCGAATCTTGTCCCCGACCTCATGGCGCAGCCCTTCCGAAATCGCCGCGACCGCGAATTTCGTGCCGCTATAGACCGTGCCGCCCGGGCTGAACACCTTTAGGCCCGCGACCGAGGAAATATTGATGAAATGGCCGGACCCCTGTTTTTGAAACACCGGCAAAGCGGCGGCGACTCCATACAGCAGGCCCTTGATGTTGATGTCGATCATCCGGTTCCATTCCTCGGTCCTTAGCTCCGAGAGCGGCGCGATCGCCATCAGCCCGGCGTTGTTGACCAGCACGTCGAGCTTGCCGAACGCCTGAACCGCGCCGGCGACGAAAGCGTCGACATCGGCCTGCTTCATCACATCCATGGCGAAGGGTTTGGCCTTCCCGCCCGCCGCATTGATCTCGGCGGCGATGACCTCCAACCGCTCCAGGCGACGCGCGCCGAGAACGACCATGGCGCCACGAGCGGCGAGATGGCGCGCGGTGGTTTCGCCAATGCCGCTCGACGCGCCGGTGATGGCGACGACCTTGCCCTCGATTCCGCTCTTCATCCTGCGCGTCTCCTTTCCTCATAGAACAGCGTGAATCGGCGACGGGTTCCCCCGAGGCTCACCGGATCAACCCCGCCCCGCCGCGCCTTATTTGGCGGCGAAGCCGCGGCAGCCCCGACCACGCCTCACCGCCAAGCTTCGTGAAACCCGGCATTTTCAAAGATTTAACTATTCTCCCTTACCGTCGACGCCGACAAGAATTCGCCCCAAAGCAGCCAAAGCAAGGCCGTTTAGTTCTGGTGAGAATATGTGAGGGCGTTCCGCGCAGTTCTGGCTTTCCCCGAACGTTGACGCAAATTCGCGCAAATGTCGGCGAAGTTCAGGGCCCTGCGATGGAAGATCAGTTCGGAGATAGGGGCGAATGATGCAAGGAATCGGTGCGCCAATCGATTTCAATTCTTTCGATCGCGGGATTTATTCTCGTAAAAGCTCGTCTCACCTCGTCATCGCCGGCGTCGCTTTCGCCGTGAGCCTGTCGGCGGGGTGGTGGGCGACGTCGCAGCGCGCGACCAACGGCGGAATCGCCGCCGCGCCCGCCGCGCAGAATTCCCAAATTTCCCGCAATTCCTTCGGCGCGCAAAATCCTTACGGCGCCATCGTCGGCCTCGGCGGCCGGCCGCAGACCCTGGCGCTCGCTGAAACGACGATGCGCGGGGGGCTCGACGCCAGCGTCCAGCCGGCCGCGCACACGCCGTCCGCCGCCATTCCCGAGCGCCAGGACGGCGACGACGCCCAACTCGCGTCGGCTGACGGCCTGGACGGCGCGCCGTTGCCGCCGCGCCGCCCGGCGGAACTCACCGTCGCCAGCCGCGGCCTCTATGAGGGCTCGCTGCGCCGCATGGTCCGCACCACCGTCGTGCCGGGCTCGACTTCCGACGACCGCTCGATCTTCGAGAAATTCTTCGGCCTCGGCGACGCCGCGCAGGACCCGCGCCAGCAGCAGCCGCGCGGACAGGCGCTCGCCTATGCGGCGCCGGACGGCGGCTCCCTTTCCGACCTGAAATCCGGCATCCTCGGCGGCGCAGCCGGCGCGGCCGTCGGACCAGCGTCGCGCTACGACCGCTACACCGCCGTCTACGACATTTCCGCGCATACGGTTTACCTGCCCAATGGCGCGAAGCTCGAGGCGCATTCCGGCCTGCGCGAACATCTCGACGATCCGCGCTTCGTCCATTTGCGCATGCGCGGCGCGACGCCGCCCCATATCTACGATCTGACGCCGCGCGAGGCGCTGTTCCACGGCGTCCAGGCGCTGCGCCTCACCCCGGTCGGCGGCGAAGGCGCGATTTTCGGCCGCGCCGGGCTGCTCGCCCACACCTATATGCTCGGCCCGAACGGCGATTCGAACGGCTGCGTGTCCTTCCGCGACTATCAGGCCTTCCTGCGCGCCTACAGGAACGGCGAAATCCGCCGGCTGGCGGTGGTCGCGCATCTCTAAGCGCTTATTCTTACGCGCGAAAATGAAGAAGCGGCCGGATCGGCCGCTTTTTTCATAGGTTCGCGCGCCAATTTGCGCAGTTTGTAATGATCACAAGATTCTTGTCGGAGTCGCGAAGTTCAATTAGCTTGCGACTTCGAAGCGCATGAGGGGTTTTGCATGACCGTTTCGATCTATCTGATCAATCCTGCCGGCGATTTTCCAACCTACTTCGGCGGCGAGGCGCTGGCCGCCTCGGGCGTGCCGGGCGGCGTGATGATGGCCGACCTCGCCACCGCGACGGTCGCCGCGCTCGCTCCCAGGGACTTCGAATTCGAGCTCTGCGAGGAGCAGATCGAACCGGTGAATTTCGACCATCCCGCCGATTGGATCGCGATCACCGGCAAGGTCAGCCAGCGCGGCCGCATGATCGCCATCGCCGACGAGTTCCGCCGTCGCGGCAAACGCGTCATCATCGGCGGTCCCTATGCGAGCCTGTCGCCGGCGCGGCTGCGCGATCATTGCGACGTGCTGGTGAGCGGCGAGACCGAGGAAATCGCGGCCGAACTCTTCTCCGATCTTCGCGCCGGCAAACCGAAGGACAGCTATGTCGGCGACAAGCCGTCGCTCGCCTCCTCGCCGCTGCCGCGCTGGGACCTTTACCGCAACGACCGCGCGATTCTCGGCGCGGTGCAGACGTCGCGCGGCTGTCCGTTCGAATGCGAATTCTGCGACGTCATCCAATATCTGGGTCGCAAGCAGCGTCACAAGCCGATCGCCAATGTCATCGCCGAGCTCGACGCGCTCTGGACGGCGGGCTATCGCACGGCCTTCCTCGCCGATGACAATTTCACCGCCTATCGCGCACACTGCAAGGAGCTGCTCGCGGCGATCGCGCATTGGCGCCGCGATCGTCCGATGGAGTTCGTCACGCAGATCTCCATCGACGCGACTCGCGACGAGGAGCTGCTCGACATGTGCGTGGCGGCCGGTCTGACGCAGGTGTTCGTCGGCATCGAGACGCCCAATGTCGAAAGCCTGCGCGAGACCGGCAAGCGGCAGAATCTCAAGATCAGCCTCGTCGACGAAATCCAGAAGCTCGTCGATCACGGCATGTCGGTGATGGGCGGCATGATCGTCGGCTTCGACCATGACGGGCCGAGCGTCTTCGCTCAGCAGTATGATTTCGCCATGGCGACGCCGATCCCGATCTTCAGCCTCGGCGCGCTGATGGCGTCGGAAGCGACGCCGCTCTTCGACCGCATCACCCGTGAAGGCCGGCTGATCACCGGCGGCGTCGAGACCCAGGCGGTGCCGTGGAGTTCCAACATCCAGTGCCAGACGATGAGCATGGAGGAGCTGCATGACGGCATGCAGAATCTCTGCAACGCGCTCTATGCGCCCGCCGCATTCGGCGAGCGCATGCTGAACATGATCAAAACCTTCGGCCGCAATCGCAAGGCGCCGGCGCCGCAACCCTTCGACCCGAAATCGCTGCGCGAAGTGGAGCAGCAGGCGATGCAGGTCGGCATGGACGTGCGCAAGATGGGCGAAGCGGAAGGCCGGATGTGGAACAAAGTCTGGGGCGCCGCCGTGCGCAAGCCGGAGACCATCACCATCGTCGCGCGCATCATGTTCCAATACGCCCAGGCGCGGCACATGTTCGACAAGGGCAATTATTGGGAGCCGCAGCTCTCAAGCCCGCCGATCGCGCCGCAACGCGCAGCATAATCCTCGTTTCGCCTGAGTCCCCGCATGTCATTCCCGACGCGCGTCCGGCGCGCGATCGGGAATCCAGAGCAAACTAGCGCTGCTGTATCGGCTCTGGATTCCCGATCAGGCCTTCGGCCTGTCGGGAATGACAGGCCCAGCGAACTGATCAACCGGATCCATTATTAGACAACGATCGCCTTCAGGATTGACAGCGGCGCTTTCGAACCCTTGACGCCGGTGAGAAGAATGCGCGTCGCCGGCGCCTCGGCGCGGGTGTGAACCGGCGCGATCGTTACGGCGCCTAACCTTCCCTCCACCGCGGCGAGACATTCGGCAAGCGCGTCGGCGCGGTGAATCATCGCGAAGGTCCCGCCGGGCGCGAGCAGCGCGAGACATGCGCGGACCCAGTCGGCAAGCGGCGCGCTGGCGACATGGGCGCGCGCCTTCGCCGCGTCGGGCGTCACGCGCACTTTGCCGGCGTCGTGAAACGGCGGATTGGTGAGAACCAGCGCCGCCTTTTCGTCGGTCAGTCCAGCGGCGCGGCGCGACTTCGCGGCGAGAACGTCGGCTTCGTAAACTCTCGCCCGTGTGTCGAGCGCATTTTCAGCGACGTTTACACGCGCGAGCGCGCAAGACTCGGGATCGATGTCCACAAGGCCGACCGTCGCGCCCGGCGCGCGCAACGCCGCCATCAGACCGACTGCGCCGGCGCCGGCGCCGATATCGAGAATGAGCCCCCGCTGATGTTCGGGCGTCGCGGCGGCGAGCAGCTCGGCCTCCGTGCCGGACCGGTGGCCGGCGGCGCTTTGACGCAGGCGCAGGCGTCCATCGAGAAAGCCGTCGATGCTTTGCTTGTCGCTCATGAGATTGAAAGCACTAGCACGACTCCGCCGGCCAGGCCGCAGGCGGCCGGCGGGAGGAAGTAAATCGGCAAAACTCCCTGGGGCCCAGCCGGCTCGGCCCGCACTCACGGCGAGGGAGCGGCGAATTTTCCCATATTCGCGCGACCCGAACTCCACCGGCTCCGCCGACTTGCCGCCTCCATCCCAAAGCCGTAAGTTCGCGCGACAAAGCGCAAGGCTTAAGGGGGGTCCGTGGGTATCGTCATTCCGCTCGATGAGAAAAAGGACGCCGGCCTCGACAGTCTCCTCGAACTCATCAAGCCCGACCTGGAGCGCACCAATCAGCTGATCATCCAGCGCATGGGCTCCGACGTCACGACGATCCCCGAAGTCGCCAACCATCTCATTTCCGCCGGCGGCAAGCGTCTGCGGCCGATGCTCGTCCTCGCGACCGCCGGCATGTGCGGCTACAGGGGCGACGGCCATCTGAAATTCGCCGCCGGCATCGAATTCATGCATACGGCGACTCTGCTCCATGACGACGTCGTCGACGAAAGCGACATGCGCCGCGGCAAGATCGCCGCGCGCATGCTATGGGGCAATCAGACCTGCGTGCTCGTTGGCGATTTTCTGCTCGGCCACGCCTTCAAGATGATGGTGGAGCCCGGCGTCATCGCGCCGCTCACCGTCGTTTCGCAAGCCGCGGCGGTGATCGCCGAAGGCGAGATCATGCAGCTCAACGCCGCAAAAGACACCACCACGACCGAGGACGCCTATATGGGCGTCATCCGTCGCAAGACGGCGGAGCTCTTCGCCGCGGCGGCCGAAGTCGGCGTGATGCTTGGCGGCAAGCCGAAGGCCGACGAAGCCGCTGCCCGCAGCTACGGCATGAATCTCGGCATCGCCTTCCAGCTCATCGACGACGCGCTCGATTACGGCGGCTCGTCGGCCAAGCTCGGCAAGAATGTCGGCGACGACTTCCGCGAGGGCAAAATCACGCTGCCCGTGGTGCTCGCCTTTCGGCGCGGCAATGAGAAAGAGCGCGAGTTCTGGCGGCGCACCTTGGAGAAGGGCGAGATCAAGGACGGCGACGTCGAGTCCGCCTGCGGGCTGATGAAAAAGCACAAGGCGCTTGACGACACGATCGAGCGCGCGACGCATTACGGGGCCATTGCGCGCGATGCGATGGAGATTTTCCCGGCATCGCCATGGAAGAGCGCGCTGCTCGAAGTCGTCGACTTCTGTATCGATCGCGTCTATTGACGCGCCGCCGGCCGCGGGAAGCGACCGGCGGAATTTCGTCATCCCTTCAGACAGTCCGACTTGAACTGTTTGCGCTCCTTGCCGTGAAGGCCCTTGGCGTCGGCTTGCGCGCGGCAGTCTCTTTCTCGCTCCGCATGCGTCTTCGCCGCCGGAGCGGCTGACGCGGGCTGCGCCGCAGCGGCGGGCGCTTCGGCGCTCGGCGCAGGCGCCGCGGCGGGCGCCGCCTTCGGCGCGATTTCGGCGGGGGGCGCCCAGGTCGTCGGCGCCCCGCCGGCGGGCGCGGGCGTCTTGGGTTCCGCGAGCGCGGCGCCAAAGGACAGGCCGGCGCAAAGAACGCCGGCGGCAATGCATTTTATGCTCGTGAACATTTAGGTTTCTTCTATGTTTGGAGGCGCGCCGCAACGCCGCGTGTTGATCTTTCGCGGCGCGACTCATCACGCGCGAGCGCGCATCCGCGATCGGCCGCACCTCAAGCTTAGGGGATTTATGACCGTTTGTCTTTGACGCAGCGCAGCAGCGCCGAGAATATGGCTAACGCCGCCACCAGACATAGACCGCGACGCCGGCGACGAAGCCAGAATAGACGATCTTCCACATAAGCCGGCGCGGCGCCGACGCGCGGCGCAGAGGCGCGTCGTTGCGGCGTGAGATCCTTTGCTCGCCGCCGGAAACGGGACTGAGCGCCGAATGAGAGTAACGCATGAATCGCTCCTCAGCCGAAAGTGAACAGGTGGTTTGCGGCAAGGCTAAGGCGCGAAGGATTTACAAATCGCTTCGATTTCTCTCCAGCCGAGAGTTCTCTGTGCTGCGCTGCAAGCGATGATAAAACCCTGCGATGCGCGTCGACGGAGGATGACATGGATCGCGAGAGCATGAGCGGCGATAAGGCGTCGGATTGGCGATTCGATCTGAAAGGCGCGGCGCCGCCTGTCGCCGCGCGGCGCGACGCGCGCCGGATCATCCATGGCCGCGCGCTCGACGATCCTTACGACTGGCTCGCCGCGAAGAACTGGCGCGAGGTGCTGCGCGATCCAGACGCGCTTCCCGTCGACATCGCCGAGCTGATCAAAGCGGAAAACGCCTATTGCGCGCGCGTCATGGCGCCGCTCAATGATTTACGGACGACGCTCGTCGCCGAGATGCGCGCGCGCATCAAGGAAGACGACGCCGACGTTCCCGATCCGGACGGGCCTTACGCCTATTACGAACGCTTCCATGAAGGCGCGGAACATCCGCTCTACTGCCGCACGCCGCGACATGGCGGCGCTGAAACCATCCTTATTAACGGCGAGGCGCTCGCCGAAGGGCATGACTTCTTCGATATCGGCGACGCCGCGCATGCGCCCGATCATGCGCAACTCGCCTGGAGCGTCGATGACGCCGGCTCAGAGCTTTACGATATCCGCACGCGGGCGCTGAGCGACGGCCTCGATCGCGCCGACGTGGTGAGCGACAGCGACGGCTCGATCGTCTGGCGCGCCGATTCGAAAGCCTATTACTATGTGCTGATCGACGAGAACCATCGCACGGCGCAGGTCTTTCGGCACGAAGTGGGCGCCGATCCCGCGACCGATGCGCTGATCATCGAGGAAACGGACGGCGCGTGGTTCGTCAGCCTGCATGAAAGTCGTTGCAGGCGTTTCGCCATCGTGTCGATCCACGGCCACGATGCGTCGGAATGCTGGCTCATCGATCTTCGCGAAGGCGATCCCACGCCGCGCATCGTCGCGCCGCGCGAACCGCGCCTGCGCTATGATGTGGAGCCGCATGGCGACCTCATCTACATTCGCAACAACGCCGACGGCGCCGACGATTTTCGCATCTCCGTCGCCCCACTTGCAGAGCCGGGCCGCGAAAACTGGAAAGACGTCGTTTGCCATCGCGACGGCGTGATGATCGACGGCTTCACCGTTTATGCGCGTCATCTCGTATGGATGCTTCGGGAAAACTCCCTGCCGAAACTCGTCATTCGCGCGCTTTCGAGCGGCGAGGAACACGCAATTCATTTCGAGGAGGAAGCCTATTCGCTTTCGCTCGACCCCGGACTTGAATTCGACACCGACGTTCTGCGCTTCGTCTATTCGTCGATGACGACGCCCGACGAGACCTATGACTACGACATGGTTTCGCGCACCCGCGTCTTGCGCAAGCGCCAGGAAATTCCTTCCGGACATGATCCGAAGAATTATGTGACAAGGCGGCTCTTCGCGCAGGCGCGCGACGGCGAGAGCGTGCCGATTACGCTTCTGCATCGCGCCGACTTCGCGCCAGGCGGAGAGGGCGCGCCGCTGCTGCTTTACGGCTATGGCGCCTATGGCTACGCGCTTTCGGCAAGCTTCAACGAAGACATCCTGTCGCTCGTCGATCGCGGCTTCGTCTATGCCCGCGCCCACATTCGCGGCGGAACCGACAAAGGCTGGCGCTGGTACGAAGACGGCAAGCTAGAGAACAAGCAAAACAGCTTCGCGGACTTCATCGACTGCGCGCGGAGCCTCATCTTGGCCGGTTATACGCATGAAGGCGGAATCGTCGCGCAGGGCGGGTCGGCGGGCGGGCTGCTGATGGGCGCCGTCGCCAATGAAGCGCCGGAACTGTTCGCGGGCGTCATCGCCAGCGTTCCCTTCGTCGATACGCTCAACACGATGCTGCGCGACGATCTTCCGCTGACGCCGCCCGAATGGCTGGAATGGGGCAACCCTATCGCCAGCGTCGACGCCTATGACCGCATCGCGTCCTATTCTCCATACGACAATGTGCGCGCGCAATATTATCCGCCGATTCTCGCCATCGCCGGCGTCACCGATCCTCGGGTCACTTATTGGGAGCCGCTCAAATGGGTCGCGAAGCTTCGCGCAACCATGAGCGACGGCGGACCTGTGCTGCTCTTCACCCATATGGGCGCCGGTCACGCCGGCGCCTCTGGCCGTTTCGAGGCTCTTGAAGACACCGCGCTCGAATACGCCTTCGCGCTCGCCTGCGTCGCGGGCCTCCTCAAAAAGGCGAAGGATTTGCCGCCAGTTTGCTGAGGCTCTCTCGCCGTCGTCGCATTCATTAAAGCGCGCCGGCGCCGGCCGAGCCTGTTGCGCCGGCGCCAAGCTTGATCCGCTTGAGCGCTAGCGCTTCTTGCCTCTGATCTCCTCCGGCGGCGCCCATTCCTGCCCGCTCTGCGTTCCCTTCTTGCCTTCGACGCCGGGCGCGCCGGCGGAAGTTCCACTCGGACCGGAAACGCGATTCATATCTGTATCCGGCATATTGGGGTTATCTTTTTGCACGGCGCCTGACGGCTCGACCGGGGCGCCAGCCGCTGGACCTGAAGTTACGCCCGGCTCCTGCTGTTGCGGCTGCTGTTCCTCTGCCAGCGAGGCGGGCGCGAAAATGGCGAGCGCAAGGCTTGCGATGACGGCGATTGGTTTCTGCATTTTGAACTCCTGCGGCTTCCGTGTGCGCAAAGCATCGGCCCCTGCAGGTAAATGGCGGAGCGAATAGAACCAGCAATGGGAGGTGTGGCGCGCGCGTCCGCTTTGTTTTATTCAGCTTACGCTCACGCCAGGAGGTGGATGATGGCCGTCGACAGCACGCACGCCGAAACAATTGCGCTCCACGCCGGATGGCGTGCGGATGAGACCAACGGCGCCGTCGCCGTACCAATCTATCAGACGACCTCTTATCAGTTTCGCGACACCGAGCACGCCGCCAGTCTTTTCGCACTCAAGGAACTTGGCCACATCTATACGCGCATCGGCAATCCGACGACGGGCGTATTGGAGGCGCGACTCGCCGCGCTGGAAGGCGGCGTCGCAAGCCTGGCGCTCGCTTCGGGACAGGCGGCGTCGGCGTTATCGATTCAGAACCTCGCGCGCGTCGGCGACAATATCGTCTCGTCGACCGATCTTTATGGCGGCACGTGGAATCTCTTCGCCAATACGCTGAAGGACCAGGGGCTCGACGTGCGCTTTGTCGATCCGGCCGACCCCGAGAATTTCCGCCGCGCCACCGACGCGCGCACGCGCGCCTATTACGCGGAGACTCTGCCCAATCCCAAACTCACCGTGTTTCCGATCGCCGAAGTCGCGGCGATCGGCCGAGAACTCGGCGTGCCGCTGATCATGGACAACACCGCGGCGCCGATTCTCTGCCGGCCGATCGATCACGGCGCGGCGATCGTGGTATATTCGACGACGAAATATCTTGGCGGCCACGGCAATTCGATCGGCGGCGCGATCATCGATTCCGGCAATTTCGACTGGGAGAAATTTCCGCAGCGTCAGCCGGCCTTGAATACGCCCGATCCGAGCTATCACGGCGCGATCTGGGTCGAGGCGGTCAAGCCCATCGGACCGGTCGCCTATATCATCAAGGCGCGCGCCACGCTGTTGCGCGATCTCGGTCCGGCGCAATCGCCGTTCAACGCCTTTCTGACGCTGCAGGGCGTCGAGACGGTGACGCTGCGCATGGAGCGTCACGTGCAGAACACCCAGAAGGTCGTCGACTTCCTGGTTAAGCGCAGAGAAGTGACGCGCGTCATTCATCCCTCGCAACAGACCGGCGAGATGCGCCGGCGCGCCGACGTCTATCTGAAAGGCGGCTATGGCGCGCTCGTCGGCTTCGAACTGAAGGGCGGCCTCGAGGCTGGCCGCCGCTTCATCGATGCGTTGGAAATGTTCTACCACGTCGCCAATATCGGCGACGCCCGGAGCCTCGCCATTCATCCCGCGACGACGACCCATTCGCAACTAGCCGAGGAATCGCAGCTCGCGAGCGGCGTCACGCCCGGCTATGTGCGGCTTTCCATTGGCATCGAACATATCGACGATATCATCGCCGATCTGGAGAAGGGGCTGACAGCAGCTGCGACGTAATGCGCATCCCTTCTCGCGTGAAACGGGAGAAGGGATGCGCCCAACTCACGGCTTCGTCGCGAGCCTGTCCACCATCGCTCGGATCGCGGCGATCTGCGGCCCTTTCTTCGTATGGTAGTCGACGCTGTCATAGCCCCACCAGTCCCAGCAGGCGTTGGGGTTCCACACGAAATTCAACGTGTAGAACGGGAAGCCCAAACCCAGGCGGCTGATGGTTTGCGGATAGACGACGATGATATGGTTCGTATCCGCCCAGCGATTGTAGCCCCCATGCTTATAGAAAGCGTCGCCGATCTCGGCGGCCTGTTGCTTGCAGCCATGCAGGGCGACATGCACGCGGCATGTCTCCATGGCGCAAACATGCGGAATATAGGCGTAGCCGACATCGCTTAGACTGTGTTTATAGGCATTGCCGTCGGGCAGAAATTCCTTCTGGTCGAATTCGACATATTTTCCGGCAGGCTGCGCGCTCGCCGGATTGAGCGGGCCGTAAATCTGTTCGAACAGCGCTTTCGCGGAGTCGAAGTCGCAGTCCACGATGTAGGGAGACTTGGTCGCGGCGCAGTCCTTGTCGCCATAGTCCTCCGTCACCAGGGCGTGTCCGGCGCCGATGTCGTTGCGATAGACGATGCCGTCCGGCGGCACATAAAAAGCGTAATAGTCGCGCGCTGCATCCATCACGACAGGGAAAACCGTCTCATCCTTGCGGCCGGAAAAGAGCCACACGCGCGCGTCATTCAAATTGGCCACGTCGTCAATATCCCCGGCGCGCGCGAGGGAATCTGAGATGTCCTTCAAGTGCGCCGGATCGGGGGCCGGATGCGCGGCGTCGGGCTTCATGCAATTGGTTGTCGCGCGGCCCAAACTCCGCTCCGCGCAGTCATAGGGAACGCCAGCGATGATTCCGGCGCCTTTGACGACGCCGGAATGCGCGACATGGAACTGCAAGGCCATCGCGGCGCCCGATGAAAGTCCCGACACTGAAGTTTCGGACAGATTCGCCCCATAAGGCGCCAGACGCTCGGCGCCAGACGCGGCGTCCATCCGGACCAAGGCCAAAATGGCGGCGACGAAGATATTTGCGCGTAAGAGCCTGGACATAAACATCCTCCTTCAAAAATTGCATGACGACGCCGGCGCCGCAAACGTGGCGGATCAGATAATCGGCCGGCCCTTCACGATCAGCGGATTGCCCGCAACGACGAGCGCGACTCTGCCCGCAATACGCGATACGGCCTGATGCAATTCCCCTGCCGCATCGCGAAACGAACGCGCCAGCGCATTGTCCGGCACAATAGACAACCCGACTTCAGACGAGACTGTGACAGTCGGCGCCGCGCGGGTTGACAGGGCATGAACGAGCGCCGCGCGATCAGACGAAAGATCGGCGCTGCCGAGCAGCCTGTTGCTCAGCCACAGCGTGAGACAGTCGACGAGCAGCGGACGATCGGCCGGCGCTGCGTCGATCGCTTCGACGAGCGATTGCGCCGCTTCAATGGTGCGCCAACTCTCGCCGCGACGCAGACGATGCGCCTCGACGCGCGCGCGCATCTCATCGTCAAGCATCTCGGCCGTCGCAATGTAGATCCAAGGACTTGGATGCGCGGTGACAAGGCGCTCCGCATAAGCGCTTTTGCCCGAGCGCGCGCCACCGAGCACGAGAGTGAGATGCGGATTTTCGCTCATGAGCGCCGTCGCTCCGTCATTGCGAGGAGCGTCGGCGACGATGCAATCCAGACATCGTCGCATAACTCTGGATTGCTTCGCTTCGCTCGCAATGACGCTTTTTCAGATGCGATTGTCACTTCGTCTCCCGAAACGGCGTCCGGGCGAGCAGCGCGCCCTCCCGGTCGAATATGATGATGTCTAACGCGGTCTCCGCGGTCTCCAGCGCGCGAGCGGCGGTTTTCCATGCGGCGCGCGCGATCGGCGCCGCCAGATCAACGCCCGCGCTCTGCGCGATTTCCAAGGCTTCGAGAGCGCTGTTGGCGTTGACGATGAGTTCTGCAATCTCCTCCCCCGCGCCGACCTCTCGCGCGGTTTGGGCGAGCCGCGCAAAATCGACGCTTGAGCGCCCCGAGTGAAGGTCGAGCCGTCCTTGCGCGAGCTTGGTCATCTTGGCGAAGCCGCCGCCAATCGTGACGCGCGCGACCGGATGGGTGCGAAGATATTTCAAAAACCCGCCGACGAAATCGCCCATTTCGATGAGCGCCGTCTCAGACAATTCATAGAGTCGCTTGATAGCGGCCTCGGAGGTTGAGCCTGTCGCGCCGGCGATATGGGTCAGGCCGCTCGCCCGCGCCACGTCGACGCCGCGATGAATGCTGTCGATCCAGGCGGCGCACGAAAAAGGCGTGACGATCCCAGTGGTGCCGAGAATCGAAAGGCCGCCAACGATCCCAAGTCGGCCGTTGAGCGTGTGCTTGGCGAGCGCCTCGCCGCCAGGAATTGAAATTTCGATGTCTGCGTCCGGGGCGACGCCGGTCTTCGCGCTCGCCTCCAAGATCATTTCGGCCATCATCCTGCGCGGAACCGGATTGATCGCCGGCTCGCCGGGCGGCAGCGGCAGGCCGGGTCGGGTTACCGTGCCCACGCCCTGGCCCGCAAAGAAACGCACGCCAGCGCCGGCAGCGCCGCGCCGCACCTGCGCACAAATAAGCGCGCCGTGGGTGACGTCGGGATCGTCGCCGGCGTCCTTGACCACGCCAGCCCTGGCGAAATCTTCGCCGCGCTCGAATGTGGCTAGGGCAAAGGCGACGCGCTTTCCCGACGGCAGCGCGATCTCGACCGGATCGGGCGGCGGCGCGCCCGTCGCCAGCGCCTCGAAAGCGGCGCGGGCCGCCGCGGTGGCGCAGGCGCCCGTCGTCCAGCCGCGGCGCAAAGGACGCCCACTTCCCCCATCGCTCATGCGCCCTCTTTACCCCGAAGCAAGGACGCGCGACACCGGCGCGCCGATCCGCTACAAGATGCGGCGATTTTAAAAATCAAGGAGCACGCTTACATGGTGCGCAGCGTTTCATCCTTTCTCGGCCTTGTGGCGCTGGCCGCCGCCGACTCCGGCGGCGCCCAAGGCTTCGAACTCACCAGCCCCGACATCGCCGAAGGCAAGACCATCGACATGAAACATGTCTATGATTCCTTCGGCTGCACTGGCGAGAACATCTCGCCGGAGCTCAACTGGAGCAATCCGCCGTCAGGCGCCAAGAGCTTTGCCATCACCGTGCATGACCCCGACGCGCCAACCGGCGGCGCCGGCTTCTGGCACTGGCTCGTCGTCGACATTCCCGCCGATGTTCGCGGGTTGAAGCGAGGCGCGGGCGACGCGTCGGGCAAAAATCTGCCCCCCGGCGCGCATCATCTTGAGACGGACTTTGGCGACAAGGCCTATGGCGGCCCCTGCCCGCCGCCGGGCAAGCCGCACCGCTATGTTTTCACCGTCTACGCGTTGAAGACCGACACGCTTGGCGACGCCGCCCATGGCCGCACCGCCATCGCCGGCTTCACCATCAACCAGAATGCGCTCGCCAAGGCGTCGATCACCGCTCTATTCGGGCGGTGAATTTCATATTGGCGCTTTTGGCGCTCACCATTGAGGCGGGCGTCGGCTATCCGGATGCGCTCTTCCGCCGCATTGGCCATCCGGCAACCTGGATGGGCGCGCTCATCTCGGCGCTCGACCGAGAGCTGAACCATGAGACCGATCCGTTTCCGCTGCGGCGGCTGAAAGGCGGTGTTGCGCTTGCGACGCTCCTTCTTGTCTCTGTGGGCGTCGGCGCGCTCGTCGAGCGCGTCGCGCTGGCGCTTCCGCTCGGATGGTTGGCGCTTGCCGTCGTCGCGTCTAGCCTTTTGGCGCAACGCAGCCTTCACGCTCATGTCGCTGCGGTCGCCGAGGGTCTCACGGTTTCGGTCGAAGACGGCAGGGCGGCGGCGGCGAAAATCGTCGGCCGAGATGTATCCGGGCTCGACTCGTCAGGCGTGGCGCGCGCCGCCATCGAGAGCCTCGCCGAGAATTTTTCTGACGGCGTCGTGGCGCCGGCGCTCTGGCTCGCCGTCTTCGGGCTCCCGGGCGCGCTCGCCTATAAGGCGGTCAATACCGCCGACAGCATGATCGGCCACAGGTCGGCCCGCTATCTCGCCTTTGGCTGGGCCGCCGCGCGCTGCGACGATCTGATGAATTTCCTCCCCGCGCGCGCCGCCGCAATCCTTCTGACGATCGGCGCCTCCCCGCTCGCGGGCGCTTCTCCTGCCAAGGCGCTAGCCGCCGCATGGCGCGACGCGCCGAATCACGGCTCTCCCAACGCCGGCTGGCCCGAGGCCGCCGCCGCCGGCGCTCTCGGCCTCGAACTCGGCGGTCCACGCTCCTACGGCGGAATCGAAGCGGCCGATGCCGCAACTCTTGGCGACGGCAGGCGCGAAGCGAACACTGACGATATCGGGCGCGCATTGGCGCTCTATCGTCTTTCAACGGCAACGCTCTGGTTTTTCCTTGCGGTCGGGGCCCTGACTGCGAGAGTATGACCGAATTGCGAATTTTAGGTCGGTCACGCAATCTCTGCTCGTCAGATTTCTAACTTTGCCCATCTTGAATGTGTTATAAATGCATTTGTGCAGTGCAACATGAACCACGGTGCGGCGGCCGTGATGGGGGTGGCGGGAGAAGCGTAACGATGGATCGAATGTCGTACCAGCTATACGAGATGTTGCATCTGGCTTTCGCGCCGGCGCGTGCGGCGACAGAAGCCATGTTGCACGCCATCAAGAATCCCCTCAATCCGCTGCACCATACGTCGCTTGGCCGCAACATCGCGGCCTCGGCCGAGTTATTCGAGCGCATGACCCGCCGCTATGGGAAGCCGCTGTTCGGATTGGATACGACGGTCGTCGACGGAACCGAGGTCGAGATCCTCGAGGAAGTCGTCTGGAGCCGACCCTTTTGCGGACTGCTGCATTTCGATCGGCAGTTTCCCGGCCCCGCGCCCCGGCAGTCGAAACTACTGATCATCGCGCCGATGTCCGGCCACTACGCCACGCTGCTGCGCGGCACGGTCGAAGCGTTCCTGCCCACCCACGACGTCTACATCACGGATTGGAACGACGCGCGCACGGTGCCGCTCGCCGACGGCGCCTTCGATCTTGATGAATACATAGACTATCTGTGCGAGATCATGCGCTTCCTTGGGCGCAGCGAAACCCAAACGCCGTTGCATACGCTTGGCGTCTGCCAGGCCTCGGTGCCGCTCATCTGCGCCATCGCCGCGATGGAAGCGGAAAATGATCCTGACGTTCCGGAATCCATGGTGCTCATCGGCGGCCCCATCGACACGCGCGTCAACCCGACCGCCGTCAACAAGCTCGCGCACCAGCGCGGCATCGACTGGTTCCGCAGCCACTGCATTCACACGGTGCCTTTCCCGCACGCCGGGATGGGACGTCAAGTCTATCCGGGCTTCCTGCAGCTATCTGGCTTCATGTCTATGAATTTCGAGCGGCACATCTCGGCCCATCTCGAAATGTTCAATCATCTCGTCGAAGGCGACGGCGATTCCGCCGAAAAGCACCGGGATTTTTATGACGAATATCTCGCGGTGATGGATTTGACCGCGGAATTCTATCTGCAGACCGTCGAGCGCATCTTCATCCGTCACGAGGTGCCGCTCGGCCTGTTCCGCCACCGCGGCAATCTGCTCGATCTCACGGCGATCCGGCGCACGGCGCTCTTCGCGGTCGAGGGCGAAAAGGACGACATTTCCGGCGTCGGCCAGACCGAAGCCGCGCTCGAGCTGTGCGCCAACATCCCTGCTGCGCGCAAGAGCCATTATGTGCAGAAAGGCGTGGGCCATTACGGCGTCTTCAACGGCTCGCGATTCCGCGCCGAAGTCGCGCCGCGCATTTGCGCGTTCGCAATTGAGATGGAGCGCCTCGACGACGTCTCGCCGCACGCTCGCCTTGCGTGGAGCGCGGAATAAAGGCAAACTCCGCGCGGTCGCCGCGATAGAGAGCGGGCGCTTTCGCGCGCCTGTCGCATCAATCATCCAGGGAACTTTCGATGGACGTGCAGGACGCAGCTTCGCGTGAGGCGCTGCAAAAGGAAATTGACGCCATTCATTGGTATCATGAATTCGATTTCGGCGGCGGACTGCGCGCCGTCAGCGTCTCGCAAGCCGAAGATCACCGCCGCATCTGGCGCTTCATCGAGAGCGAACTCGACAAGATCGATTTCTCCGGCAAGAGCGTGCTCGAAATCGGCTGCTGGGACGGCTTCTGGAGCTTTTACGCCGAGCGGCGGGGCGCCAAGCGCGTTCTCGCCACCGACGACGTGAGCCAAAACTGGGCGAGCGGCGCCGGCCTGCGCCTCGCCAAGAAGCTGCTCAATTCCAGCGTCGAGATCAATCAGAGCGTGTCGATCTACGAGGCCTCGAAGCTCAACGAGACCTTCGACATCATTCTCTGTCTTGGCGTCTACTACCATCTTGTCGACCCCTTCGCAGGATTTGCCGAAGTGCGGCATCTCATGCACGAAGGGTCACTCGCAATTTTCGAAGGCGACGCGACCCTCGAATTGCGGCCCGACACCTATTATTGGGACATGTCGGACTCGGCGAAGTCCTGCTTCGTGCCGACGCAGTGGGGCCTCAGCCACATGCTGAAGACAACCTATATGGATGTCGTCGCGCAGAGCTGGATGCGTCCGCCGCCGGCGTTCAAGGTCAATGTCGATCCGGCGCATCTTATCGGCTTCACCGGGGCGCTGGAACCTTCCGGGTTCGCGCCCCTGAAACATCGCGAGCGCATTCTCACGGTGGTGAAGCCCTTCAGCGGCGAAAATCCGCTGCATCCCTATAAGCCGCCGTTCAACCTCGCGAAATTCGACACGCGCTGGAAGTAGGCGCTTACAGCGTCGGCGTCCGCCCGGCGACGAAATTCTCGCGCGCGAGCCTCATCAGCAATCCGCTTGTCGTCTCGTCGGCGAGCCAGGCGTCGACGCGCGGATTGCTGAGCTTTGACGGATCGTGTCCGCTGTAGGTCTTGAAGCAGGACGCAAGGTACTGCGGCAGGGTCAGGAAATCGCCCACCGTGGTTGAAATATGGTGGTTCTGCAGCTTGAACATGTAGCCGCCCTGCGCGCCAAATCGCTTCGCGATCGGCGGATAGATCGGAAAAATCTCGCTGCGCGCAAGATCGTGAATGTCATAGTAGTTGAAATTCACCGTGCGCGGCTTGAGTCCGACCTTCTCGAAAAGCTTTCTGGAAAGATCGAACAGCACGAAACTCATCGGATGCACGGTGCTGTACATAAATACGCCGCGGCGCGACCAGTTCATCAGCTCGGCCGAAAGATCGATGCCATATCTGTCGCGCGTAGCGTCGAGCAGTTCGCGCGACGCGTCGTTCCACACGTCGAAATAGCCGAGCACGTCAAAGACGTTTTCGTTGAAGAGGGCGTTCGCCATCTCCAGCGACAGGCCTTTGCGGTAGGCGAAAAGCCCGATGGCCGAATGATAGGGACCGATCGGACCGCAGACGAAACCATGCATGCGCGCCAGATCATGGATATAGACGAGATCGGGGTGAAAGGCCGCGAAGGTGATCGCGGGAAATATGATCGTCTTCGGCAGACGTTTGCATAATTCCGCCGAATCGCCGCCGCGCACATGACCGTCAAGGAAATCGTGCGAGAACACATAGTCATAGGTCTCGAGCGTCTTGACGAAAATGCCCATCGTTGAACGAGCGCGGGCGATCATTGAATAATGGTCGACCGTGGCGCTCGGATCGAGCACTTTCATCGCATAGGCGACGCCAAAACTCTGGCAATTGCCGACAACGGCGATCCGCGGACCGGTGTTGCGCATGACGCGGCCGGTGATCTTCGCGAGTCGCGGCTCGATGGCGTATTGCCGCCATGATTTCCAAATCTGTCTGTCAACCTGCGTTAACATGCGGTCTTTCACGGGATTGGCGACGGCGCGGGCGTAGTCTGCGGCGGCGCCGGGTGACAAGCGGGCGGGCGCCGTTTATGTTGCGACGCCAGAGGGCGGCTCGCGAACGACGCGGGAATAAGCTCGATCCGCGACCAAATCGGCCGGATCAGAAAGGAGTGCGACCATGGCGGAGAACCCCTATAGCTCCCTACCCGACCATCGCTTTTGGCGCAAGGCGGTGACGTCGCTGCCGCCCTTCGCGCTCGATCCGATCGTTCGCACGCCGTTCAAGATTTCCCCGCGGGACAAGGTCGCAACAGGCGGCAGCTGCTTCGCGCAGGAGATCGCCATGCGCCTGCAGGCGAGCGGATTCCATTATTACCTCGCCGAGCAGCCGCCTGCCAGCATGTCCGCGGATGAGGCGCTGCGCCGCAATTACTCGATGTATTCCTGTCGCTACGGCAATCTCTACACGACCGCTCAGCTGCTGCAATTGATCGAACGCGCCTATGGACGATTCACGCCGCAGCTCGATTACTGGAACCGTCCGGAGGACGGCCGCTTCGTCGATCCGTTCCGGCCGCGCATCGAGCCGGACGGCTACGCCACGCTTGACGAAATGCGCGCCGATCGCGAGCGGCATCTCGCCGCAGTCCGTCATATGCTCGAGACGATGGACGTCTTCGTTTTCACCTTCGGCCACACCGAGACCTGGCGCCACAAGCCGGATGGCGCGATCCTGCAGCTCGCGCCGGGCGTCGCCGGCGGCGCCTGGGATCCGAGCGTCTACGAGTTCTACAATATGACTGTCAGCGAGGTGGTGCGCGACTTCATGGCCGCGGTCGACCGCATTCGCGAGGTCAATCCCAAGGTTCGCATCGTGCTGAGCGTATCGCCCGTCGGCATCATCGCGACTTACGAAGACCGGCACGTGATCGAATCGAACTGCGCGGTCAAGGCGATTTTGCGCGCCGCCGCCGACGAGGTGGTCCGCGCAAGGCCCAACGTCGCCTATTTCCCATCTTATGATCTCGCCACAGTTTCCCCCAACGTCCCGATGTTCTATCGAGAGGACACGCGCCGCATCAATCCCTATGGGGTCGATCGCGCGATGGAGGTCTTCTTCGACCACTTCACCGATCGCCGACAAGAGCAACAAGCAGTCAAGGCGGTGAAGATCGATATTGCGGCGGAGGCCGAAGACAATTCGCGCGTCGTCTGTGACGAAGAAGCGATCGAATCAGCTTAAAGGAGATGGCGGCGGATCGGCGGCCGGCGGTCGATTCGCCGTAAACGCCGACCCATTCGCCGACCGTCAAAGGACTGCATAGATGATGATTGGTTCGCTCGCGCTCGCGGCGGCTGGCGCTTTCACCGGCGCGTCGCTTTACGTCAATTACGTCGAGCAGCCTGCGCGGCTTGCGCTGAGCGACGACGCGCTGATCAAGGAATGGGAGCCCTCCGACCACCGCGGCTTCTTCGTGCTCGCGACTTTCGCGGCACTTGCCGCGCTGTTCGGCTTCATCGCCTTTCGCGAGCTCGACGACGTCCGATGGCTTTTCGGCGCGCTCGTCGCCATTGCGAGCTGGCCCTACACTTATCTCGCCATCGTGCCGCTCAACAATCGGATTTTGGCGCTGATCGGCGCCGATGCGGCGCATGAGGCGCGCAAGGTCATCGGCCTTTGGGGTCGACTCGAACTCGGTCAGACGGCGCTCGGGCTCGTTGCGACGCTCATCTACGTATGGGCGGCAGGCTGATTTTCTGAACCCGGCGTTTATCCAAAGTTCATCTCAGACGCGTTCATCTGAGAAACGGGTCTCGTAAGCGGCGCCATTCTTGAATTGCGGAAGACATGACATACGATCTTATCGTGATCGGATCCGGTCCGGGAGGTTACGTTTGCGCGATTCGCGCGGCGCAACTGGGCCTGAAGACGGCCGTCGTCGAGAAGGACCCGACGTTCGGCGGCACATGCCTCAATGTCGGCTGCATCCCGTCGAAGGCGTTGCTCCACGCTTCGCACATGTTCGAGGAAGCCGCGCATGGATTGGCGCCGCTTGGCGTCATCGTCGATCCGCCGCGCCTCGACCTTGCGGCGATGATGAAGCACAAGGACGACACCGTCGGCGCGAACGTTAGCGGCGTCGCCTTCCTGTTCAGGAAGCACAAGATCGAGTCGTTCCGCGGCGTCGGACGGCTGAAAGGCGCCGAGCGCGTCGAGGTCGTCGGGGCGGACGGCGCTGTCCAAACGCTTGAGACAAAAAACATCGTCCTCGCCACCGGCTCGGCCGTCGCGCCGCTGCGCGACGCCTCTGGGGCGGACATCGCGATCGACGAGAGGCTCATTCTCTCATCGACCGGCGCCTTGGCCCTTACCAAGCCGCCGAAGCGGATGGTCGTCGTAGGCGCGGGCGTCATCGGGCTCGAACTCGGTTCGGTCTGGCGGCGGCTCGGAGCGGAAGTAACGACGATCGAATATCTCGACCGCATTCTTCCCGGTTTCGATCTTGAGATCGCCGCGCGCTTCCAGAAAATCCTCGAAAAGCAGGGCTTCGACTTTCGCCTCTCCTCCAAGGTGACCGCCGTGCGGCGTGAGGGAACCGGCAAGACCGAGCGGGCCGTCGTCTCCTATTCTTCGGTCGATGGCGCGACGTCCGACACGATCGAGGCGGACGCGGTGCTGATCGCCACGGGCCGCATCCCCTTCACGCAGGGTCTCGGGCTCGAAGACGCCGGCGTCGCGCTTGAGCGCGGGCGTATCGTCATCGACGAAAGCTTCGCGACGAATATCCCCGGCGTCTACGCCATCGGCGACGTGGTGCGCGGGCCGATGCTCGCCCATAAGGCGGAAGACGAAGGCATCGCCGTCGCCGAAATCCTCGCCGGACAGGCCGGACATGTGAACTATGGCGTGATTCCGAGCGTCGTCTATACGATGCCGGAGGTCGCGGCGGTCGGTCTGACCGAGGAAGAAGCCGCGTCGAGAGGGATCCCGGTCGCTATCGGCAAATTCCCGTTTTCCGCCAACGGCCGGGCGCGAGCGATGCGCGCGACCGACGGTTTCGTGAAGATCATCGCCGACGCCACGACCGACCGGGTGCTCGGCGTCCACATTCTCGGCGCTGCGGCTGGCGAATTGATCGCCGAGGCCGCGGTGCTGATGGAGTTTTCCGGCTCGGCTGAAGATCTAGCGCGCACGTGCCACGCCCATCCGACTCTCTCTGAGGCGATGCGCGAGGCGGCCTTCGCCGTCGCCAAACGCGCCATTCACATTTGAGCGGGCGTTAAGATGAGGCTGGCGGTCCTCCGGCTCTAATACCAACCTGTGCTGATCAGAACCGATGCGCCCAGTCGCGCAAACCGATGGACATGATGCACCAGGGTTGTTCGATGAGTTTGTTCCAGGCGTCGCAGCAATGGTCGACGATGTCGTCGTATGATTTGAACACGCGATTGGAGAGCCAGTTGTCGCGCATGAACTGCCAGAGGTTCTCGACCGGGTTGAGTTC
>NZ_JAKFWS010000140.1 GCF_021731785.1 Methylocystis sp.
CATCGAAATCTTCACGCAATCGCACCGCTGCCGCCATGACGAACCTCCCTCGGTTCGCCAATAAGAATCAGACATTTGCCGATTCGGGAATCCGAGGTGAGTCAGACTCACGGCAGGTTGGTATTAGGCTTCAGCGTCACTCTCGCTTAGAGGCGAGCGCATGAAGCCTGATCGCCGGGCTCTGGCTTGGGATAAGCACTTTTTCGGTGGGACGCAGGAGGTGCGCTCAGCGCTGGTTGAGCTTTGTGCGCTCTGAATGGCTCTCTTCCAAAAGGCGGTTGCAACTAATTGCAGCGCCGCCTTGCCAGGTTTGCCTAAGGCCAATTGAAAGCGCCAAATGGAAGATCAACAGACGAGAGCGAGCGATGCGCTATCTGGATTGCACTGGACTGAAATTTTAAGCGTCGCGCTTCAAGAAAAAGCCAAGGGAAACCTCGCCGAAGCCCTTCGTTTGTGCGAGGAGTGCGCACGACTTCATGCGGACGACCCGGGAGGACGAGGCTGGGCGCTCTTCAATCTGTTTTTCTGGACGATGGAGGCAAAGGGTCAGGAAGCGGCTGTTCCCTTCTCGCTTGAGATTTTGAATTTAGGATCGAACCTCGCTTCGAAACTGTATGTCGCTTCAGCGGCAATTGATTTTTACCTAACTGCGGCTGACAGAACGCGCGCAAGGGAAGTGGCCGCGGCCTTATCGAGCGCCGTCGCAAAATGGCGACTCTCTCACCCTGCGAGCGACGACATAGCGCTTCCCTTGGCCGCTCAAGTGGTCAACCAAATCGCGCAGGCCGATCTCGCCGACGCCGCGCCGGAACTGCGTTTCGAACTCCTCGATTGCGATCACCCGATCGTCGCATCCATCGCGACGGCGTATTCAGATCGGAAGTTTCCCCGCTTATACAATGCGCTCTCGCCGCAAATGACAACTTACCTGCAGGGTAAGGGCGTGGAGGGCAGGCTTGGAATCAGGATTGCCGACAATGTGACGTTGGCGAGATGCGGCGAAGATGCTTACGCATTTGACAGCGACGGACAATTACTGCCGATATTTTACAACAAAATACCACATTTTTACAAATCCAAGATAGAAACAATGGTCCAGTCAATCGAGAATATTGTACATATCCCAGGCGCATCTTTCTGCACTTTTGACCAATTCAACCAGCCGGCGAATTTTTGTCATTGGCTGGTAGACTATTTCCCACGTATTGCGCTTGCGCAGGAGTTGGGCGTGAATCACGATTCGATCGTTATTCCGGGAAAGCTTGAGATCGATTTTTTACGCTATACGTGCGACCGCATTCGGTCGGGACGCCCGATTATTTCCATCGAACCTGGACGAGCTTATCGCTTCGAACGGCTGGTTTATGCCGATAGCTATGGCGAGAATCTCCGGCACCCCCTGTTCGGCGGCATGCGCGAGCTGTGCGATTTGGTCCGAGAACGCCTGATGGAGACGAGCGTCTCCGACACAAGTTTGAAACTCTACGTGCCGCGGAAGGCGACGCGCCGCGTCGCTAACGATGACGCGCTTTGGCGCTTGCTATCGAGTCGCGGCTTTGTCCGGATAGATACGGACGCGATGCCGTTCGCTTCACAAATCGAGGCGTTTCGTGCGGCCACCCATGTTGTCGGTCCGCATGGCGCCGCCTTGACGAATATCATTTTTTGCTCGCCCGGCGCTCATGTACTTGAACTCTTTCCCAGGTTCGGCGGCTCCGCAGCCTTCTACGTAATATCGAGCGCCATGGGGCACGATTATTCGTGCTTTGTCGACCAATCAACTCAGGCAGACTCGGAGCATAAGCCTAGCGAAATGACCTTCGTAGACCGGGCGGATATGGTCGCAGATCTGGATTTCGTCGCGAACTGGCTCGCCAGCTGTTGAATGAGAGCGGGGCGCAAGGCAGGGCGTTTTTTGCGCCGCGCGCCGGTTCTTACGTCGAAGAGATCGACCAACTCGCCATCGGGGATTCAGGCTGGAATCCCCGAGTGCGGCATCACCTTCGCAAGCGGCGCTCGTGCACGCCACACAGCGCTCCATATCATTCGCTAGCGACCGTCGCTTATCCGGCGGGCCCCTAACGGCGTCAGGCGCTTGGAATCCGGCGTGCCTGTCGTCGTCTTCGGCGCGACTGTCACACGCTCGGCTTTAGGCGAAGGAGACACTTTTTGCAGATTGATCGAATCCGACGCCGACGACGGCAGATGGGCCTCGGCGACGGCGCTCCCCGTCGCCAGCGCAATGAGCGCGACCGAAGCGCAACCCGCGAAAACAAGCCCGAACGAGCAAAGAATTTTGATCTTACGCATGATCGTCCTCCTCAAAATATCAACGGGCCAACAATAGCGCGAAGACGTGGGAAGTCTGTGCGGGAGCGCACTTTCAGATCGGACGGGACCGGCCATTCTGCGCTGAACACGCAAAGGGCGCTGCGCAGGTCGTCTTGCGTTGGCGCAGCGGAGTTCGTCTTGCGTTTTTGAAGGGTCCGTGATTAGATGAATGATTACATGGACCTCCGTTGGGAGATCGACTATGAAAAAAGATTTTTTTGCACTCATGATAGCTATAGCGCTTGTGTTTGGCATTGCGACCGGCGCGAGTATCGTTACCGTTCCCGCAGCGCTCGCCGACGGTCGCTAAAGGCTTTCAGACCGCTTGCGCGTCGGAGGCGTGCAGTTTCCGGCGCAAGAATTGGACGCCATTCGCTCCTGACTGATGACGGTTGAGCAAGGTCGACCATGAAAGCAGTTCACTCTGAGCTGACCTGGGCTTTCGTATTTTCGCTTCTCTCAACTCCGGCTTTCTCCACGTCAAATGAATTGTTGAAAGCTTGTTTGGAGGAAAGAAACAGCGACAATGCTCTAGATATCTGCGCCAGGGCCATCGAACAGACTAGCGCCACGCAAGATCTCGCTCGCATCTTGGTTCGTCGATGCGTGGCCTACGCGGAGAACGCCAATTACGCGGCCGCAAAACAGGCGTGTAAAGACGCAATAAATAAGGACGGCAAGAGCGCTATCGCTTATTATGATCTCGGAAACGTTTTTATGCGTGAGCAGCGATATCACGACGCCATATTGAATTATGACAAGGCTACATCAATCGACAGACACTATGCAAAAGCATTCAATAACAAATGCTACATTTATAATTACATGAAGGCCTACGATGTTGCCGTCGCGGAATGCGACAAAGCCATCAGCATCGATTCAAAACAGCCTTCATTTTTTGTCGGGCGTGGCAATGCGCTCCTCAACAAGGGCGACCTCCACAAGGCCGAGGCTGACTACCTCAAGGCAAGGGAACTTGACCCGGATAACCAGAGCGCGCTCGTGGGGCTTGCGGCGGTCCATCAGCAGGCCGGCGACTACCCCGGTGCGATCAAACTGCTTGATCGCGTGAATATCAGTCAGACCGAGGATGCCGCAACGGTATTGAACAATCGGTGCTGGACGCGCACCCTTTCAACGTCGAACAAGGCGGAACTCTCCATCGCGCTGAACGACTGTACTGCGGCGCTGGGCATTCTTCCAACCGCGGATTGGGTTCTCGACAGTCGAGCATTGACCTATTTGAAGATGGGAGAGTTGGACAAGGCCGCCGACGATTACAGGCAGGCATTGATCCTAGACCCGGCGAAAGTGTCTTCGCAGTATGGCTACGGCCTCATTCTCCAAAAAAAAGGGGATAAACGCGGAGAAAATTACATCAGGAAAGCCATTGAGGCGGACCGAAACATCTCCGAGGAATTCATGAAATATGGCGTAAATTCTCCATGAGTCGCAGTTTGGAGTAGGGTGATGCATGTTGAGGCGTGCAATAATGTTTTTCTAGGCGGCGTTACGCTTGCCTTGCACGTCGTGCTTTACGCTGCGCTGCTCCTGTTGCCACTCGTCCCCGCCTATGTGATTTACAAAAACTTCCCTGCGCCCACACATCTAAACGGCGCTTTTTTTGGCTTTACATTGAAGGCCGGCGGCGCCTTCGCAGGATATCTCGCCTTGTTTCTTTTTCTGATTTTGCCAAAGCAGAACATGGTCAACAGCGGGGAGAGAATTATCTCGTCAATTCAACAGCCGGCTTGGAAAATTTCGGCGGACGTCGGCTTCAAGAACAGACTTAACCAGGACGATGACCCGAACTCCTACATCGAAAGCCTTTCCTTCGAAACGTCTCCTGAACTGCTGGAACACAGGACTCAGCATATAACGATGTGGGTCCCGGACAAAGCCGGAGAGCTGCCGCAAGTTATATTGACGGCAGGAAAATATAGAGCGGTCGTTCACCTGAAAAATGAGATAGAAAAATGGCGGTCGAACGCTCCTGATACTGCTATAGCGTCATTTGATCAGACAGAGAAGAAAATAGAGCTTAAGAATATACTTATGCAAGAACCCCCATGCAAAGGGTGTTATGGGTCGGCGTCTACGTTCGATCTGCCAAAAATCAGCGATGCTTCGGACCCCGTCAATCTCAAAGCGCCGTTAATCGATCGCCATCGCTCTCATCGCGCGGCCGGCAAGAAGGATGGACGGCCGAAGTAAGGAGCGCTGCGCGCGCCGAAGCACGTCCGGATCTTTCGGATCGGAATGACGCCGCTCGCGCTCCGAAGCCGAATTCCATGCCCATGTCGTTCATCGGCCGCGTCTGCTCTCGGACAACGGCTCATCCTATATCTCGGGCGATCTGGCGACATGGCTCAACGATCATAAAATCGAGCACATTCGCGGCGCGCCGTTGCATCCACAGACCCAAGGCAAGATCGAGCGCTGGCATCAAACGCTCAAGAACCGCATCCTGCTCGAAAACTATTATCTGCCGGGCGACCTGAAGACGAAGATCGGCGCCTTCGTCGATCACTACAATCATCGCCGCTATCACGAGAGCCTGAACAATCTCGCGCCCGCCGACGTCTACTGCGGACGCGGCGCAAAAATCCTGCGCGAAAGAGAAAGGATCAAACGCATCACAATCGAGAATCGACGCTTGCAACATCAAATGACCGCCGCTTAAACTCAATCGTCAGGTGAGCCGCATCCTCCACTAAATTGCAGCCCTGCCTGTCTCAAATCATTCGACGACGGACAGTGCACATCAAATGACCGCCGCTTAAACTCAATCGTCAGGTGAGCCGCATCCTCCACTAAATTGCAGCCTAGCCTGTCTCAAATCATTCGACGACGGACAGTCAGTTATATCAGTTCATTTTGGAAACGCACTTCGATAAGTTCACTGAACTCCTGCCGCACTATATGCACGTCCGGTTCACGAACAACATGCTCGTCAGCCCTGAGAGCGCGCCAAAGGATGAGATATTCCAGCGTAACGATAACTATTACGTTTATCTCAAGCCTGATAACGTTGATGACGCAACGATCCTCAAGGACGTCCGCTTCCCCGCGGCGCCGCCGCTCTGGATTTGGATGCCGCCCCATTAGCCGCGTTGTAAATCCTATACTGCGGGAGTGGCGCTACCGCTCCTGATTCGTCGGACGAGAGAGCAGAGGTGACGATCTTTGGGGCGGATACATTGAAATGCGCTCTATTTCACTCTCCGGTGCAAGTTGGAACCTTGAGGCGGTAGCATCAGTCATCGGCGGCGGCGTGCGAGCGAACATCACATTTGCGCATTTAAATGTAGCGCAACGTGGCGAACATGCCGGCGGCCTGATGGTAAACGAGATGACAGTGGAAAGCCCACCAGCCAGGATTGTTCGCGTCGAATGCGATGACGACGCGTCTCCCCGGCGTCACCAGCACGGTATCGCGCACTGGGCCAGAAAATCGCTTTCCGTCGATCTCCACTACCTGAAACTCATGTCCGTGGAGATGCATGGGGTGCGGCATGAGCGTCTTATTCTTGAGCACGAGTTCGACGCGCTCCCCCTTTGCAACCGTCAGCGGCGGGGTGTCCTTGCTCCAAGGGACGCCGTTGATTGACCAAACATAACCATTCATGTTGCCGGTCAGATCGACTTCGTGGATACGGTCCGGCTTACGCTTCGTAAGCGGCTCGGCGGCGCGCAGGCGCCGCTCTAAATCCAGGGTGAGCGCCGGTGATGGTATCGGCGCGACTTCTGGAACGCGCGTCACTTGCGCCTGTCCCGCAATAAGGATCACGCCAGTTTGCCGACGCTCACCTTCCAAAATCGCCAGCACCGGATAGGCAGCGGGACGGCGCGGAACTCTGATGAGGATGTCGAGGCGCTGAGCGACGGCGATTGGAAAGCGCCGTCCCGCAACTGGGTGAACCCTGAACCCGTCAACTGCGATAAGCTCGCCTCTGAGCGCGCCAAGATCAATGTGATAAGCACTCATCGCTGAGCTATTGATGACGCGCAGCAGAATTGTCTCGCCGGGCGCCACCCGGATCGTCTCGGGGTCGGCGAGGGTGCGGTCGTTAGCCAGAAAGGCATCGTATTTCACATCGTTCAGATCGGGCCCCGCAGATGCGCTCCCCTTGGCCGTTCCGGCCATTATTGACTTCTCAGACTTCGACTCCATGCCCGGCGTGGCTGGCGTCACACCCAGCGTTCGGTTTCGGTTCCGCAATTGCTCGTAGATCTCCTCAGGCGGCGTGAAGCTGAAATCGGCCAGCATGACCACAACTTCCTGTTGATTCGATCGGTCGCTTCGGTCGCGAATGATGAGCGGGGCCGCGAGGAGCAATTGTTCTTGCAGGCCCTGGTGCGAATGCATCCAGAACGTGCCCCCGAAGCGCAGCGGAAAGTTGTATTCGGCGCTGGCGCCCGGCGAGATCGGCGTCCCGGAGACGCCAGGAACGCCATCTTGCTGCCAGGGAGGCGTCAAACCATGCCAATGGATGAGTGTCGGTTCATCCAGATCGTTGACCACACGAACCCGGAAGTGCTTTCCCACCTCTGTGATAAGGCCCTGGGCGCCATTCGGTTGGCGAATGCCGAGCACTGAAGCGGATTTTCCGTTCACCTCAATGCTACGCCGCTGGACTCGAAGAATTGTAACCGGACCGGCGTCGCTCGCAGGGGCCCCAGAAGCTGGCTGCGCCCAAAAGCGATGAGGCGAGGTGATGCAGGTGGCGAAAGTGGAGAGCAGGACGGATCGACGTGACAGCATCACGGTCATCTCCTCAAAAAATCCTTACACGAGGCAGGCTCCACTACGGAGAGCCACCTAACGAACTCAAAAGCTGATCGACGTGCGCACGCCAAAAACCGCGGCGTCGGGAATCCGGCCCAAAGCGGGGTTGACTGGATTGATCACGCCGCCACCCGGGCGAAAGATGTATTGGAAGTCGGGTTGAATGATCCAGCTGGGATCGATCTGCGCTTGATAGGTAACTTCGAGCGCGAGCTCATAGACGCGGATTGGCAAGGCCTCGCCCGCGTAAAAGGCCGTGTCCCGATCAAGGGCGCTGATCGACGAAGACAACTGTGAATAGGCTGCGGCGCATCCAAATGTATCATCGGGTCGCTGCTTCCATATCCCGATGAAACTGACTCCCGCCTCCGCATAAAGATTCATCAGATTGCGGTCCGAGGGACTTGCAGCAAAGCGCGCGAATCCGCCAATTCCTTTTTTTGAACTTTCTCCGGGCACGCGCCAAAGCATCTGATTGATGACGCCATAGAGACCAAAATTGCCGCGATGGACGAGCGGCTGACCATTGCTCGATGGATCGGCGAGCGATCTACCGTCCGTCCCAAAACGATCGTCATTAAATCGGCCAAGATGGCGCCATCCGCCGATCTTAATCGCTCCGGCGAGGCCTTCTGAATCGGCTTTTTCATTGTAGCTGAACTGGGCTTCGCTGATGATAAACGCCGGGTCCCTGAGCCGGAAATTCGTGCCTGACGGGTCTTTAATCTCCTCCAAACCTGTGAACCCCGACCCAGCAGGGTCGCCGTTAAAAATTGCGGCGAGGAGCGTGATCTGATCGATTGGAGTCACTTTGAGACGAACACCAGGCGTAGCAAGCGGATAGTTCGGTCCGCCACCGCCCGGTAGATCTTGTATGAATAAATTCGGCCAGCCGAACGTAACGTTAACGAATAAACTATTGCTGAATTCGCTGATGAAGAATTGGTTATCCGCCGTCAACTGCCCAATACGGATTGACGCCAAGTCATTGAAAAGTTTCTGCTCGAACCAAAGCTCAAAAAGGCGCGTCGTTGGCCTGGCCGCGAAGCCGCTGATCGTCGAATAATTGAATATATTGTTGCTTGAAAGGCTACGGCCTTGGATTTGATACGCGTTGACGCGGAAGCTCGCGCCATCCAGCCCCGCAACTTTTGCAAGGTCGGCGTCGACCGCCATGTAGAGGACGCTACCGTAATTGGCGCCCTGTTTGACCCCGCCTAGGGGATTTCCAAAGGTGTCTTGAATATAACTCAGTTGGAAGTTCACGCCTCGATCCAGCAGAGCCTTCTTGAAATCGCGCAGCGCCGGAATGCTCGAGATTATCGATGGCTGATCGGCTTCCGGGACCAGCGTCACGGGAGCTTCCTTATGACCGGTCGGATTCGACGCCGGGTGATGCGCAAGAGCGACGTCGCAGGACAGCGCGATCAAACTCGAAACAACGATAGTTGCACACGCCGCGGTTCGCAGCGTCTGAGGCGGCAGTGCCGACGATGCGAGGTACGATAGACGGCGCAATTCGGTATCCTCCAACACGAAGGAATTCTGCTAACAAGTTATACACTTGCTGCCACCGTAAATTCAATCATTTGCGTGAAGCAGCGAATCGAGAGATTTGCGCCTCGCAATCTTCACGTGGCCTGGCCGCGAAAAACGCCTCGGCGCTACATCAACGCTCAGGGCGTTCCGTTGCGACAGCCACGAGCGCGCCCACCGCGCGAGCCGCATGCGCCGGATGGCGCCCAAGACTGGCCGATCGTGGCATTGCCGGATGTCGAAGGTCGTTAAGCTCTGCTCAAAAGTAGTCAGTCCAATCAAGCCCAGGTCGCCCTGGATCTATTGTTCTCGATCAAAACAGCGGTCGCTAAGCGCTCTCAGGCGCTGCGGCGATTGCGCTTCGTAAGATATCTGCGTAGCTCTGACTTTCCTTCAGTCACCGCTCGTAGGAGGCCGCCGTCGCGTTGCGCCCGCTTCGCCGCGGTCATCGGCCATTTTCTCCACAAGAACCGCGCACATCTTCCATCATCTGTCGCGGATTAGATGGCGCCCCGAAATGCGATTCCATCCTCGTCGCGGCACAGTCGAAGAGCGCGATTGCGCAGCGACGCCGGGCTCGCGAAACCGGTTCGGCTTCGCCGGAGTCGCGAACGAGCCGAAACCGGCAGGCCGAGCGCCGCTGCAATGCTGATCCGTGACCAGGTCGAGACCATTCATCGAGCTTGTAGCGCGTCTATTTCATGGGCAAATCATGAAGTCTGACCTCAGACAGGGTGGAAGCAAAGCGCGAGGTGAGCGTCGTTGCCGACGATAACGGGGGCGGGGTCGAAGCCGTCAACCCTTTGATCGTTGACCTCGCGACGAGACCGGATAACCTGCATTTCGCAGCGCAGTCCATGAGAGCGAGTCCTTTATGTCGGAATAACCAACGTCCGCCGCGTTGCTAACAATGACGACGATTGGCTGGGTGAAGGGTCAGGTCATGCAGGCGATCTCGGACGAATAGCGAATTCACGACCGTCACTGTTACAACGCAGCCGCTGGAGAAAGGGATCGATCCAACTAGCGTCATTGATGGTGGTTGGGGACCGATGCGGGCGTCGTCGTCAGCAATCCGCGGTCGTCGATCATCTTCTGAAGCGCCGCGACCCAATGGTCGTAGTACTTCCAATCGCCGCGCTCGGATTCCGGCGCGCGTTCCCAGCGCCCGATCGTCTCGATAAGGGCGCGCTGGAAGTCCTCCCAGCGGTAGTGGCCGAATTCCGATAACGCGATGGCCAAGCCGAACGCGCGTCGCTGCCACTCGTGGTCGAACCGCGGCGCTCCATGATCAGTGGTGCAGGATTCGTGCAGTCTCATGACCGCGCTCCAGCCAGCGCGACGCCCATCATCGACTCGGTTGTCACCAGCTCCATCAGCTGGGCCTCGGTGAAATCCTCTGTCGCGGTTGGCCTTTCGGGAATCACGAACCACCGCGCCGTCCCGCTGCTGTCCCACACCTTGATCTCGGTATCCTCGGGCAGGTGGACGCCAACCTCGGCGAGCACCTTGCGCGGCTCGCGGGCCGCGCGGGCGCGAAACACCGGATCCTTATACCAGTAAGGCGGCAATCCCAGCACCGGCCACGGGAAGCACGAGCAAAGCGAGCAGATGATCAGGTTGTGCACCCCGGGCGCGTTGGCGACCGCCCGCAGGTGCTCGCCCTCAGCGCCAACCATTCCCTTGGGCAAGTCGAGTTCGGCAATCGCGGCCGGGGTGTCGGCCAGTAGCCGGGCCAAGAAGCCGGCGTCGGTCCACGCCCGCACGACGATCTTCTTGCCGTTGAGCGGCGTCATCTCCGATTCGAAGTAGGCCAGCACTTTATTGACGGTCTCGGGTGTGATGACGCCCTTTTCGATCAGAAGCGATTCCAGCGCAGCGACTTTGGCCGCGCTGGACTGCTCGCGGTCCTGCGGATAAGCGAACTGGCCGCTCATGCGGGCTCCTCCAGGTATGCCTCGAACAGTTCGGCGTAAAGCGTCTGCGCGCCGGGTTCCGCGCACGGACCCCACAATTCCACCGGCGTGAACTCGACGATATAGACGGGCATCGGATCGCCAATGCCGTCGCCAGTGCGCCAGAAGTAGGCGTAGTCGCCTTCGAGCACCTGCGCCACCGTACCGCTCCGCCCCCGCAGGTAGCCGGGCAACCGAGTGTGCGCGCCGGCTGGGAGATTTGCGATCCGGACGAGTTGCCCGACCGCGAACTTTGGATGCGCGACGTCGCGGCGAGGACTATCGCCGTTGCGCAGATATGCCATGATCTGCTCGTCAATGGCGACAGTTCCACCCGCGACCCCTAGCCGAGCGCCGGGCGGCCGGGCCGCTTGGCCGCGCAGTTCTGTTGTCCGCGACGCTAATTCGTCCTCGCGCAGGTATCCCTTGTCGACAAGGAACGCAGTAATGCCGCTGAGCCACTTCTCGTAATAACGAAATTTGAAGTAATCGAACGGATCCATCGCCTCGGCGCCGGCGCGCAGATCCGCCCATGTCCACATGTCGCGGAAGGTGGTAGGCACGTCGGCGATCGCGTAGGCCGGCACGGACGAGCCGAGATGGCCCGACAGACCCATCATCGCAACATGGATGCCCAATATCCGCCTCTCCCACTCCTCGGCAAAGACCCGCCGATCCAGCGTTAGGGGCCCAGGCAACCCTTCCAGGCCGCCGATATAGTGCTGCAACTTCATGGCGCCGGACCGCCTTCTGCGCTGGCCCAAAGTCCAGATGGCCTGCCAAGCGATGCCGCCGAAACGCAGGCGATCGCCTCGTGCCGGCCGCTCATCTCACGCGATTCCGGTCAGCAAGCAACGTTCAATTGCCGGCGTGAAGCGATTATGTTTCGGGATGCGACCAGGACCGGAGAGGACGGTCTTACGCAAGGAATGAAAGCCAATACAGGCATGCAGCGTCCTCCCTCCCAGTGAATTCTCCTGGTGGCAGAGCATTCCGCTCTGCTCTCGTTAAACGAAAAGTCGGGTAATTGGTTCCATGCAGCGCAATCTCTGCGTACGCCGAAATTGATATTCTGGCCCAAATGCTTTCCGATCCGCCGCCCAGATCGCGCTGATTAGGCTGTCAAATGCATGACTGTCTGTTTTTTATTTGTGAACGCGCAATGGGCTCAACCCGGAACCGCCCTGATCAAATGTCAGAAATCCCTGGTTGGGGATTTCGACGCCCTACACAGCGCAAAGCCGAAATTGCACTGCGCTGGACTTCTGCGTGCAAGAGAGCGTTGCTTGGGCACGGTCACAAGAGTTTCCCTGGCTCCCCTGCGACAAATGGCACGACCAAGCCAAGAAGCGCGCCGGCCAGTTGCGGCGCTACGGTGAGGCGATCGCCGCTGCTTCGTCGACGCCGAAGCAGGTCATACTGGCCCTGCATGTGCCGATCTCCCGCGAGGCGGCGATGGTAGGCGTTCGCGATAGGATTTGAGCACGCGACGCCTTTGAGCGCGCCGAGCGAAGATATAGGACCTGCGCCAATCGCCGCCGTTCGGGATAGCCCGCTCGGCTGGCGTGAGCTGAACGCATCCTGGTGCTTGGGAAGGCGCCCGCGAGCTCGCGTTTTGTAATCACCACGCCTGCTTCGCGCGCTGCTTGACCGACTCTCGCTTTTTGGGCTGACGGCGCGAGTGAGAAAATCATCGCTTCACGGTCCATCAGTCAGATCGTCGCTGTTCTCAGTGGCCGGTTTTCGTGCGCGGAATTGCGGTATCTTTCGCCGCCGATATCGTTTCGCTCCAGGAGGCCGCAAACATCCGCCTCCAACCGACTTCGTGTGGTCGCCTTCCATCAGATCGATGATCAGAGTCCGCCAAACTCCGCGAGGCCGGATTTTCCGAGATCGGAATTCGCTGAGGGACTCTTTGCTCTCCGTTACGCGCGCCCGCCACCGGTTGCATGGCGTTTCGTCCTATGGCCGCAGTCGCAGTCCAAAACCTTACAGCCACCACGATTTTCGCGCTCATTAAAAAAACGGGCTGATCACAGCCACGGCACGTTGTCGGCGCGCCGCGAGGGAAGCCTAGGCTTGGGATCGTGTGACCCCGGGCAATCGGTTCATGGAGCTGGCCTATTCGCGATCGCGCTCGACTCTGTCACAGTTGCCTCGTGGCGCTTAAGAACTATTTGACTGGCGTCGCCTCTTGTAGCGACGTTCCAATCACTTTGCCCGTTGCTTCATCGTCGCGGGCCGCCACTTTCGTGAAATTGTTGGCAAAGAAGATCAACGAGGGAGAATATCTATGACGCGCTATAGAGTTCTGGGATTCGTGATTAGCCTGTCGTTGCTTTTCGGTTATGAGCCGATGGCTGACGCGACCCCTGTGACGGTTCCATCGAGCGCCGTGATCTCCAACTCCGACGGCCTTGTTGTTCAGGCTGTGATTGCCGGTGGAGTCTGGCGCAGGTCCGCCCGTCGGCAGACGCGCCGCGTTATCCGCCGTCGTGGCTACTGAATCGATCGCAAGTACTGAAACATTTTCTGCCATCGTGACTATTGCGTTTTGGAGACGCCAAGATCGTCCAGTTTCACGGTAGCTTCCTTCCGTCGCGGCCAGACGGCGGCGCAATCCGGCAGAGCGGAGAGCGTGCGCCTGCATGCGCCGCAACAGCCCGCTCTGGAGCCACCGCCGCATCGCTCTATGACCCCAACGCCCGAAAGTCCTGCTGGAGCGGGCGGAGATCGGCCTCCGAAAAAGCGGTCGCATCGTTGAAGAATTGGCATTCGCTTAGCCGCGCCAGCCAAGAGCGATGAGCCAATCAATAAGCGTCACGAAGGCCGAAGTTGAAGATATGCGGCTTCGGTGCTGGAGAAAGCGCGCATCGGTGCGCCAATGCCTTGCGGACGCGCGGTTGAGGCCGCGACCCGCCAAGCGTTACTCAGGACCGCCTCATGCGCCTCAAGAAGAAACGCGCCAGAAGGCCGGCGAGATAGCCGCCGATCGTGATCGCGAAATAGACGATGATCACGAAGGCCCAGCGTTCATTGGCGGACACCGCCCTACGGAATATTTCCGTCAGATAAGCGAGATCAACGAACCTGTCCGCGAAGAACCCGCTAGCGACTGCGAGCGCTGGCGCGATCCACCAGGGAGCCCTGAAATAGCCAAGGAGCACGGCGAGCAGAAAGACGATCAGACCAAAAATATGCAAGAATTCGAGGAACACCGCCTGGGAAAGCAAGCCAATGAATCGGATCAGCCAAAGCATCGGACGCCTCACTGCGCAAGCTCAGACCATTGTTTTATCTGAATTCGACCGCAGCGGCCACATCGTTTGCCCTCCGCATCGACCGGGATGGTTCAACATGCGCGCCGCCCGGATTGTGCAGCGCGCCTCTAGGCGGGGGTGTGGGCCGCTAGACTTGTGCAGCGAAGCGCGGAAACCTCTGCGCCGCTTAGGCGGATTGGCGGGGCCAAGCGCCGGGACGCTCTCCCGATAAGATCGCCGCCACCCATCGGGTCGACGGGAATTGTTCAAGAATCGTCAGCGTCGCAATCGAAAGCGGGACGCCGAGAAATGCCCCAAGCGCGCCCCATAGGAAAGTCCAGAGAACAATCGAAAAAAGGACAATCGGTGGGGAGATCGAAAGAGCGGATCCCGAAAACACCGGCTCCAGATAGCCCCCGATGATGAACCGGATGACCAACACGCCCAAAAAAACGAACAAAGGCGTTTCAAATGAGCCGAACTGCACGAAGGCAAAGAGCGGCAGAAGCGCTGTGATGAGCAGGGACCCGATGTAGGGCAAGAAGTTCAGCGCAAAAGCCAGCACGCCCCATGCGCCGGCCATTTCCAATTCCATGAACTGGACAAAACCCCATACCGCGAGACCTGTCGCAATGCTGGCGATCGTCCGAACGAACATATAGGTGCGGAACTTTTCACCGATCTTCCTGCCGCCTTCGAGCAAGCGCCGGCTTGTCTCCTGATTTTCGAGGGACGTTATTCGCGCCTGAACGGCTTCGGTTTCCGCTAGTCCTAAAATTACATAAACGAGCACGATGACTGCGAAGGCCAAAATTGTGTTCACTCTCACGGCGACTATGTGAAGAAGCCTTATGAGCGACGCGGTGTTAAAATGTTCAGCAATGAGCGTAATGACGAAAATGTCGTGCTCTTCCAGCCACGAAGTGGATGTCATCACCGTCTCCTGGATCCGGTCGAGATTCTGTCTGACCCACTCCACCACCTCTCTGCCACCCCAGGCGATCAGAGTAAACAGCGCCAGAATCGCGGCGGCGGTTGTCACGACAGTCACGCTCAACGCAATGGCCTTCCCTACTTTCTCCTGCATCGCTTTCTGCAGGGGCCAAGCAATCGCGATGATGAAGACAGCAAAGATGACGGGCTCAAGGACCGGCTGCGCGAGCTTGCAGGCGGCAAGAATGATGAAGAGGAGCATGGTAACGAACGTCACGCTCGTGATGCGACTTTTTTCCATGATGATCCCGTTAACGTTGGACGGTCGTTGACGATTTTGAGACGCAGGGCGGCGTGATCGGCGGCGCGGCTCATCAGACGGTAAAGTTATGAGCCGGTCAGTTGGCGTTGCAAGGGGCGAATTTGGATGCGATGCGGTTGATCTTTCTCGGCGCAAAAGAAATTTGACCGAGTGAAAGAACACGCATGTTGGTCATCAGCGATCCCAATGAGTGACTGAAGCCCGATAACCCGAATGCCGTCTTTGGCACCGAAACGAAATCCTCAGAAAATGAAAATGCGTCACCGTGAATTCGGCTAAATCCCTGACAGGAAAGACCCGGTCGACGAGAAAATAACTGTCGAAGCTTACTTCATCCGCGCGTGTGCCTCCGTCAGGAAGTGATCAAAGGCATCGACGCGAATGAAACCGAGGCGCGGATATTCAATTTCAGTGATGATGTAAAGCGTGGTGGCCAAGGCCAAAGCAAACGCCACGATATGAATCCAACTTCGCTTCTTCGCGGCCGCCATTCCAAAGCCCGCCAAAAGCGAGCCCGCAAGGGCCAGGCCGAACAGCGTTATGAAAATGACGATGGGGGGATGCCTCTCGTTAATGCCGCTACGTAGGCGCGCCAAATCAAAGACGTTCCCCAACGAAGTTAGTATTAGCGAGCACGCTGTACTCGCGCCAGTCGAAGAACAAGCTGCAACGGCCTCATCCCAGACCTCCGCCTTCAGCGCAAGAATCTTGTCTAGCTGTTCCGTCGAGTAATCCGCTGACCAATTCGAAAGTGATAAATCAATGGGCAAGCGGTACAAATCAATCCGAGCCTGAACATAGGCCTTCAACTTCGCCCTCAGCTTCAGTCCTTTCTCTCGCTCCAAAAAAGCGAGGCGATCATATGCGGTGCCGATGGCGTTCACCTCTTGCAGCACAAGCTGACGGCGCTCATCGAACCTCTGAAGAGCACCGGAGAGGGAAAATGCCAGAAGCAAACCCATCAATGCGAACACAGCCCCCTCGACGGCGTTGAGTCCGGCCATCGAGCTGGCGCCTTCCTTGGCAAGATGACGCGCGCCAAGGCGTCGCCCATAATTCAACAAAGCGAGCGAGGAGAAAAAGAAGACGACGGCGGCGGCCAGCGCAAATAGCGTGAAGATCATTTTGAGCCGCCTTCCACGGTGCTCAATCTGAGCGCCTTACAAATAGTGCCTAAGGCACAATAATGGTATGTTATAAAATAATGGTTAGTGGGGACTGAACCTATGTTCAGCGCTATGTCCTGTACCGGCGAGAAAGAATGTGCGCCGCGTAAAAACACGGATGAGGAAGGTCGCTTTTTGCCGGGCAACACCGTCGGCTTTAAATCCGGCAATCGTGGCAGGCCGAAAGGCTCGCGTCACAAGATGACGCTTCTCGTTGAGAAGCTCATGCACGACGACGCGACAGAAATTGTGCGCGCAGTTATCGCTGCGGCGCGCGGCGGCGACATGGTTGCTTGCAAGATTGTCCTGGATCGCATCTGCCCAGCCCGCAAAGGCCGCCCGATCCGTTTCGATTTGCCAGAGAAGCGCGCAACGTCGAGGACGTTGCGGCGGCGCTCGGCGCTGTCGTCAGCGCCATGGCGGATGGCGAATTGACGCCGGACGAGGCGCAGATGGTGGCGAGGCAACCTGTACTCACGGAGTGTTTGCTCGAGCAAAGTCGATGATCAGTCGCAAGACTCGCTGAAGAACCGAGCGCGACGCAATTGGCCGTGGTCCGGTCCAGAGAGAATACATGGTGATACGAGCGTCAGCAAACCTTGTATTGACCGAGTTCGGCTGGATTTCAATTTACTTGCTCATTCTGACGCAGAGGTGGAGCCTTGCGGATATGACGCGCGACGCGGTTCTTGTTGATCTCGCCTTGCAGGGCGGCGGCGCGCATGGCGCCTATACGTGGGGCGTTCTCGACCGTCTGCTGGAGGAATCTTGGCTCCAGATCGAAGGGATCTCGGGCACGTCGGCCGGCGCTATGAACGCGGCGGCGTTAATCAGCGGCTATGTCGACGGCGGGGCGGACGGCGCGCGCGCGGCGCTCGAGCCATTCTGGCGGCGGGTTTCGCTGGCGGCGCGCCTCAGTCCGTTGCAGCGTAATCCTATCGACGTGTTGATGGGTCGTTGGACGCTGGACGCCTCGCCTTTGTTCGTCGCGACCGACATCATGTCGCGTCTGTTCTCGCCCTACGATCTCAATCCCCGGGGCGTCAATCCGCTGCGGGAGATTCTGGCGGAAACCGTCGATTTCGGGCGGCTCGCGCGCGCGCGGATCAAGCTTTTCGTTACCGCCACAAGCGTCTCGACCGGCCGCGCCCGAGTCTTTAGAAACGCCGATGTCACGCCGGACGCGCTTCTTGCTTCGGCGTGCCTGCCGACCATGTTCCAGGCCGTCGAGATCGACGGCGAAGCCTATTGGGACGGCGGCTATTCCGGCAATCCGACGATCACGCCGCTCGTTCGCGAATGCGAGTCGACCGATACGATCCTCGTCCAGATCAATCCCATCGAACGCAAGAACACGCCGCGCTCGGCGACCGAAATATTGAACCGCCTCAACGAAGTGTCGTTCAATGCGGTTTTGCTCAAGGAGCTGCGCATGATCGCCTTATTGCGCCGCGCCGCTAACCCAGGAGACAAGGAGGGCGCACGCTGGGCGGGGATGCGCATCCACCGGATTTCAACCGAAAAGATGACGCAACTCAGCGCATCCTCCAAACTTATCGCCGAATGGGATTTTCTCTGCATGCTGCGCGACGAGGGTCGCCGATCGGCTGAAGTGTTCCTCGATCGTCACGATCGCGACGTCGGCGTCCAATCGACTCTTGACCTTGACGTCCTTCTCGAGGGGATTTGACCCGATGGGAATTGCTGGAATTCTTGCCGCGCTGTGCGGACTCATCTGGTTCGCTTATCGAGGCTGGAGCGTATTGCTGCTGGCGCCTGCGGCGGCGCTGATCGCCGCCGCCTTCGCGGGCGAACCCTTGCTGGCGCATTGGACGCAAACCTTCATGGGCGGAGCGTCGCGTTTCGTGTCGCAATTCTTTCCGATCTTTCTCCTCGGCGCGCTCTTTGGAAAACTTATGGACGACAGCGGTTCCGTCACCGCCATCGCCAACTTCATGGCCGAAAAACTTGGCCCGCGCCGCGCCATACTTTCAGTCGTTCTCGCCGGCGCCTTCGTAACCTATGGCGGCGTCAGCCTCTTTGTCGCATTTTTCGTGCTGGCGCCGATGGCGCAGAAGCTGTTCCGCAGGGCGGCCGTGCCGAGACGCCTGGCGCCTGCCGCCATCGCGCTCGGAACTTCGACGTTCACCATGTCAGCGCTGCCAGGAACTCCGGCGATTCAAAACGCGATCCCCATGCCCTTCTTTGGAACGACGCCCTTTGCCGCCCCGGGGCTTGGCGTCGTCGCCTCCGTGATCATGCTCGGGTTCGGGCTCTGGTGGCTTGCGCGCGCTGAGGCGGCGGCGCGCCGCAAGGGAGAAGGATATGGGAACGAGCCGAGCGTTCACGTCGACGCGACGCAAGATCAGGCGATCCGCGAGCGCGCCGCAGCGGCGCACGAATTCGATCTCGCCGAAATCCCGCACGGCCATCGAGCAGATGCGCCGAACGCACTCATCGCCGCGCTGCCTTTGATCGTCGTCGTCGGCGCCAATCTTGTCATATCCTTGCTCGTCTTGCCGCGCGTGGATGACTCATTCCTGTCTGAAGAGCGCTGGGGACCGACCACGCTTGCCGCCGTAGGCGGCGTCTGGTCCGTCATCGTGGCGCTCTCGGCGGCAATTGTAACTCTCATTCTGCTCAACTGGCGCCGGTTGACGGCGATCCGCGATAGCGTGGACGCCGGCGTCACGGCTTCCGTGCTCCCCGCGATGAGCGTCGCGAGTCTGGTCGGATTTGGCGCCGTCGTCGCGGCAATGCCGGCTTTCGCCGTGGTGCGCGCCTGGGTGCTGTCGATCGAGGGCGGTCCGCTCGTCTCCCTCGCCATCGCGACGAACGTGCTGGCGTCCCTGACCGGTTCAGCTTCTGGCGGACTGACCATCGCACTCGACACGCTCGGCGAAACTTATCTGCGTCTTGCTGAACAGGGTGGAATTGATCCGGCGCTTCTGCATCGCGTCGCGGTCATTGGCGCGGGAACGCTGGACAGTCTTCCGCACAATGGCGCGGTCGTGACTCTGCTCGCCGTTTGCGGTTGCACGCACAAGGAAAGCTATCTCGATATCGTCGTGGTCGCGATCATTGGCGCCATCATCGCGCTTGTCGCCGTCATTGCCCTGGGCTCGGCATTCGGCTCATTTTGAGCGAGCCCTTCGAGGCGAGCGCGCGGGGGTCTTACGAGAAGCCGACCGCCCGCTTTCCTTGCAGCGCCTTACTGCGCCGGCGTCTCCGGAGCGATCGACTGTGTCGGTCCGGTGCGGCGGACGCGCGCGCGACGGCGCCGCCACCCTCTGCTGGAGCGGCCCGGACGGGGCGAGCGCGGCTGGTGATGGAAAGTGGTGAACTGCCGCTCCTGCGCTTCGGCGTCGCCCGGAGCCAACGCCGCGATCGCTGTCGCAAAAAGCGCAGTCAGCAGCGAGCGACGCGAGAGTTGAGAGCTCTCGTCAAAATTTTCCGTGGTCATAGTGTTTCCTCTCCCTAGCTTTATTACGCTGCAGTTTTGCATAACGCTTGAACCTTCGCAATTGTCCTCCAGCCTAGGAACTCCTTCCGCTAAGGCGGGCAAACGCTAGGGGTAAGGGCCCCTGTCCGCCTCATAGGCTTCGTTCGCGCGCGTGATCTCGATCTGCCGCGTGGTCGGCGACCAGCCGCCGCCAAGCGCCTGATAAAGACTGACCGCCGACTGAAAATACGCGAGACGCGCGAGCGTCAGGTTGAAATCATATTGGTAATAGGTCGTCTGGACCGTGGACAGCGTCACAACGTCGATCACGCCTTCCAAGAGCTGAGCGCGCGCCGCATCGAGTGCAATTTTCGCCGCAGCGAGCGCGTCCACACCGATCTTTACGCTCTTAGCGGTCTCCTTCATCGCAATGAGCGCGCTTTCCGTGTCGGCAAGGCCGTTAAGTATGCTCTGCCGATACGCCGCCCAGGCTTCGGCATATCTTCCTTTTTCGAGCTGATATTGGCCTTGAAGGTTGTAGCCGTCGAACAGGGGCTGCGCGAGCCCCGTCGCAATCTGCCACGCGACCGCCTCAGGTCTCAGCAGATTGCTCAGGACGACGCTTTGCAGGCCGTATTGCCCATTAAGGACGACCGATGGGAAAAACGCGGCCCGCGCCCGCAACACCGAAAATTCCTGCGAGGCCAGAACCGCCTCGGCTCTGGCGACATCCGGCCGCCGCAATAAGACCTCCGATGGGAGGCCGGGCGCGAGCCGAGGGAATTTCAGTCTGGTGAGCGCGCCGCCTTTGATGTCGATCGATTCCGGCGTTTGTCCCAGCAGAACGGCAAGAGTGACCTTGGTCTGCCGCAGCGTCTGCTCCAGGGGCGGAATGGTGGCCTTCTGCCCCTGCAGAACCGCCGCCTGCAAACCATAGTCCAGCATCGTCGCGGCGCCTTTCTCCAGACGCGCGTTGATCGCTCCGAGCACCGCCTCCGCAATCTTGACGTGTTCAGTCGCCATGCGCAGCTGATCTTGCGCGGCGAGCACCTGAAAATATGCATTCATGACCGCTGCAACCGTCGCGATCTCCACGACGTCGCGATCGAAACGTGAGGCGTTGGCGAGGAGCCTCGCGGCTTTCGACGCGTCCTCATTCTTTCCCCAAAGGTCGATTTCGTAGCTCGCATTGAGGCCGAGAGCGAACAAATTGGTGCGCGTGGCGTTGAACGTCGCCTGATTGTCGAGGAGGGCCGCTTGGCTTTTCCCCGCGCCTTGCAGTAACGACTGAGCGGGATTGAAGTTCGGCGTTGCGCTGAGCTGCGTTCCCGGAATCTGCGTGCGCTGAGCGAGACCGCCAAACGATACCAAGGGCCAAAGCGCGGCGCTGGCGATGCGCGCATTGGCGTCGGCCTGATCGATGCGCGCAATCGCGGCCGTGATCGCCAGATTGTCGTCGAGCGCGCGCTCAACGAGACCTGTGAGTTCCTTCGAGCCAAATTTTACGGCGAAATCTCTCCCGGCGGCGATTGGCGGCGCCGGCCTTGGGTTGGCCTCCCGGAATCGGGCGGGCGGCGGCGCGCCGAGGTCAGGCTTCTCCCATGTGAGGTCGCATCCGCAGAGGCTCACGGAGACAATCATGATCGAAGCGGAAGTCAACGCGCGAGGCCGCACTAAGCAAGATGCCAGCAACGTCGAGTTTTCTCCCAGGCACGGCCACGACGAAATCGAATGCAACGAGCCGTTCTCGCGCGTGAAACAGAGTGTTGGATAACAAGACTCCGAGATCGCGCATAGAGTTTTCCGCATCAGCTCCTTGACAAGGTGATAGGTCGCCGCACTCGTTCCCTAGAGAAATGCCGGCGGCAATGATGCACCGCGCCGTAGGCACCATGCAATCTAGCCACCATTCGCCTCGAGTATCTCTCTTAACCGCTTCCGACATCCATTCCGACTGCCAGCGACTCCGCACAAATGCCTTATCCACAGGAGAGCAATCAGGCTGCACGGATCGCTACAGACCTTCCAGTTCATGCCGTTTACGGCTTAAATGTCGAAGACGCGAATTCAGGATAGATATGTGGCGCGCTTGAAAAAGATGATGTGGATCGCGGGGCTATGGCGCCTCGCATTCAGTACATCCGCGGTCCTACTGACGCTCGCGGGATGCAGCCGGGAAGAAGACAAGAAAGCTCCCGAAACGCGTCCGGTTCGCGCCATCGTGATCGAGAAAAGCAAGATCGGCGAGATAGTTGAACTGACTGGAAGCATTCAGCCCGAAAACGAAGCCGCGCTCGCCTTCCGCATCGGCGGCAGGATGATCGAACGATTTGTGGGCGTGGGCGATGCCGTCAGGAGCGATCAGATTCTGGCGAAACTGGATCCGCAGGCCGAACTGAATGGTTTGCGATCGGCGCAGGCGAGACTGACCGCGGCGCAAGGGCGCTTGCGCGAGGCGCGCAGCAATTTCGCGCGGGAGCAGTCCCTGCTGGCGAGACGATACACGACAAAAGTGAAGTTCGATCAGGCGCAGACGGCCGTCGAGACCGCTCAGTCCGACATTGAGGATGCCTCGGCGCAACTGAAAATCGCGCAGGACCGCGTCGGTTACACGGAGCTTAAGGCGGATTTGCCCGGCACAATCGTCGCGCGGGGCGCAGAAGCGGGAGAAGTGGTTCAGGCCGGACAAATGATTTTCCGCATCGCCCGAAGGGGTGGGTGGGATGCGGTATTCGACGCGCCGGCGCGTCTCCTGCGCGCTGCGCCGCGAGACGCGAGAGTCGATCTCGCGCTGACGGATGAACCCACGGTCACAGCGGTCGGACGCGTGCGACAAATCGATCCGCAGGCGGATCCTTCGATGCGCACATTTCGCGTGCGCGTCACCATTATCGCTCCCCCGCCCGCTATGCGACTAGGCGCGACCATTTCCGGCCGCATGCGTCTTGATCCCTCAGCCGCAATCTCCATTCCCGCTACTGCGTTGACCGAGTCCAACGGACAGCCGAGCGTTTGGATCGTCGATCGGGCGACGATGACCGTATCGATGCGAAACATCAAGGTTCAGCGCTTTTCCGCCGACTCGGTGGTCGTCGCGGAGGGTCTGGCGCCCGACGATACCGTCGTTACCGCGGGCGTTCAGTCGCTTCACCCAGGCCAGAAGGTCCGAATCCTGGATATGCCGTGATGACAGAGATCAACCTGTCGGCTTGGGCGCTCAGACACCGTTCCTTCGTCATCTATTGCATGATCTCGGTCGTGATCGCCGGGCTGAATTCCTATTGGAGTCTGGGCCGCAACGAAGACCCAAATTTCACTTTCCGCACGATGATCGTGCAGGCGGCCTGGCCGGGCGCGACGCTTGACGACACGCTCAAACAGGTGACGGAGCGGATCGAGCGCAAGCTGCAGGAGACGCCCAGCCTAGACTTCATTCGCAGCTATACGACCGCTGGCCTCACGACGATTTTCGTGAATCTGAAAGGCGAGACGGCGCCGTCGCAGGTGCCGGACATCTGGTACGACGTCCGCAAGAATGTCGGCGACATTCGCCATACGCTTCCCGCAGGCGTCGTCGGACCTGGGTTCAACGACGATTTCGGCGACACCTTCGGAATCATATACGGTTTCACCGCGGACGGCTTCAGCCATCGCGAGTTGCGAGACTATGTGGAGACCGTTCGCTCGCGGCTGCTCAATGTCGCCGACGTTTCCAAGATCGAAGTTCTCGGCGCGCAGGATGAACGGATATTCATCGAGTTTTCAACGCGGCAGCTTGCTGGCCTGGGCTTGGACCGGTCTCAGCTCATTGCCGCGCTGCAAGCGCAGAACGAGGTCATCCCTTCGGGCATCATCCAGACGGATCAAGAAAAACTCTCATTGCGCGTATCGGGAGCGTTCGGGTCAGAGAGCGATCTTCTGGCGATCAACATTCCGGTGAACGGCCGTCTGCTCCGGCTTCGCGACATCGCGGAAGTCAGGCGCGCTTCAGTCGACCCGCCGCAGTCGATGTTCCGAGTGAGCGGCCGTCCGGCGATAGGACTGGCGATCGCCATGCGACCGGGCGGCGACATACTCGCCCTGGGCCGCAACGTTGCGAAGGCGCTGGAGGAGACGAAGTCGGAACTGCCGATCGGAATTGAGCCCATTCTGGTCGCCAATCAGCCGCAAATCGTCGAGCACGCGATCGGCGATTTCATGACGTCGCTTTGGCAGGCGATCGCGATCATCATGGCCGTGAGTCTGATCAGCCTGGGCGTTCGCGCCGGCGCGGTGGTTGCGGTCTCCATTCCGCTGACGCTCGCCGTTGTGTTTCCGATCATGCAGCTTGCGGGGATCGATCTGCAGAGAATCTCGCTCGGCGCGCTCATCATTGCCCTTGGCCTCCTCGTCGACGACGCGATGACGACGGTGGACGTCATGACGACACGCCTCGCGCAAGGCGACGACAAGGAGGAGGCCGCAAGCTACGCCTATAAGACTCTGGCGTTTCCGATGCTCACCGGCTCCTTCGTGTCTGCCGCCGGTTTCGTGCCGATCGGTTTGGCCAAAAGCTCGGCTGGCGAGTACACATTCTCGATCTTCGCGGTGGTCTCCATCGCCCTGATCGTCTCATGGTTCGTCGCCGTCTTGTTCACGCCTCTCATCGGCGTGGCGTTGCTCAAGAAACCGGACGCCTCCGCCGTCGAGCAGGAAGGTCCCGTGCTGCGCGTTTTCCGCACGCTTCTTGTCGCTGCGATGAGAGCGAAATGGGTCACGCTCGGCGTCACTCTAGCCTGCTTCGTCATCGCTTTATTGGCGACGCCGCTCGTGCCTCGCCAATTCTTTCCTGCGTCGGATCGCCCGGAACTCGTGATCGATCTGTCTCTGCGGCAGAACGCCTCGATCTACGCCAGCCAGGCCGTCGTGGAGAAATTCGATAAAATTCTCAAAGAGGATCCCGACGTGGCGAGCTGGAGCGCTTATGTCGGCCGAGGCGCCATACGCTTCTACCTGCCTCTCAACGTCCAGCTCGCACATGATTTCTTCTCGCAATATGTGGTCATCGCCAAAGACTTGGCCGCGCGCGACAGGCTTCATCAAAGACTTGAAAAAATCCTCGCCGAGGATTTTCCCGGCCTTGTCACCCGGATCGCGCCGTTGGAGCTCGGACCGCCTGTGGGCTGGCCCGTGCAATATCGCGTCATCGGCCCCAACCCTGAAAGGGTTCGTCAAATCGCTCTCGATATGGCGAAGACAATTGGCGCGGACCCTTCCGTCAGACGCATAAATTTCGATTGGATCGAGCCGGCGCGCGCCATCCATGTCAAAGTGGATCAGGATCAAGCGCGCCTCGTCGGCCTGAGTTCTCAGGCGCTCGCCACCGCACTGAAGGGCGTGGTGACGGGCCAGGCCGTCACGCAGGTTCGAGACGACATCTATCTCGTCGACGTCGTCGCGCGCGCGACAGATGAACAGAGGATGTCGCTCTCAACGCTGCAAACGCTGCAAATCGCGACGCCCAGCGGCGGCGTGGTGCCTCTCGGCCAGATCGTGACGTTCGATTTCCAGCAAGAAAACCCGCTGATCTGGCGCCGCGACCGGGCGCCGACGTTGACAGTTCAGGCTGACCCTGCGCCTGGGCTGACGGCCGAGACCGCCGTCGCCGCGCTCGCGCCTGCAGTCGCCACAGTGAATGCGAGCCTGCCGCCCCAGTATCGCATCGACACGGGCGGGACCGTCGAGGAGAGCGTGAAATCCCAAAGTTCCGTATTTGCGCGCGTGCCGCTGATGCTGTTCCTGATGACCACCTTCCTGATGATCCAGCTCCAAAGTTTCAGCCGCATGTTCCTAGTTCTGAGCATTGTGCCGATGGGACTGATCGGAATCATCGCGGCGCTCCTGATCTTTGGGAAGCCTCTCGGTTTTGTCGCCATTCTCGGCATTTTGTCGCTGCTGGGGATGATCGCGCGCAATGCGGTCATTCTCATAGAGCAGATCGAAACGGAACGGCGCGAGGAGCCGGATCAATGGAAAGCCGTCGTAGACGCCACGCTGTCCAGATTCCGTCCCATCACACTGACGGCTATCTCGACAGTGCTGGGCCTCATTCCCATCGCGCCCACGGTGTTTTGGGGGCCGATGGCCTTCGCAGTGATGGGCGGGCTTCTCGTCGCCACCGTGTTGACGCTGATCGTCACACCGGCGCTCTATGTCTTATGGTTCGGAATTCGGGAGAACGCCTGAGCCGCGCGGCGGAGTCACCTTGCTTTAGTATTTTTCAGGCACGAACCTCAACCCGTCGAGCGACGCGAGATCGTCATATGCGCGGTCCATCGAACGCTTCGGAAGTTTAGCCTTCTCGCGGTCGACGTTCTCATATGGAATGGAGTCGAGCAGATGGCTTATGCAGTTGAGGCGCGCCCGCCTCTTGTCGTCCGAGCGGACAATATG
>NZ_JAKFWS010000047.1 GCF_021731785.1 Methylocystis sp.
GTCGGACCGTCCTCGATCATGCGCATGAGCGCGGCGCGATGTTCGTTCTTCAAGAGCGACGGTTGACCCGGCGCCTTGCGGTCAACGAGGCCACTCTCGCCATGCGCATTGAAGCGCAAAACCCAGTCGCGAACGACCTGGAGCGTCACGCCGCCAATCTTCGCCGCCTCGCCGCGCGGCGCGCCGTCGTAAATTGCGGCGAGCGCCAGGAGCCTGCGTGCCTGAGGCCCATCTTTCGCGCGCTTCGCAATCGCCCGAAGCGCATCCGCGTCAAAGTCTTCCCGCAGTCCAATCGCAGCCGCCATGGCGAACCCCCTGGAGTTCGCCAACTAGAATCAGACGAAAGCCGATTCGTGAAGACCCAATGAGTCTGCTTCAATGGGGATCGGTATGAGCCAGATATTCCGCCTGCAGCGAAAGCGGTCCATGGGCGGCGGAAAGTTCGACGCCGAAGGATTCAACATTGTTGACGCAATGCGCTGCGGCGGCCGCCGTCCATCCCGGGAGGATGACGGAGCCGCAAGAAAGATCCGGCGTGCCAAGCAGCCCCTGATTAAGAATATAGGCTTCCGAGCGAATGCGGTTGCCGATCCGCAACACGCGATCGTCGGACAATCCCGTGGCGCTGTTCGGTTGGTGATAGCGGCCGGAAACGCCGACATGCAGGAGATCATGCTGGGTCATGATCGGCGCATAGGTTAATCGGCCGGTAAGTTCGAAATACTGGCCGCCGCCGGTCGGAAACCATCCGGCTTTCGCCGGAATCCCGATCAAGGGCGGCGCGCCGACGACGGGGTTCGTGTTCAAATCTTCAAAGCTCGTCGTGAAGACGCCGCCCTTGGCGGTCCAGTTGTCGCCGTAGGCGCCGATTGCCGCGCCGAGGTGGCGGCTTGGCGCGATGGCTTCGACCGCCATCGCGCGTTCGATGAAGTCGCGGAAGCGCGAAGAGGCCGTGAATTCGAGACTAAAGGGCTCGAAATAACTGCCGATATGGATAAACGCCGGCTCTTTCGTGAAAGGCAGCGCGAGAATTGGATGCTGCAAGCCAAGATAGAAGTCGCGAATGCCGCCTTGCACGGGCGCGTTGAACGGCGTGCCGTACTGCGAGCCCGCGAAGTCATATTGCAGCTTATAGAACCAGTAATTTGCCGCCTTGCCCTCGATCTCCAGACGCACCTGGCGGACGCCGGCCTGATTTGACCAGCCGTTGAGCGGCTGCGTCGCGCCGCCGCCGTCGAACTGCATGCGCCCGCCAATTTTGAAGTTGTAGGCCTTGTCTTCGCTCTCGACGAACAGGCCGTTCTTGAACGAGACGAAAACCGGCGGCATGAGCGACGTAGAAGCTCGCGCCGCCTCGGCATTCGCGGCGCTGCTCTGTGCGGCATGAGCAGCCTGGTGAGCGTCTGCTTTGGCTTGTCGCGCCTCGCGCCGCAATTTTGCGATCTCCGCCTCCAGCGCGCGTAGCCTTGATTCGATGACGTCGCTTGACGCCGCATGCGCCGCAGTAGCCGAAACAATTGCGACAAGGGCGCCTATCGCGACGTCATTCTTCCAGCGGTATAAGTTCATGACTAGCCTCTGCTCGCGTCTCGATTCGCAACGAATAGCGTCGCGCCTGACGCCGCGGATCGCTTGCGAAGCGCTCAGCGCTGCTTCGTTCTAGCCAAGTTTTTTTTTGCGGGGGTTTTGCCTGAACTTATCCGATGGCGCGCAAATATTGCTCGCGCATTTCTCAAAAGCGATCGTCGCCATGTTGCGGACAGTGCGACGTCGTAATTTGCAAACGTCGCGGTGGAGTCATCTCAGCTCATAGTTTCGACGAAAGCGATCAGCCCTTTGAGCAGCGTCGTCGGATCGGGCGGGCAGCCGCGAATATGGAGATCCACCGGAACGACTTTCGCAACGGCGCCAATACACGCGTAGCTCTCGCAAAAGACGCCGCCGTCAAACGCGCAATCGCCGACGGCGATCACCCATTTAGGATCGGGCGTCGCCGCATAGGTGCGTTCAAGCGCTTCACGCATGTTTTTTGTCACTGGCCCTGTGACGAGCAAGACGTCGGCGTGACGCGGCGACGCTACGAAACGCAAGCCAAATCTCTCAACATCGTAATACGCGTTGTTGAGCGCGTGAATTTCGAGTTCGCAGCCGTTGCAGGAGCCCGCGTCGACTTCCCGGATTGAAAGGCTGCGCCCGAGTTTCTGTCGCGCTGTGCGCTCGAGCGTATAGCCGAGTTCGGCCATCGACGTCGCATCCGGAGTGGGCGCCTGTTCGGTCAGAGCGCTTCGGAGCAGGCCCTGAAGCAGGAATTTTTGCATCGCGCTGGTCCTAGAGATCGTGCCCCGAGTAGGAACAGTTGAAAGATTTGTTGCAAAGCGGGAAGTCGGCGACGATGTTGTCCTTGATCGCCGCTTCGAGCAGCGGCCACTGGAACCATGACGGATCGCGCAAATGACAGCGCTGCACGACGCCGTCTGCACGGATGCGAAGCCAGACAAAAACATCGCCGCGGAATCCTTCGACGAGCGCCGCGCCTTCGCGCGTCCAGTCTTCGGGCAGCGCCCAGGCGCCGATGACCGGACCTCCCGGCGCTTCGTCGAGAATTTGTCTGACGATTTTGAGCGAAGCTTTGATCTCGTCGAAGCGCACCCAGACGCGCGCGTCGACGTCGCCCTCCTTTGAGGCGCCGATCTCAAACGCAAACTGCGGATAGGGGGCGTAACCGATCGCCTTGCGCGCGTCGAACGCCCGGCCGGACGCGCGCCCGATATAGCCGCCGCAGGCATATTGCTTGACGAGGGCTTCGCTGATGACGCCTGTTCCGACGGTCCGATCCTGCAGCGATGTCGTGTCGCCGAAGAGTGCGATCAGTCGCGGCGTCATCAGCTCGATCCAGTCGACCAGCGCGTAAAGCGCCGCAGCGTTGTCCTGCCTCAAGTTGACGACGGTTCCGCCCGGCGCGATGCGATCCATCATCAGGCGGTGTCCGAAGCAACTTGCCGCTTCTCTCAAGATGCGTTCGCGCACGAGGCCGCGTTGCGCGTGCATCAATGCAAAGGCCGCGTCGTTGCAGATCGCGCCGATGTCGCCGAAATGATTGGCAAGCCGTTCGAGTTCAGCCATCAAGGCGCGCAGATATGTGGCGCGCGGCGGGACAGCGACGTCGAAGGCCGCCTCGACGGCCTGCGCGAAGGCGAGGCTGTAGGCGACCGTGCTGTCACCGGAAACACGCGCGGCGATCTGCGCAGCGCGCTCGATCGAGGCGCCCCCCATCAATCGGTCGACGCCCTTGTGCACGAAGCCGAGCCGCTCCTCGAGGCGCACGACGGTTTCGCCATTGGCTGAGAAGCGGAAATGACCCGGCTCGATGATGCCGGCGTGGACGGGCCCGACCGGTATCAAGTGGAGCGGCTCGCCCTCGGTGGTCAGAAACGTGTATGGGTCGCAGACGGTATTGATCTCATGGCGTGCGCCACAGGGCTGACGGACGCCCCAGCGGCCATGATCGAGCCAGGCGCGATGGTCGGGCGTGCCTTCGGGTTTTAAGCCGTAAAGATCGTGGATCGCGCGCTCGAGCCGCAATGCCGGAGGATGGAGCCGCCCGACTGATGGAAAGGAGTCTTCAGGGCACTCGAACGTGACGATGCGCAGGCGCGGCTCGCGTGGTTCGAGAACTGCCATATGCACGCATGAGGTTTCCCCCCATAGGCTCAAGAGTTCGCGCTCGCCCTTTGCGAGGCTCTCAGCCAAAGCAAGCCAGCTGGCCTTATCGACAATCTCGCGCGGCCAGGGTAGGCAACTCGGCGGCGACGATTGGGTCGCTGTTTGTTTGCTCGCGAAGTTCATTTCTTCATCCTTCGTGCTCAACCCAAGAGTCGCGCGACGTTCTGGAACCAGGTCACGAGGTGAGACGGCAGATAGACGCCTGCAAGCAGCACAAGCGAGAGATGCGCGTAGAGCGGCAACATCGAAGCTTTCACCTCGCCTACATCAGGGGTCGGCGCGCCAAACGCCATTCCCGTCGTCCGCAACAGCAAGGCGCCAAAGGCGAGAAGGAGGCCGAAAACAAGTGGAATAGCGAGGAGCGGCTGACGCGCGAAGGTCGAACTCACGGCGAGAAATTCGCTCATGAAGATGCCGAGCGGCGGCAGGCCAATGATCGCCACGACGCCCGCGACGAGACTCCAGCCAAGCGCCGGCTGGCTCTGCGTCAATCCTCTGATGTCGGCTATCCTCTGGGTGCCCTTGGCCTGCGCAATGTGGCCGACGGAGAAAAAGATCGCGGACTTCGTCAGGCTGTGCATGGTCATGTGCAGCAGGCCGGCGAAATTGGCGAGCGGGCCGCCCATGCCGAAGGCGAAGGCGATGATGCCCATGTGCTCGATCGAGGAATAGGCGAACAGCCGCTTGATGTCGCCGCGGCGGTAGAGCATGAAAGCCGCCATGATGAGCGACGCCAGGCCGAGCGCAATCATCAGCGGTCCCGGCGTGATCGCCGCGGCGTTGGCGGTCAGCAGCATCTTGAACCGCAGCACCGCATAGAGCGCGACGTTGAGCAGTAGGCCGGACAGGACCGCCGAAATCGGCGTCGGCCCTTCCGCATGCGCATCGGGAAGCCAGGCGTGCATGGGCGCCAACCCAACCTTCGTGCCGTAGCCGAGCATCAGGAATACGAAAGCTACATTGAGCATCCGCGGATTGAACTGCGGCGCTTGTGACATCAGCGTTTTCCAGACCATCGCGTCGTAACCCTGGCCCAGCACCGGCTCAGCAGCCATGTAAATGAGGATTGTGCCGAAGAGCGCCAGCGCGATGCCGACGCTGCCGAGGATGAAATATTTCCAGGCGGCCTCGAGCGCATGCGGCGTGCGGTAGATGCCGACCATCAACACGGTGGTCAGGGTTGCGACTTCGACCGCGACCCACATCAGGCCGATGTTGCTTGCGAGAAGTGCCAGATTCATCGCGCACATCAGCGATTGATACATCGCGTGATAGAAGCGCACGTTCGTCGAGGTCAGCCGGCCGGTTTCGATTTCATGGTCGATATAGCTCGCGCTGTAGACGCTCGTGGTGAAGCCGATGAAGGTCGAAAGCACGACGAAGACGATGTTGAGATCGTCGACGAAGAGATAGCCGCCGTTCTCCGGCTCGACGATCAGCAGAACAAGCGCGAAAAGGAAGGTCGCGCCGCTCGCGCAGACATTGATGACCGCTGAGCGCCGGTATGCCGGCTCGACGGCGAGGGCGACGGCCGCGATGGCGGGAATGGCGACAAGGGCATTCGAGACCATGAAAAGATCGGCGCTCATGAACGTCCTCCGCGCACGCGATCGAGTTCGAATAGATCGACGTTGTCGAATCGCTCGCGGATACGAAACAGGAAGATGCCGATCACAATGAAGGCGATGAGGATTGAGAAGGCGACGCTGATCTCGACCACGAGCGGCATGCCGTTGGCGCCCGCCGCCGCGAGAACCAGGCCGTTTTCTAGCGACATGAAGCCGATGATCTGACTGACGGCGTTGCGTCGCGTCACCATCATCAGCAGTCCGAGCAGCACGATCGCCAGCGCGAAAGCGATATCTTCCCGCGCCAGCGGGTCGGCGGCGGCCGTCGCCGGCAGCATGACGACGAGCGACAGCGCCACCAGAAATATGCCGATGAGCATGGTTATGCCGACGCCGCCGACGACTTCGACGGTTCGATGCACGCCCAAACGCTCGATGATGCGGCGCAGGCTGTAGGGAATGATCAGCGCTTTGAAAATCGCCGCAATGCCGGCGGTGACATAGAGGTGCGGCGCGTCCTGATAATAGGCCTGCCAGGCGACCGACAAGGAGAGAATGACGGCGTGGAGGGTGTAGATGTTGATTAGTCCGGACAGCCGGTCCTGATAGAGCAGCATGAAGCTCGTTAAGACGAGCGCGCCCGCGAGCATATGGGCGATGTCGATTGTCAGCAATTCCATCAAAGGCTCCGTGTCACAAAAACGAGCAGGGTCGCGAGGAGGCCGAGCATCAGCCCCGCGCCGAGAAAGTCCGGGACGCGGAAGACGCGCATCTTCGCCCTCGATGTCTCAAACAGCGCAAGCAGGCCTTCGCCGATCGCAAGCTTCAGCACGTAAGCGCCCAGACCGATGGCCATCGCCTGCAAGCCTGCATCATGCCGTGCGAGCCCGACCGGGAAGAAGACGCAGGCGATGAGAGAGATGTAGAGAAGCAGCTTGAGCGCTGAAGCGAGTTCAATGAGCGCGAGATAGCGCCCCGAATATTCGAGAACCATCGCTTCATGCACCATCGTCAGCTCGAGATGCGTCGCCGGATTGTCGACGGGGACGCGTCCGTTTTCTGCGATGGCGACGATCAGCAGAGCGACGAGCGCCATGCCGACCGAGGCGCGCAATTCCAAATTTCCGGCCATATAGGCGGCGATTTCCGAAAGCTGCGTGGTTCCGGCGACGAAGGAGACGGTGAAGACGATCATAATTGTCGCCGGCTCCGCCAGCGAGCCGAACATCGCCTCGCGACTCGAGCCGATGCCGCCGAAGCTCGTTCCAATGTCCATGCCGGCGAGGGCGAGGAAAAAGCGTGCGCTGCCGAGCAGGGCGATGATGGCGATGAGATCGGCCGCCCAGCTGAACATCAGTCCCGTGGCGAAAGTCGGCACCAGCGACGCCGCGACCCAGGTCATGGCGAAAATCAGATAGGGTGCCGAGCGATACAGCCATGACGCGTTCTCGGCGAGGACGACCTCCTTGCGCAGCAGCCGAATGATGTCGCGCCAGGGTTGGATGATCGGCGGTCCTTTGCGGTGCAAGAGACGGGCCTTCAGCTTTCTCACGAAGCCGATGAGCAGTGGGGCAAGCGCGAGCGCCAAAAGCATTTGGGCGCCCTGCGCGACGAGGTCGAAGAGAAAATTCATATCGCCACCAGGACCAGCAGGAAGACGAGGGCGCCGAATACGAGCGCCAGATACTCCTGGATCGTCAGAAGACTGAGGATGTTCAAACCGGAGGCGCATGTCTCGACCGCCCGCGTGAGCGGCGCGTAAAGATAGTCGAAGATTCGATCCTTGATCTCGATGCTCAGTCGCGCCGGCCGCATATCGCCCGGCGCCGGCATGTCGAGCCGCTCCTTCACCGAAAAGGCGATGACGCCAAGCGTGCGCCGGATCGGCTGCGCGAAGCTGCTGCCCGTGTATTGCGTCATCGGGCTGGTTTCGATGTAGCCGCAGTCCCAGGCCGGCGCGCGCCGCGACCGCGCCGAGCCGAATTTGTGGATGATCCATCTCGCCGAATATGCGGAGAACAGAATGAAGACGAAGACCAGAAGACCGTTGTAGGAGCTGCGGCTTTCGGCGACCGGCGCGATCGAGAGCCAGGAGAGTTCGGCCTGCGTCGGCATTCGGCCGCCGACAAAGTCTTTCGCCGCCGGCGAAATCGTGTCGATGACGAGGCTTGGCAACAGGCCGGCCATGAGGCACATCGTCAGCAAAACCGCCATCGTCCCGAGAGACCAACGATCGGGGTCTGTCGCGGTCCGCGCGGCTTCGCTGCGCGGCCGTCCGAGGAAAGCGACGCCATAAGCGCGGATGTAACAGCCTGCGCCAAGCGTCGCGCTAAGCGCCAGCGCGACGCCGACAGCAGGAACGAGAAGCTTCACCGTCCATTGCGGCAGCGACGGGCTGAGCAGGATCGCTTGAAACACCAGCCATTCCGAGACGAAGCCGTTCAGCGGCGGAAGGGCGGAGATGGCGACGCAGCCGCCGAGAAACAGAAACGCCGTCTTCGGCATGGAATGAATGAGGCCGCCGAGGCGCTCGATGCTTCTTTCGCCGCTCCCGTTCAAAACGGCGCCGGCGCTGAAAACAGGAGGCTCTTAAACAGCGAATGATTGAACACGTGAAACAGCGCCGCGGTGAAGGCGAGCGCGGCCGGCAGCGCCATGCCGTTGGCCTTGAACGCCAGGGCCAGTCCCAGCGCGATGAAGATGATGCCGATATTTTCGATGGTGCTGTAGGCGAGAAGCTTTTTCAGGTCGCTCTGTATGGTCGCGAAGAGGACGCCGATGAGCGCGCTCGCCGCGCCAAAGATCATCGGCTCGACCGACCACCAGAAGGATGGCGGTCCGAGCAAATCGAATACGACGCGAATGAAGCCGTAGACCGCGACCTTAGTCATGACGCCGCTCATCAGCGCCGAGACATGGCTTGGCGCCGCGGGATGCGCGAGCGGCAGCCAGATATGCAGGGGTGCCAGTCCGGCTTTGGAGCCCATGCCGACGAGCGCCAGCGCCAGAACGAGGCCGGTTTTCCAGCCCTCTTTCGTCGACTCGCGAATCGCGGCGAAGTCGTAGGCGCCTCCGACCCCGCCGAGAACGCCGAACGCCATCAGCAGCGCGAAGCCGCCGAAACTCGCCATCAACAGATAGACGAAGCCCGCGCGTCTGTTTTCCGCGTCATGGTGATGCGTCAGCACGAGCGCCCATGACGCGAGCGACATGAACTCCCAGGCGACGAGAAAGCTGAAGGCGTCGTCGGCGAGCACGACCATGTTCATGCCGGCGAGAAACGCCGGATAGAACGGCAGAACGCGCATGGGCTCTTTCTCATGCGCGCCATAACCGATCGCGTAAGCGCTCGCGGCGGCGCCGCCGAGATTGACGACGGCGAGAAAGAAGGCGCTGAGGACGTCGATCCCGAGATGCATGCCGATCCACGGCAGGCCGAGCGGCAGGGTCGCCGAAAGCACATTGGCGCCTCTCGGCATGACCGCTGCGAGGAAGAGAATGCCGCACAGAGCAATGCAGCTACGATAGACATTGCGGCTGATGTCGGGATTGCGCCTGTCGATGATGGCGTAAACGCTGACGGCGAGCAGCGCGCTGACGCAGGTCAACGCGAGGTAGAGAGCGGCATGCTTATTACCTTCCAGTCGACGTGGCCCTCGTCGGGCGCGCTCGTCCGCCAGGCTCGGGAATTCAGGCGGCGCGCTTGCGAGGCGCGAGCGGATGCTGGGATGTCGCGATGTGCTGCTCGAGCCCGACAATCTCTGCGCGCCCGCCATTCGATTCATAGTCCTCGCAGAAGTGATGGAGGTTCTCCATCACCGTATGATCGACGCACCAGGACTCTGAGAGATCAAAGATGACGGTCTTGCCCTTCGGGAGCTTCGCGAGGTCTCCCTTGAGCGCGAGGTAGTTGGCGAAAAAGGCGGCGCCGCCGATGTTGACATGGTAAACGCCCGGCTCGCTCTCCACGATGTTGCGACGCAGCTTGAACGCCTGTTTCCAGTTCACGCTGCGCCACAGGTGGAACAGAAACTCGGCGATGATGCCGATCGCGACGCCGATCAAGAGATCGGTCGCCAGCACGCCAATGATGGTGATCACGAAAACGGCGAGCTGATCCCAGCCAATCGCCAGCGTCTTCTTGAATTCGAGCGGAGACGCAAGACGGTAGCCGGTGAACACCAGCAGCGCCGCAAGTGAGGCGAGCGGAATCTCGTGAATGACCCTCGGGAACAGTGCGACGAAGATCAGCAGAAACAGCCCATGGAAGAAGTTCGCCCATCCTGTGCGGGCGCCATTATTGACGTTGGCGGAACTGCGGACGATTTCCGCGATCATCGGCAACCCGCCAATCAGACCGCAGACGATGTTACCGATGCCGACCGCCGCGACGTCGCGGTCGAGATCGGACGTGCGCTTGCAGGGATCGAGCTTATCGACCGCCGCCGCGCTCAGCAGACTCTCCAGGCTCCCGACGAGACAGATCGCGAAGACCTGCTGCCAGAAGACGCCCGCGCCGATCAACGAGAAATCTGGGAAGGCGAATCCCGAAAGAAAGTTCTGCGGGATGGAGACCAGAAATTTCGGCCCGATCGTAAATTCGTGATGCGGCAGGAACAGATAATCCGGCAGGAAGAGATAGATATGTTCGTCGTCGAGGTCGAAATATTGCGCGAGCGCCATGCCCACGATCACGACGATGATCGGCGCCGGGATCATCTTCAGGCGACGGTTCTTGACGAGCGACCAGGCGATCAGGATGAGAAGTCCAAGACCGCCAATGATCGCGACCTCCGGATTCATGTCCCGAAGGCTTGCCGGAATCGCGCCGATCGTCGCGAACAGCGACTGCGCGTCGGGCTTGACGCCAAGCATGACGTGTATCTGCTTGGCCATGATGATGATGCCGATCGCCGCCAGCATGCCGTGAACGGCCGATGACGGGAAGAAGGCGCTCATCTTGCCGGCCTTCATCAGGCCCATCAGCGTCTGAATGACGCTGGCGCATACGATCGCCGCCAAGGTGTAGTGGTACCCGGCCTTGGCGTCGCCGCCGCCGAGCGCCTGCACTGAATCGAGAATGACCACGATCAGGCCCGCGGCAGGACCCATGATGGTGACGAAGGAGCCGTTGATCCGCGAAACGAAGAGGCCGCCGACGATAGCGGTGATAATGCCCGCCTGCGGCGGAAATCCCGACGCCATCGAAATGCCAAGACACAGCGGCAAGGCGATGAGAAAGACGAGGAAACCGGACAGGATGTCAGCACGCCAATTTTCGGCCAATCCTGCGAGCCCGGTTTTCGGCACGAAGCGAGTCGACGCCGCCTTCGTGATATTTGCTTGACGCTCGACATATTCGGGGTGACTCAGAACGTCTGCGGGGAACAGGCGGGCTGAGTCTTCGCCGCAAGCGGCGCGCCATTCGCCCTGCGCCGCGGATCCAGAACTCTGGGAGTCGGCCGCGTTGATGGCGGCTGCTCCCAGACCGTCTGGAAGAGCGTGAGCCTTGCTCTTCATGCTTCGTCCTTGCAAATCATGGGGTCAGGGCGGATGCGAGACTTGCCGCGTTTCGCAGGCGACGACGCAGGATAAGACAAAGCCTTCGCCGTGGTGTTTCTCCTTTCTTTCGCAGCGCGAAAATTGTTTCTGATTCCTTTCTGAATCAGGGCGCCAATCGGTCACGAGTCCCACAGCCGTCCAAACGCTGCGGCGACGGCCGATTTTTTGCTGGAAACTCTCCAGAAACATTGCATTGATAGTTTCCGGCAATCTCAACGAAAGCGATCGCGCGTCCTTTGGCTGCTCCCGTTTCAATCCTGATCGTCGAAGACGATGCCGAAATCGGCGAGTACGTCTCGCTTTATCTTGCAGCGCACGATATCCAGGCGAAAGTGGTCGCGAACGCTGAGGAAATGGACGCCGCTTTCAGCACGGGCGCATACGATCTTTTGATTCTCGATCTCAACCTGCCTGGCGAAGACGGTCTGTCGATTTGCCGGCGCGTGCGATCCGAGCGGCGCGTTCCGATCATTATCTTGACGGCGCAGTCGGAGGATATCGATAAGATTTTGGGGCTCGAACTAGGCGCGGACGATTACATCGTTAAGCCGTTTAATTCGCGCGAGCTCCTGGCGCGCATCCGCGCCGTTCTGAGGCGAACCGAGACGCCGTCCGCCGTCGATGGGCGCGCCGTGCGGCAAGCTTATCTTTTCTCTGGCTGGCGGGTCGACGTTCTCTCTCGAGAAGTCGTTGCGCCATGCGGAATAAGGGTCGCCATGACCGGCGCTGAATTCGATCTGCTGCATGCGCTGTGCGAAAATCCCAATCGAGTGTTGACGCGCGAACAGCTGATCAACATGACCCATGGCCCGACCTCCGGGCCATTCGAACGGAGCATTGACGTCTTGATCAGCCGGCTTCGACAGAAGATTGAATCGGACCCGAGGAAGCCAGCGTTTATCCAGACGGTGCGGTCCGAGGGATATATTTTTTCCACTCAGGTTGCCCGCGCATGAACTTAATTCGCGTTCCATGGCGTTTCCGGCCCAACAAGCTCGCCGTGCAGATCACACTGCTTATTCTCGTGTCGATCGTCGCGTTTCAAATCATCGTGATCGGCATGTTCCATGTTTTCGGGCGGCGTCACATTGTCGACCAGGGCGATTTCATCGCGAGCATCATCGTCGCTCTCGACGTCGCGCCGCTCCCCGAGAGAGACCACGTCATTTCGGCGCTTTCTCGCGCTGTTCCTTACGCGAATATCGAGATTCACGACTCGCGGCCGAAGGTGGCGGATTCGTCGGCGGGCGGCGGCGACCTCGCCTTCGACAATGAAATCCGTCATATCGATTCGATGCTGTGGGACGGCGCAGACGTTTTCAAGGTTGCGGGGTCGGCGCCAAACGATTACGGCGTCCTCGCGGTCGAATTGCATAAGGGCGGCTATGCGACGATTTCGATCGCCCAGCATCAAAAATCTCCAGGCTGGATATGGCGCTGGCTTTGGCAGCATGCGGAGGACGAGCCGTTCATCCTGACGCAGGGCGCACGAACCGCGCTGTCCTTTATCATATTCACGGCGATCTTCACTTTCTGGGCGTTGAACGCGATCATGGCGCCGCTCAGACGACTCGCAAAATATGCCGAGCAGATTCCCAACGACGTCGACACGAAAGCGCAGCTGACCGAACGCGGGCCGTATGAAGTTCGTGAATTGACTCGCTCGCTCAATCGCATGCAGGCGCGCATCAGCAAGATGATCGCCGCGAGAGCGCATGTGCTCGCGGCCGTTAGTCACGATTTGCGCACCATCATCACCCGGCTGAAGCTGAAGACGGAGTTTGTTTCCGACCAAGGCCTCCACCAGCGCATGATGCGCGACATCGATCTCATGGATACGATGCTTTTCAAGAATCTTCAGTATCTGCGCGCCGAAGGCGATGACACATCCGACTCCTCTCTCGTTGACCTCGATAGCGTTCTGCAAACGGTCGCCGACGAATTCTGCGACCTCGGCCATGAGGTCACCTACCATGGCGACGGCCACATGATGATCTTCGGATCGCTTTGCGACGTGCAGCGCATTTTCACCAATCTCGTCGAAAACGCGACGCATCACGCCAAGACAGTGGACATCTTTCTGGCGGAATGTCCCGATGGACTCCTTCAGGTCGACGTGGTCGACGATGGGCCCGGGATTTCGGCGGAGAGCAAGAAAACCGCTTTCGAGCCTTTCGTTCGCGGTCAGCCCGGACGAACGCTTGACCAGCACAGCGGTTTTGGCCTCGGACTCTCGATCGTGCGGTCGCTCGTCGAGAACCGCGGCGGGTCCGTATCGTTGCTCGATCGAGCGCCCCACGGACTGATCGCCCGGGTTCTGCTGCCGCGCGCGACCGAAGGCGATGAACAACGCGCTTCGAAAGGCGTGAAAGAGGCGCCGGCGCTGTCCTGAGACTCAGGCCGGAGCGAGCAGCAGGCTCGTCTCGCTTCTGGCGATTCCTTCGGTCGTTCTGACGCTCGAGAGCACGCGATCGAATTCGTCCAGATTGGCGCATTCGATTTCCGCGATCAGGTCGAACGGCCCGTTGGTGCTGTAGAGCGTCTGGATCTGAGGCAGGCCGCGCAATGCATGGGCCACGCGACGGGAGCTCTTGCCGGAGACCTCGACCATCATGATCGCGCGAATACGGTCGGGCGTCGCCGGATTTTTCAGGCGAACGGTAAAGCCCAGGATCACATCGGAAGCGATGAGCTTATTGAGCCTGTTTTGGACAGTGCCGCGCGCGACGCCGAGCGCCTTCGCGAGCTGAGACAAAGAGGCGCGCGCGTTGGTTCGCAGCAAAGCGATCAGTCGATGATCGAGGTCATCCATGGCTGTGAGCCTCTGTCGAATTGATCAATATGTATGACGAATTTCACAAGATTCAGGCAATACGATAGATTTTGCCCATTTTGAAAGACGGCGCCGCGCTTTAGGCTTGTTCCGTCCCGGATCGATCGGAGATGGCATGGCGATGTTTCTCACCGCGCCCGACATCGCATGCTTCGCCGGAAAAATCGGCGCGCAATGCTTTCGGCTGCAGTTCGCATGACTGACGTTCGCTCAATGCAAGAGGAGTCGCTGATGGACGCCGACGCCGACGTCGCCGTGTGTGGCGACACGCCCCGGGTCCAAACGCGAGACGCTGCGGCGTCGCCGTCAGCGGCCAAGCGCGGCGCCATCCTCATGTGCGCGCCGGACTATTTCGGCGTCGACTACATCATCAACCCATGGATGGAACATCAGGTCGGACAAGCGACGCTGCCGCGCGCCCAGGCGCAATGGGAGAATTTGCGCGGCAATCTGTCGGCGCACAGCGATATCGCCTTCGTCGCGCCGACGCCTGGCTTGCCGGACATGGTGTTTACCGCCAATGCCGGGCTTGTGATCGGCGACACGGCCGTGGTGAGCCGATTCCGCGCCAGGGAGCGGCGCCCTGAGGAGCGTCTGTTTTGCGACTGGTTCGAGGCGCAGGGCTATGCGATCGCGCCTTGGCCGGAGAATGTTCCATTTGAAGGCGCCGGCGATGCGCTGATCGACCATGCGCGCGACATCGTCTGGTGCGGCCATGGCTGGCGCTCGGGCGAAGCGGCGCCCAAACAGCTAGAAAGGATTTTTTCACGAAACACGATCGCGCTGAAGCTCGTCGATCCGCGCTTCTATCATCTCGACACATGTTTCTGTCCGCTGAGCGGCGGCTGGCTGATGTATTATCCAGCAGCCTTCGATCTCGCGTCGCTGGAAGCAATTCGAGCGATCGTCCCCGCCGACAAGCGGATCGAAGTGGGCGAGAAGGACGCGGCTTCTTTCGCCTGCAACGCCGTCGAGGCCGCCGGACGCATTTTCCTCAACGCCTGTTCGGACGATCTTCGCGCGCGCTTGATCGACGCAGGGTTCACGCCGGTCGTTACGCCGCTTTCCGAATTCATGAAGGCGGGCGGCGCGGCGAAATGCTTGACGCTGCACTTGCCCGGCGCCGCCGGTAAGGTCACGCCGCGGGGCTGAGAGTCTCGCCGCCCACCGGCCGGTTGCAGGGGCAGAGCGCGCCGGTTTGCAGCGCGTCGAGCACGCGCAGCGTATCCTCCGGCGCGCGGCCGACGTCGAGATTGGTCGCATACACATGCTGAATGACATTGTCGGGATCGACGATGAAGGTGACGCGATGTGCGACGCCCGACGGCGCGCGCACGCCAAGGCCGTCGATCAGATCTCCCTTGGGATCGGCGAACTGCCAGATCGGCAAATTCTGCAGGTCGCTGTGGTCGCGCCGCCAGGCAAGCTTGACAAATTCATTGTCGGTCGAGCCGCCGAGAACGACGGCGCCGCGCTGGGCGAAATCCTTCGACAGGCCGGCAAAGGCGGCGATTTCGGTCGGGCAAACGAAGGTGAAGTCTTTCGGATAGAAAAAAATCACTTTCCATTTTCCCGGAAAGCTCAACTCGCTCACCGTTTCGAACGCCGTCTCACCGTTTTCCTCGACTTCGTTAAATCCCGGCTTCACGCCGATGACGGCGAAGTGCGGCAGGCTGTCGCCAATTCCCAACATATGCTTCTCCCGAAGGCCCCGTCGGCGCTCTATTGCGGATTGCTTCTGGAGACGGCCGCGTCAAATTCTTCGAGCCGCGACCCGTAACGCGGGCCCGTGCTTCCGCATGGCGTCCCATAAAGTTCGGCGCGTCGCCAATCGATGAAGCGCTCTTCCGTCTCCCACATCGTGACCGAGAAATAGAGCACGTGCGGGCCGATCTCACTTCCCTTATGAAAGCGGAAGCCGATCAAGCCTGCCGCTTCTCGGAGCCGGATGCTTGTCTCTTTCCAAGCCGTTTCGAATGTCTCCTCGCAGCCCTTGACGACCCTGAACTGATTCGACGCCATGAACATCGCGCGTTCCTCTTCGCTGCTCGTTGGTCTCTCGGTCCGTCCGCTGCGCGCGATGCGACAGCGCAACCAGCGCGGCGAATTCGTCGCACCGCTTGCGCATGCATTCGTCCGGACACGACATCGCATAGTGGCTGCGTAGCGCCGCAAGTCCGTAGCCGGCGAGTTCGATTTCGTCGATCGACGTTTGCGCCAAACTCTGGCTCATCGCTTCGGCGAGGATCGAATCAATGCGTATTCTTTCGTTTGCGAGATCGCACAATAGTTCTCTCCTTCAAAAAACCGGTCGCCGCGGGCGGCGTCACAAATCAATCCCTGTCGCTTGAGGACGAGCACTCAGCTCAAGGCTGGATGTTCGACATCGAAAAGGAGTAGTCGCCGCCGCTTGCATTGCCGAAAGATTTAACAAGCAATTCGTTACGTCAATACGAGAGAGCTCTTATCGGAAATCTTTCAAAATACGTCTTTCTAAATATTCCTATTTGAAAGAGCGGCGAGGGTTACGTCCGAGCCCGTTTCGCCTTCCAGCGCAAGGCCATCGTTCTGGCGCAAATCTGGGGTCATTCGGGACGTTGAAGGCGTCGACAGCGCGCCAGCGAAGACCAGGAAACGGGATGAATGAGGAAATGAACATGCACGGCATCGCCACGGCTCGCCTAGCCAAGAAAGCTCTCTTATTCGCGACGGTCCTGGCGGCCGCCGCGCCGCTTTACGGCTGCTATACGCCGGGCGAACGCGCGCTTGGCGGTGGAATTATCGGCGGTCTCGGCGGCGCCGGAATCGGCGCGCTCGCGTCGGGCGGCCTTGCGGGGCCGATGCTCGCCTCGGCGGCGATCGGCTCTGCGGGCGGCGCACTCATTGGCGCCGCGACGGCGCCGCGCCCATATTACCGTCGGCATCGATATTACTACTGACAGAGGGACGTCTCGCCCAATGTGCGGGCGCTTTACGCAGCATTTGTCGTGGGAGGAGCTCCAGCGGCTTGCCGACCTTATCGGCCAGCCGCGCAACCTGCGGCCGCGCTACAATGTGGCGCCGACCACGACGATCGAGGTCATCAGGCCGGCGCCGGCAGGAAACGAGCTCGTCCAGATGCGCTGGGGCTTTGCGCCCTCATGGTGGAAAAAGCCTCTGCGCGAACTGCCTGCCACCTTCAATGCGCGCGCCGAAACGATCGCCGAAAAACCGATGTTTCGCTCAGCCTTCGCTGTGAGCCGCTGCATCATTCCGGCGTCGGGCTTTTACGAATGGACCGGCGCGACGGGCGCCAAGACGCCGCATTATTTTACGGCGCGCGACGGCTTTCCTTTAGCGTTTGCCGGGGTTTGCAGCGCCTGTCGCGACGTTGAAAGCAATGCGAGCATCGAGTCTGCGACGATAATCGTCGGTCCAGCGAACAGCTGGATGCGCTCCTTCCACGATCGAATGCCAATCATTCTGGACTGGCGCGACGCCAATGCATGGCTGACAGGCGACGATCCCGGCGCATGGCTTCGGCCGGCGCCCGAAGACGCTTTGCAGGAATGGATCGTGTCGCGGCGCGTCAACCGCGCGAACGACGCCAATGACGACCCGACGCTGATCGAACCAAGCGTCGCGCCAGCTTGCTGAGGATATTCGCCGCGTGCCTTACCCGAGTTCGAAGGTCGTGACTCCATAGCAATGCTCGATGAGTCCTGGCGGCATTCCGCTCGTAAACATGCGTGCGGTGTCGAACAGGGGCGTCAGCCCGCGCCGCTTCGTCAATTCGATTGCCTCGGGGTTTGCTTCGGGCGTATCGAGAAAGACAGGCGCGCCTTCGGCCCGCGCGCAGAGGCCCTGAAACAGCGCATCGGCGATCTGCGGATCGTCCGCGAACAACGGTCCGATCTTATAGCCGGTGCGGCAGGGGCGCAGCACGCCGTAGCCGGCGAGCTCCCGTCGCCGCATAAAGGCAAGCGACGCGCCGCCCGGCTGAGCAATCCAGAGCGAAAGAAATTTCGCGCGCGCTGCTGGAAAGACGGTTGCGTCGTAACGCGTGACTTCGTCAAAAGGAACCGACGCCAGCTCCGTCAGACCCGCCGGGGCTTGGCCGCCGCCGACGCATTGATGCCGTATGTTGCGATAGGCGAACTTGAACCCGTATCGCTGATAAATGTCTTGAATCTCAATCGCGGCGTCGAGGCCGACATTGCGTCCCTGCACATGCCGCAGCGCGACATTCAAGAGCCGAAGGCCGACGCCCGCGCCACGATATGGCGGGCGAACGATGAAAAGCCCGACATAGCCGAAGGTTTCATCATAGGCGACGGCGCAAACGCAGCCCAAAGCTTCGCCCGCGCGCTCCGCGATAAAGAAACCCTCGGGATCGACCGCATAGAAACTCTCGGCGTCATTGAGGCCGGGATTCCAGCCCTCGGCCGCGGCCCAATCGAGCGCGAGACCGAGCTCGGCTTTGCACATGCGGCGAACGACGACGTCTTCCATGTTCATTGAAGGCTTGTGGCGCGACCTGTCGCGTGGCGCAAACCAAGTCGCCCTATGGTCCTTCGTCAAGCAGCTGCGTGATCGAACCATTGGCGTGCAGCCTTCGGATCGCCTCCGCGACGAGACCGGCGACGCTGACCAGCGTCAAGCGATCGCCCAGCGCGGTCGCAACGGCGGGCTCCAGCGGAACGGAGTCAGTGACGATCAGCCTGTCGATCGGCGCGCTCGCGAGCACGGAGGCCGCCTTTTCGGAAAACACGCCGTGAGTCGCTGCCACCCAGACGCGCGCCGCGCCATTGGCGCGGCACGCCGCCGCCGTGCGCGCCACCGTGCCGCCGCCGGCGATCAAATCGTCGATGATGATCGCGGTGCGATCCTTGACGTCGCCGGCGAAAATGTCGCCGACGACGCGACCCTCGCTGCGATATTTGTCCATGAAAGCCTTGGCGACCGGGCGCATCAGCATGCGTTCGAGCCGCAGCCGGAACAATTCCGCGCGCTTCTCGCCGCCGAGGTCTGGAGACACGACGGCGACGGCCGAGTCGCCGACATCAGCGACGACATGGCGCGCGAAAAGCGCCTGCGCGTCGAGATGAACCGTCTCGCAACGAAACGCGTTCTGAAATGCGGCGATGTTATGCACATCGATGCAGACCAGACGATCCGTTCCAATCGCCTCGAAGAGCTGGGCGACGTAACGCGTCGTGACCGGATCGCGGGGCTTCGTGCGCCGATCCTTGCGCGAGAAGCAAAGATAAGGAGTGACGGCTGTGACGCGCTCGGCGCCGGCGTCCTTCAGCGCGCCAATGAAAAACAGAAGTTTGCACAGCTTGTCGGCGCTGCTCGCGACGTGATCGCCATGCAGGGTAAAGACGACATAGCAGTCGCGGCCACGCACATTTTCAAGCGGCCGGATCTTATATTCGCCGTCTTCGAATTCGCGATCTTCGAGCCGCGTCAGCTCAGCGCCAAGCGTTTGCGCGACCTCTTCGCCAAGCGCCGTGCTGGCGCCGAGCGCGAAAAGCGCAAGGCTGCTGTCCGCTTCGCGCGGCGTCCGCGCCGGCGCGCCATCCAGAACATGCGCCCAACTTGCGGTGAGCGTCGCGTCGATCGTGCGCCCGTCTTCGGAAAGCGGCGTCGCCAGAATCTCGACAATGGCGCGATCGCGGCCATGTTCGACGTCGGTGTATTGCGCAAGCACCGGCTGCCCGGATCGTCGCACTTCCTTGAGCAAGCGCCGCAGCCGCGCCGCGCCGCGGCGATTTGCGGCTTCGCTCAGCCTGTCGCCGATCTTGCAGGGACCAAGCAACATCGTGGCGGCCGGCGCGCCTTCGGTCAGAATGCTGTCGTCGCCCGGCACGTCGAATCGATGCACGAAGATGGTCTCAGCTGCGCCACGATCCTGCGTCGAAAAGCTGATGGCGCTTCTTCTTGGGGCCACGGCCCCGTCGCGCGCAGCCTCCCACCGCTCGTGCACGATCTGGAGTTCGGGCCGTTTCGGCTGCGGCGCGAAGTCCAGCCGGTCGAAAAGCCGCTTGAGCGGCGGCTCGGTCATCGCCATCGTCGTCATGTCGTTAAAACCTTCTATCGTCGTTCAAATTGCGCAAAGGAAGCCATCGGTTCGCCTAATCGCAAACCGCGCCAAGATATTGGGTAAACCACTCCGTCGCGCGCTCGACGACGCTCTCCAGCGTCCCTGGCTCTTCGAAGAGATGGGTGGCGCCCGGAACGATATCGAGACGGTTACGGCATCCAAGCAACTGTTGGGCGCTGCGATTGAGTTCAATGACGCCGTAATCCAGTCCGCCGACGATCAGCAATGTCGGCGCTTTAACGCGCCGCAGCGCGTCGCCCGCGAGGTCGGGCCGGCCGCCGCGCGAGACGACGGCCGCCACGCTCGGCTCGTCGGCTGCGGCCGTGAGCGCCGCCGCGGCGCCTGTGCTTGCTCCGAAAAGGCCGATCGACAGGCCGGACGCGTCGCTCTCGACGCCGGCCCAGGCGATCGCCTCGACGACGCGGGCGCCGAGCAGCGGGATGTCGAAGACATTGCGGCGGTATTCCCCTTCCTCGGCGGTCAGCAGATCATACAGCAAACAGGCAAAGCCCTGCGCGACAAGTCGTTCGGCGACATATCTGTTGCGCGGGCTAAACCGCGAGGAGCCGCTGCCATGCGCAAAAATGATAAGCCCACGCGGCTCTTGAGGCAGGAAAAGCGACCCTTCGAGCCGCTTCGGCCCTATTGCGACGCCGATCGTCCTGAAGTCGCTCGTCATGCTCGAAAACCTCGCTCGTTCTGATAGGATTCCGATTGATCCGTTCGCTTGGACCGCGTCATTGCCGTCAGGCCGAAGGCCTGACCGGGAATCCACAGTCAATCCAAGAACGCTAGCTTTGCTCTGGGATTCCCGATCGCCCGCATTGCGCGCGCCGAGAATGACATCCGAGCCATGCGAACGGATTTCGTATGACGCTTCAGCCTCGTTGAATATGCCTGGCCTGCTACATGGCGTCACTCCATGAATCTTCTATCTGGAGATGCCGCTCAGTCTTCGCCATATACATTTGAGGGGGCTCGCCTGTTCGCCTCAGCTTTAGGAGGATTTTTTCGCATGCAAACGCAGCCGAAGATCGATTTTCAAGGGGTTGAGCCTTCCTCCGACCGGCAGGAAAAAATAATGCGTCTGATAGAAAAGCTCGAAGATCGCTACGGCCGTGCGACAGCCTGTCGCGTCGTCGTCAAAGGACCTGGCGCGCATCATCGCACCGGAGGGCTCTATGAGATCAATCTGCATCTTGTTCTGCCTGACAAGCGGGAGGTTGCGATCGAGCGCACGCCCCAGCTCGACGAGCGATTCCAGGATTTCGACTTCGCGCTGAACGATGCGTTCAAACGGGCGCGGCGGCGGTTGCAGGACCAGGTGCGGCGCATGCGCGGCAAGGTCAAACATCACGAGACCGCGCCGACCGGCGTTGTAAAAAAAATGTCGAAGGAGGAGGGTTTTGGCTTCATCGAAGCGCCGGACGGCCGAGAGGTCTACTTCCACCGCAACAGCGTCGAAGGCCCGGGATTTGACGCGCTGAGCCCCGGCGCGCGGGTGCGCTACAGTGAGGAGGAGGGCCGAGAGGGCCCGCAAGCGAGCCGCGTTACCCCGCTCGGCAGCGCCGCCGCCTGACCTTCGCGCTATGTCCGCAGCGGACGATCACGGCGCGACCGGGCGCTGGGAGCATTTTCCGCATGACGCGGACATCGGGGTGCGCGCCTTTGGCGCGACGCCGGAAGAGGCTTTTGTGCAGGCCGCGCTCGCGGTGATGGCGGCGATCCTCGATCCGTCGACCGTTCGGCTCGAGCAAACGATAGACATTGTTCTCGAAGCGCCGCGTCTCGATCTATTGCTCGTCGATTGGCTGAATGCGCTCATATACGAGATGGCCGAGCGCCGAATGGTGTTTGGCGCATTCGAGGTGAAAATCGAAGATCATCATCTCAAAGGCCGCGCTCGCGGCGAGGTGGTATCGCGCTCGCGACACGCGCCTGCCGTGGAAGCGAAAGGCGCGACCTATACGGAACTCGCCTGCGTCGAGGATCGGCCTGGACTGTGGCGGGCGCAGTGCGTGATCGACGTTTAGACGCCGGAGGACTGCCATGGACCTTTCTCGTTTCGAGAAGATTTCGGACACGGCGTGGCGGGTCGCGCCATTCGGCGGGATGCGCGCGCCGGCGATCATTTACGCGAGTGAAGACCTGATGAAGGACATGGACGACAAGGTGTTCGATCAGGTGACGAATGTCGCGAAACTTCCCGGCATCGTTCGCGCCTCCTACGCCATGCCCGACGCGCATTGGGGCTATGGCTTTCCGATCGGCGGCGTCGCGGCCTTCGATGCAGACGAAGGCGGCGTGGTGTCCGCCGGCGGCGTCGGGTTCGACGTTTCCTGCGGCGTTCGGACGCATCTGACGCATTTGACGCGCGAGCAAGTCGTTTCGGTTCAGCAGGAACTCGCCGACGCGCTTTTCGAACACGTTCCGGCCGGCGTCGGTTCACAGGGCGAGATCGCCCTCGATGAGCAGGGCTTGAACGCCATGCTGCTCGGCGGCGCGCAATGGGCGATCGAGCGCGGTCTCGGGCGCGCCGCGGATCTCGCCCGGATCGAGGAGGGAGGACGCGCGTCGGGCGCCGATCCCGCCGCCGTGTCGGAACATGCGCGCAAGCGCCAGCGGCGCGAAATGGGCACGCTCGGCTCAGGCAATCATTATCTCGAGGTCCAGGAAGTCGCCGAAATTTTCGACGAGAGGACCGCCGCCGCATACGGCCTCGTCAAGGGCGAGTGCGTCGTGACGATTCATTGCGGTTCGCGCGGGCTCGGCCATCAGATCGGCACGGAATATTTGCGTGATATGGTGATCTCGGCGCAAGCCTACGGAATCGATTTGCCAGATCGTGAACTGGCCTGCGCGCCGATAAAGTCTGACCTTGGGCAGAAATATCTCGGCGCGATGCGAGCGGCGATCAACTGCGCGCTGGCCAATCGCGAGATCATCGGCCATCTGGCGCGGCAGGTCTTCGCCAGGTTTTTCGAGAATGAGGAATTGCCGCTCATGTTTGACGTTTCTCACAACACCTGCAAGGTCGAGCGTCATGCGGTCGACGGCGAAACGCGCCAGCTCTTCGTTCATCGCAAGGGGGCGACACGCGCATTCGGGCCGGGTCACGAGAGTTTGCCCGAGGCGCTGCGCCCTTACGGGCAGCCGGTGCTCATCGGCGGAAGCATGGGCGCAGGCTCTTATGTTCTGGCCGGCATGGAGACAAGCGAGCGCCAGGCGTTTGCTTCAGCCTGTCACGGAGCAGGGCGGCGCATGAGCCGGCATGCGGCGACGCGCACCTGGGGCGGACGCAAGATCGTTGACGATCTTCGCGCGCAGGGGATCATCATAAAGAGCCCTTCGCTGCGCGGGGTCGCTGAAGAGGCGCCTGGCGCCTATAAGGATGTTCGCGCGGTGGTCGATTCCGCCGAGGCTGCGGGATTGGCGAGAAAAGTCGCATTTCTCAAGCCGCTCATCTGCGTCAAGGGCTGAGAAGCGACGCGAAAATGGAATCGATCTCCGATAGCAGAACGAGCGCTATGTGCGATGCCGAGTCGCCGTCGATCGCTGAAAAGGTGCGATGTCTCAGCACGCCCGACGCCTATGCGCATGCGCCGGCGTCGGTCATCGTGCTGGAAACGCATATGTCATACGTCTTTCTCGCGGGCGACAAGGTCTATAAGCTCAAGAAGCCCGTTCGCTATCCTTTTCTCGACTTCTCGACGATCAAAGCTCGCGAAGAGAATTGCCGCGAGGAAGTGCGCCTCAATCGCCGGCTGGCGGCCGACATTTATCTCGGCGTCGTTCCGCTGACCTATAGCGCCTCGCACCGCCTGGCGCTTTGCGGCGACGGCGAAGCCGTCGACTGGCTCGTCGCGATGCGTCGCCTTCCGCGCGAAGCGATGCTCGACCGGCTGATCGCCGAAGACCGCCTGACCGGCGCGCAAATGGAAGCGCTCTGCGACACATTGGCGGAGTTCTATCGCCATGCCGAACGTTCCTCGATCAATCCAGAGGATTATGCGCAGCGTTTCTGTCGCGAGCAGGAAAAGAATCGTGACATTCTGACGCGACGCGATTTCGCGCTCGATCATGGGCGCACGCCCGTTCTGCTCGATCTTCTCGATGCGCGACTCGCGGCCAGCCGCACGCAATTGCAAGCGCGCGCGCTTGACGGCCATGTCGTCGACGGCCATGGCGATCTGCGTCCCGAGCACATCTGCCTTCGCGACCCAATCGCCATATTCGACTGTCTGGAGTTCAACGCCGAGCTTCGCCAGGTCGACCCTTTCGACGAGCTAGCCTATCTTGGCGTCGAATGCGCGCTCATCGGCGCGAAGCGGCTTGGCGCCGAACTCGTCGACAAAGTCGCGCAGCGCCTGTCATGCGAACCGCCGCGGCGCCTGGTCTTGCTTTACGCCGCCTGGCGCGCGGCGCTGCGCGCGCGGCAGTCCGTGGCGCATCTTCTCGACGACGCGCCGCGAGAACCGGCGAAATGGGAGCCGCTCGCGGCGCGCTATCTCGATCTTGCGCAAGTGGCGCTCGCCGACAGCGCATAGAAAAAGGTGAGGCGACGACATGTCCTTTTACGACCGCACCGACGCCGGACGCCGCCTCGCCGCCGAACTGCAAAAATTCAAGGGCGAGGATGTCGTCGTTTTCGCGCTGCCGCGCGGCGGCGTGCCTGTCGCCGAGCCGATCGCGACATTGCTGATCGCGCCCCTCGATCTCGTACTCGTCAGGAAAATCGGCGTGCCCTTCCAGCCGGAACTCGCAATGGGCGCGGTTGCGGACGGCGGCAATCCGGTCGTGGTGCGTAACGATGACGTGATCGCCATGGCTGATGTCAGCGAACAGGAATTTCAGCAGACGTGCGCGCGCGAACTTGAAGAGATCGAGCGTCGCCGCCGGCTTTATCTCGGAGGCCGCGTGCGGCCCGAGGCGAAAGGACATATCGCCATTGTCGTCGACGACGGCGTCGCCACCGGCGCGACGACGCGCGCGGCGTTGCGCGCCGTTCGCGCGCGCGGGCCAAAGAAGCTTGTGCTCGCCGTGCCGGTCGCGCCGCCCGACACGCTCGAGTCGCTGGCGTCGGAGGTCGACGAAATCATCTGCCTCGAGACGCCTCGCGCCTTCGGCGCGATCGGTTTCTTCTATCGGGATTTTCGTCAGATCAGCGATGACGAAGTGATCGACATCCTCGATCGATGCGCTCGGACGGCGGGCGGCGCGTAGAACGCGGCGCGCCAAACGCCGCCGACGCTGAAAGCCGGCCGCTCGCGAGGCGGCGACCCGAAATCAGCCACAATCCCCGAAAAAGCTCGGGGCGCGGCTTTCGGGAGATGCGCCATGCGCCATAAGCGCGGATCAATCGTTCTTTCGGCGCTTTTCTTGATGGCGGCGCCGGCGCAGGCTTTCGACAGCCCGATCAGCCGCGGTCCGCTCGCTGACTTCCTCAATGTTTTTCGCGAGCAGGCGATACCGCGGCAGGTCGTCTACTGGCGCCACCCCGAGTACAAGCGCGGCACGGTCGTCATCTCGACCAAGGATCGTCGGCTCTATTATGTGCTCGGCGACGGCCGCGCGATCGAATACGGCGTCGGCGTCGGCCGAATGGGCTTCACCTGGTCCGGCGAAAAAACCGTTTCGCGCAAGCGCGAGTGGCCGGATTGGAGCCCGCCGCCGCAGATGCTAAAGCGCCGGCCGGATTTGCCGCGCCACATGGCCGGCGGCATGGACAACCCGCTCGGCGCGCGCGCGCTTTATCTCGGCTCAAGCCAGTACCGCATACATGGCTCCAACGAACCTGACACGATCGGCGCCGCCGTGTCATCGGGCTGCATCCGCATGACGAACAAGGATGTCGTCGATCTCTACGGCCGGGTTAAGGTCGGGACGAAAGTCGTCGTGCTCAATTAAGGGCGACTGGAGTTTGTCTCATCCTCAGGCGCGACCGCTTCACACACCGGACGCTGGCGCCAGACGCCATAGCGCCATGGCGTCAGCGCGCTGGCGTCGGCGCGTAGCGTTTCCGGCACAGGATCGAATCCAGCGCCGCCGGCCGGCCGGCAGCGGCAGACGCGCGCCAAGCCCATCCAGCCGCCGACCCACAGGCCATGTTTGGCGATCGCCTCATCGGCGTATTCGGAGCAGGTCGGCGCATAGCGGCAGAAGCGCCCGGCGATCATCGAGAAGCTGACGCGGTAGAAAAGGATCAGCG